>NZ_MUND01000324.1 GCF_002154375.1 Streptomyces glaucescens | reverse complement strand
GGCTGAGGCCCGCGACCGGGCAGCCCGCCGGCCGAACCCGCCCCTGCCGGGGCACGGTCGCCCGCGGTGCGCGCACCTGTCGGAGGCCCAGCGGCTCGAGCCAGGTCCTGGGGGCTGCGCGAGCCGGAGGCGTCGGACTCCACCGTCCCGTTCACCATCCTCCTCACGCGGGTGTCCGGGGCACTTCAATGGCCCCCTGACCTGTATGGCAAGGTATGCCGACGACTCACGCCCGGCCAGGCCTCGCGCTGGGGTCCGCCCCGGCTGCTCTCCGCGCACGGGCACCCTGCGGCGCCACGGGAGCCGGACTGTCGCAAGCCGTACGGGACAGCCCCGTACGGTTCATGCCCGACCCCTCAGGAGTACCCCCGTGAACGGAAAGCGCCGCCGCCTGCTTCTGGCCGCCGTCGATCCCCTGCTCGAGCCGGGCGAGCAGGTCGAGGTGACGACCATCGTGAACCTGAGTTCCGTCACGGTGCGCCGGACGGCGGCGTTCGCGGCAGCCTCAGCGATGCTGAGCGGCGGGGCAATGGCCGTGATCCCGACGCCGACCCCCATGTACTTGGCGATGACCGACCGCCGCATCTTCATCTTCCGGGCGGACCCTGTGTTCGCCCGGCCGAAGGAACACCTGATGACGATCCCGCGCGCCGGTCTCGTCCGCTCGGAGATCAAGGAGCGGATACTCAACTCCTCCTTCGTGGTCTCTTCGTCGGACAGCGAGCAGGGCCTGAGGATCGTCTTCCCGTTGCTCGGCCGCAAGGAGCGGAACGAGATAGCGGCTGCCCTGCCTCTGGCCGGCTGACTGCCCCGGACCGGGCAGGAGCCGAGTGCCTGCCGGAGCCATGTGCAGGGACGGTTCGCCCTCGCCCCGTCGCCTCCGCGCTGCGGGTGGCACGCCGAGTCCCCCTTCCCTCCCTCCGGACAGACGCTGCAAGGCCGAGTCGAGTCCGCCACTCGCAGTGGCCGAGCGCATGGTCAAGTGCCATCGAGGGCCTTTCGAATGGCGTCGGCCAGGTCGATGTGACGGCCTCCCGGAGAGCCCGAACCCGGTGGTGGAAAGGTGCGACGTCTGACGTGGGATTCGCCGGCAGAGGTACGGCAGCGATGGGTCACGTGGCAGCACCGTCCCCTTGGCACCGGCGTGCCTGCCCGATCGGGGTCGCCCCGGCCGCGGGCTGACGGCTCGACGCCGTCGCCCGCGCCTGCCTCACGGCTCTCGGTCGCCTCGACGGCCCGGCGGTGAGGGACCTCGCCGCCGTCGCCGACGATCTCGGCGACCTCATCCGGACCGGCGGCGCGCCTTCGCACGTGCCCCTGCTTCCGTGGCTTCGCTTCGCTCACCTCCTCGCCCACGCCGCGAGGACCTCGCCGGTGATCGAGCGCTGACACCGGCGGTGCCGGAACTGCGATGCGGGGGATCCCCCCGTGTTCTACGATCACCTGGCTTGCGTCGAACAGCCGCCGAATACCTGCCATGACCGCCCGGGGAGCCCGGAGTTCGAGGGGCAGGGTTCCGGGCGCGCGGGACATGGGAGGGGAACGCAGCACATGCGGAATCGTTTGACCCGGGGTACGGCGGCAGTCGTCGGCCTCGTGCTCGCCGGGACCGGCCTCGGTGCCGTGAGCGCCACGCCGGCGGCGGCCAGCTCGTACGACTGTCCGGCAGGGTACTTCTGCGGCTGGTCGGCCGAGGGCGCAGGCGGCTCGATGTGGAAGACGAGCAAGAGCGTCGCGGACCTGGGCAGCTGGGACGACAAGATCCGCTCGTACGTGAACCGTACGAAGGTGATCGCCTGCGTCTACGAGGACAAGGACTACTCGCCCTGGGGCGGCTACTTCCCCCAGGACCCGAACTCGCCGGGCGAACTCAGCTCGTCGCCGACCGCGACCACCAGCTCGATCAAGTTCGTCCGCACCGAGCGCGAGTGCAGCCAGAAGGCCTACCCGCGCTGGTACTCCGAGACCTCCCCGAAGGCGCAGGGCTTCGGGGACATGAACGGGGACCGCAGGGCGGACGTCCTGGCCCGTGACGACGTGGGACGGCTGTGGTTCACCCCGGGCAACGGCACGGGCCGGCTCATCGGCAGCGGCTTCAACGGCATGAACACCCTCACCCGGCACGGCGACTTCAGCCGCGACGGCCGTGAGGACCTGATCGCCCGCGAGGCGGCCACCGGCAAGCTGTGGCTGTACCCCGGCACCGGCACGGGCTCCCTGGGCAGCCGCCGGCTGCTCGGCTCGGGCGGCTGGAACGGCATGAGCAAGATCACCGCCTTCGGCGACCTGACCGGTGACGCCCGGTCCGACCTGCTCGCCGTCGAGAAGGCCACGGGCAAGCTGTGGCTCTACCCGGGCACCACCACCGGCAAGCTCGGCGCCCGCAAGCTGATCGGCTCCGGCGGCTGGAACAGCATGAACGCCCTGGTGGGCATCGGCGACGTGAACGGCAACGGCCGTGCCGACCTCTACGCCCGCGAGGCGGCCACCGGCAAGCTGTGGCTCTACCCGGGCACCACCACCGGCAAGCTCGGCGCCCGCAAGCTGATCGGCTCCGGCGGCTGGAACGCCATGGCGAACTTCATCGCGGTCGGCGACTTCTCCGGCGACGGGCGTCCCGACCTGGCCACGGTGACCAATGACAAGTACGTCATCGACGGCTACCCGGGACACCTGGGCTGGCTGGTCACCTACGAGGGCCGGGACACCGGCACGCTGGCGGCCGGCGAGCGGACCGACGGCGAGTGGTGGGGCCTCAACGGCCTCAGCTAGGCCCCACCCGGTCCACGGTCCCGGGCCGCCGGCCTCACCGGCCGGCGGCCCGCCATCCGGCAGGGGTCGTCAGATCGTCGCCGTGTCGATCACGAAGCGGTAGCGGACGTCGCTGGCGAGGACCCGCTCGTAGGCCTCGTTGATCTGGTCCGCGCGGATCAGCTCGATCTGGGCGCCGAGGCCGTGCTCGGCGCAGAAGTCGAGCATCTCCTGGGTCTCGGCGATGCCGCCGATCATGGAGCCGGCGAGCGTCTTGCCGCCGCCGATCAGCGAGAACAGGTTGAGGGAGATCGGCTCCTCGGGGGCACCCACGTTCGCGAGGGTGCCCTCGGTCTTCAGCAGCGACAGGTACGCGCCGAAGTCGAGCGGGGCGGAGACGGTGGAGACGATCAGGTCGAAGGTGCCGGCGAGTTCCTCGAAGGTCTTCGGGTCGCTGGTGGCGTAGTAGTGGTCGGCGCCCAGCTTCAGGCCGTCGTCCTTCTTGCGCAGCGACTGCGACAGGACCGTCACCTCGGCGCCGAGCGCGTGCGCGATCTTCACACCCATGTGGCCGAGGCCGCCGAGACCGACGATCGCGACCTTCTTGCCGGGGCCGGCGCCGAAGCGCTTGAGCGGGGAGTAGAGGGTGATGCCGGCGCACAGCAGCGGCGCGGCGACGTCGAGGGGCAGGCCGTCGGGGATGCGGACGACGTAGTTCTCGTCGACGACGATCGTCTGCGCGTAGCCGCCGTAGGTGGGCTCGCCGTCCTTGCCGATGCCGTTGTAGGTCGGGATGTTGCCCTTGACGCAGTACTGCTCCTGGCCGGCCTTGCAGTTCTCGCACTCCCGGCAGGAGTCGACCATGCAGCCGACGCCCACCCGGTCGCCGACGGCGAACCTGGTGACGCCGGATCCGACCGCGGCGACGACACCGGCGATCTCGTGGCCGGGGACCATCGGGAAGATGGCCTCGCCCCAGCCTTCGCGGGCCTGGTGGATGTCGGAGTGGCAGATGCCGGCGAACTTGATGTCGATCAGGACGTCGAACTCGCCGGGTTCCCGCCGCTCTATGGTGGTGCGCTCCAGCGGCGCCTTGGCGGAGGGGGCGGCGTATGCGGCGACAGTGGTCATGCCGAGGGGTCTCCTAGCGGGGGTCTCGTGCCCGGCTGCCTTCTGTCCGTCTTCCGTCCGGGCACGTGACCCAGCTTCCCGGAGATCACGGCGGTCACCCAGACCACGCTTTTGCGTACGTTCGCCGTGCGTACCACTGGCGGGGTCAGGCTCGTCGTCGTACGACCGTGAATACTGGACGTATGGACGAACAGCTCGACGCCGTGCCCGAGCCCGCCGAGGACCGGGGGGCCGGTCTGGACCGGCGGGCGGAGCTGAGCGAGTTTCTGCGCACCCGGCGGGCCCGGCTGAAGCCGGAGGACGTGGGCCTGCCCGACTTCGGGCGGCGCCGCAGGGTACCCGGGCTGCGGCGCGAGGAGCTGGCTCAGCTCGCCGGGGTCTCGGTGGCGTACTACACCCGGCTGGAGCAGGGCAACGGGAACAACGTCTCGGCGGAGGTGCTGGACTCGATCGCCCGGGCGCTGCGGCTGAGTGACGCGGAGCACGCCCATCTGACGCATCTGGCGAAGCCGAAGCAGCACAGGAAGCGGGTGGCGGGGCGCACCCAGCAGGTGCGCGGGGCGCTGCGGCAGCTGCTGGACACGATGGACGGTGTGCCGGCGTACGTGGTGGGCCGGCGTTCGGACGTCCTGGCGTGGAACCGGATGGCGGCGGCGCTGTTCGGTGACTGGTCGGAGCTGCCGGAGCGGGAGCGGAACTGGGCGCGGCTGGTGTTCCTGCGGCCGGACTACCGGGATCTGTTCACGCACTGGGAGCAGAAGGCGTCGGACGTGGTCGGCTATCTGCGGCTGGACGCGGGCTGTCATCCGGACGATCCGCGGCTGTCGGCGCTGGTCGGCGAGTTGTCCGTGAAGAGCGAGGACTTCCGGCGGCTGTGGGCGCGGCACGACGTCAAGGAGAAGGCGTACGGCGTGAAGCTGCTGCGGCATCCGCTGGTCGGCGAGCTGACGCTGTCCTTCGAGACGTTCCGGCTGGTCGACGACGGTGAGCAGTCCCTGGTGACGTATCACGCCGAGCCGGGCTCCCCGTCGGCGGACGCGTTGCGCCTGCTGGCGAGCTGGGGGGCGGACGCGAAGACCTCGGCGCCGTCGGTGTGACGACGGCGCCGAGGCCTGAGGCGGATCAGTTGCCGGCTACTTGCCGTAGTAGGCGTTGTAGATCGAGATCGTGGACTTGTTGCCCTTCTTGTCCGTGATCTTGGCGTGGAAGGAGATGGCCTTCCCCTTCGCCGGGTTCTTCACGGTGATCTTGCCGTTGGTGACCGTGAGCTTCTTCCAGGTCTGGCCGTAGTCGTACGAGGCGTAGACATGCAGCGCCTTGAGGTTGCTGCCCTTGGCGGCGCCCTCGACGGTGACCGGGAAGGTCGCGGTCTTTCCGGCGGTGACCTTGCCGTCCAGGCCGGTGACGGCGTTGAAGCGGGCCGTGGAGGCCGGGAGCTTGGCCGAGCCGGCCGGCTTCTTGGAGCGGAAGGTCCAGCTGGCGTCGATCCGGGTGGAGGAGGCGGTGACCTTGCTGCTCCGCTTGACCGAGGTGGTCAGCTTGTACGCGGCGTCGCCGGACGGGACCTTGAACACCTTCTCGCCGAACAGCGGGTCGTCGTTGGTGCCGACCTTGGTGCCGTTGCGGTAGAGGGTGGTGGCCACCGAGGTGAACAGCGACGAGCCGGGGTTCTTCGACGAGTCGGCGAACAGCGGCAGGTAGCCGTAGATCTCGTTGCCGTCCCGCCAGAGGCCGAACTCGCTGTTCATGGTCGGGCCGAAGACGGGCTTCTGGACCGTCCTGGAGTAGCTCTGGCCGGCCTTGAGGGCGAGACCGGAGCCGAACGAGTAGTACGTCTCGGAGAGCGGCCAGCCGTCCGCGTCCACCCCGCCGTACTGCTCGAACTCCAGGTCCCACCGGATGCCGCCCTGCGTGGACAGGTTCAGCGTGCGGGTGCCGGGGAGGTTCTGCGGGATGGCGATGGAGGAGGCGCCGTAGCTGCCGGGCAGCCAGCCGATGGCGGAGATCGCGCCCTTCTTGCCGGCGGTCTGGGCGCCCATGGCGACCTTCACGCGGGCCAGGTCACCGGGCTTGTAGTGCTTGGTGTAGCCGGTGGCGAGCTGCTTCACCTTGGCGCCGATGCTGGTGTCGTACTGCTCGTTGGCGCCCTTGGTCCAGTGGCCCTCCCACTGCTGGGACAGCGAACCGTCGGTGACCTGCGGGCCGAGGTGGGCGGTGCGGAAGTTGGCGAACGACTCCAGGCCCCAGCCGTAGACGTAGACGCTGTCGTTGGTCTCGACGGTGAAGTCGGTCGACAGGTAGGCGGCCTTGGCTGCGGCGTTCGGCACGGTGATGTCCACCGGCTTGGCCTTGCGCGCGTCCAGCGTGATCGTGGTGTTCTTGGTGACGCTCAGCTTGGGCTGGGCGAGCCAGTCGGCGCCCTCGTACTTCTCGGGGTCCGTGCCCACGAAGATGCCCGCGTTGAGGATGTAGGTGCCCTTGGGCACGCGGGTGGTGACGGTGCCGTCCGGGTCGTACGGCGTGTACCACTTGTTCTTGCCCAGGCCGGTGAGTCCGTCCAGGCCGGCGTTGTAGTTCTTCGTCGGCTGTCCGGCGCGGTCCAGCACCTTCAGGGTGACGTCGTACGACTCCACCTCGCGCTGTACGGCCGCCGCGGTACGCACGGTCTGGCCGCCGCCCGTCGCCGTCACGTACGCGGAGTAGGCGCCGTCGAGGGTGCCGCCCAGCTTGGTGTTGACGGTGAGATCGACGGAGGCGGTGCCGCCGGCCGGGACCGTGACCTTGGTGGCGCCCAGCTTGAAGAAGCCCGCCGGGGCGGCCTGGCCCTTGGGGTTGGTGGCCTTGGCGGACAGGGTCAGGGTGACGTCCTGCTTGCCGAGGTTGCGGTAGGTGAGCTGCTTGGTGACGGGCTTGTCATCGGTGTGCGGCCACTGCTGCACACCGAAGCTCACGGACACCGGCTCGGCGACCACGGTCTGCTTGATCGCCTTGTCGACCTGGATGCGGCCCGAGCCCTGCTCGAACGGCGTGTACGCGCCGCCCTTGGTGGAAGCGGTCAGCGCGGCCTTGATCCGGGCGCCGGTCCAGTCCGGGTGCTGCTGCTTGAGGATGGCGGCGGCGCCCGCGACGTGCGGGGTGGCCATCGACGTACCGGAGATGGTCAGGTAGCCGGCCGGCTTCTCGCCGACCTCCTGCGCGATGACGCTGCCCTTGGCCGAGGCGGCGGTGATGTCCACGCCGGGCGCGGTCACGTCCGGCTTGATCGCGCCGTCGCCGAGGCGCGGGCCGGTGCTGGAGAAGCCCGCCAGCTCGTCCTTGTCGTCGACGGCGCCGACGGTGAGCGCGGCGTCCGCGGTGCCGGGCGAACCGACCGATTCGGGGCCGGAGTTGCCCGCGGCGATCGCGAACAGCACGCCCTTGTCGGCGGACAGCTTGTTGACCGCCGCCTCCAGCGGGTCGATCTCCGGGCTGTCCGGGCCGCCGAGGCTCATGTTGATGACGTCGGCGCCCTGCTCGGCGGCCCACTCCATGCCGGCGAGGATGCCGGAGTCGTCGCCGTAGCCGGAGTCGTCGAGGACCTTGCCGTTGAGGATGTCGGCGCCGGGCGCGACACCCTTGTACTTGCCGCCGGACTTCGCGCCGGTGCCGGCCGCGATCGAGGCGACGTGGGTGCCGTGGCCGAACTTGTCGCCGGCGTCGGCGGCCTTGGTGAAGTTCTTGGACGCGACCACCTGGTCCTTGAGGTCGGCGTGGGTGGCGTCCACACCGGTGTCCAGGACGGCGATCTTCACGCCCTTGCCGTCGTAGCCGGCCGCCCACGCCTTGGGGGCGCCGATCTGCGCGACGGACTTGTCGAGGTTGACGCGGCGCACACCGTCGAGCCAGACGTGGGCGATGCCGGAGGCGGTGCGGTCGCCGTCGGTGACGGCGTCCCACAGCTCCTGCGTGTCCGCGTACGGGGTCTGCACGGCGTCCGCGTTCAGGGCCTTCAGGCTGTGGCGGAGGGTGCCCGCGTCCCGGACGTCGCCCTTCGTGGCGCCCGCGGCGCCCCGGTAGCCGACGATGACCTTCAGGCCCTGCTTCTGGGCCTTGCGGGTGGCGGACCTGTTCAGCTCGGTGACGTCGAACAGCCGCTGGTCGAGCTTGCCGGTGGCGACCAGGCGGGCCGCGTCGGCGGGTATGACGAGCGTGTGCCCGCCGGCCTTGCGGATCTGTACGGGTATGTGCTCGCGCCCCTTCGCCGGCTGCACGCCGACGACGCGTCCCTTGGCGTCCACCGTGACCCGGTCACCGGTGATCAGGGTGATGTGGTGCTGGGACGTCAGTTCGGCGCTGCTGTGAGCAGGTTGCCCGGCCTTCGCCGACGCCGGGGTGGTCAGTCCCGCGGCGAGGGCCACGGCGACCGCGGTGGCTACCGCGGCGGCGCCCGCTCTCTTCGCTTGTCTGCGCAAAACTCCCCCTGGAGTTGTGGTACCGGGCGAATTCCCCGTTCACCCGGCCGGGGGTGGTCCCGCACACGTGCTCGTGCACCCCCCGGAACTGGAAGTATGCCGGGGGGTGATCTGCCGCCTCAAGAGAGGTTTGTGTCACGAGTTCGCTATAGGAACGCGCCGACTCGGGCCCATCGTGGACGGTTCCTCAGGAATTGTTCTCCTTGACCCGGATGGTTCGCTTCCGGCTCGTCACCGGCCGGGGCCTCCCGCGAACGCGGAGCAGCACGGCCGGACATACGCGAATGCCGCCTCCCCCGGGGGGAGGCGGCATCCTCGGCCGAGGTGAGCCCGCGTCAGATCGCGGAGCCCGCCTTCCACTGCGCCCAGTCCATGTTCCAGCCGTTGAGGCCGTTGTCCGGGGCGATGGTCTTGTCGCCGGTGTTCTTCACGACGACGACGTCACCGACGATCGAGTTGTCGAAGAACCAGGCGCCCGGCGTGTTCGGGTCGTCGGCGCCCTTGGTGTCGGACAGGCCCACGCAGCCGTGGCTGGTGTTCACGCTGCCGAAGATGGACTTCGCGCCCCAGTAGTTGCCGTGGATGAAGGTGCCGGACGTGGACAGGCGCATGGCGTGCGGCACGTCCTTGATGTCGTACTCGCCCTTGCCGTCGTCGTCGGTGAAGCCGACGGTCGCGCCGTTCATCCGGGTCTCCTTGAACTTCTCGGAGATCACCATCTGGCCCTCGTACGTCTTGTTGTCGGGCGAGCCGGCGGAGATCGGGATGGTCTTGATGACCTTCCCGTCCTGCATGACCTTCATCTGCTTCGTCTCGGCGTCGACGACGGAGACCTGGTTGCGGCCGATGGTGAAGGAGACCGTCTTCTGCTGGACGCCGTAGACGCCCTCGGCACCCTCGACGCCGTCGAGCGCCAGCTTCAGGGTGACCTTGGAGCCCTCCTGCCAGTACTCCTGCGGACGGCAGTCCATCCGGTTGGCGTTGAACCAGTGGCAGGCGACCTCCTGGCCGCTGCTGGAGGAGACGGTGACGCCCTTCTGGACGTCCGCCTTGTTGGTGATCGCCTTGTCGAAGTTGATCGACACGGGCATGCCCACGCCGACCGTGGAGCCGTCCTCCGGAGTGAAGGAGCCTATGAAGCTGTTGTCCGGGGAGACCGTGGTGAAGGACGCGTTCTCATGGGCCTCACGGCCGTCCGCGTCCGTCGCGGTCACCGCGATCTTGTAGGTGGTGGCGCGCTCCAGCTGGGCGCTCGGCTTCCAGCTGGTCTTGTCCGCCGATATCTCACCGGCGACGGCGGTGCCGTCCGCGGTGGTCATCTTCACCTCGGCGAGCGTGCCCTTGCTCACCGTGACGGTGGCCGAGTTGTTGATGGAGGCGTTGTTCGAGCCGTCCGCGGGCGTGATCTTGATCTGGGCCTCGGAGGTCTTCTGCGCCGCCGCCTCGTCGACCTTGGCCTGCGAGGTGTCGTTGCCCTCGCTCCCGGAGGCCTCATCGCCGCCGGAGCAGGCCGAGAGCACCAGCACACCGCCGAGCAGTGCGGACGCGACCGACAGGCCCTTGCGCCGCTTACTGTTCGTCATCACACGCTTCTCCATCGTTGCCGATTCCCCAAAAACCCCGAGAGTCCCCGTTAAGAGGTTTCAACGCTACGACCGGTTCGTCCCGTTCCACATTTCCCTCATGTGTGGGGCACACCACGTCCGCCGCCGGGCGGAACGGTGCGGGTGTCGGTCAGTGCGCCCCTTGAGACGAAGAAACCCCAGGGCGCGGTTGCCGCCCCGGGGCACTATTTTCCCCGTCGCGCTCAGCCGCCCGACACCCGGCCGCCGTCCTCACCGTCGCCCTCGTCGTCGTCCGCGTCGACATCATCCTCGTCGAGGTCCCAGTCCGGCGAATCCGGGTCGTACTCCACCTGCTCGCTGCTCCAGGAGGCCTGTTGCAGGTCGACTCCCGGCACCTCGCCGACCAGGTCGAACGGGTCGACGAGATAAGCCAGGGCCTCCGCGGCGTCCTCCCGCACAGCGCTCTCGGCGGGTACCCGCTCCGCGGCCGGCATATCCGACTCGGCGGCAAGTCGGCGCAGCGCGGCCTTGGTGACCGCCTCCTCGTCCGTGACTTCGAGGACGAGTTCCACTCGAAGCCGTACAAAACGTGATGTCTCTGCAGTGCTCATGGCGCGAGCGTACGGCCCGGGGCGCCCGTGACTTTCCCGTGACCCGCGCCTTTCACTAACATCGCCCCACACGGCCAATTCGCCAGCGCCACAAGGGGATCGATATTCCGTGTCATCCGCTCGCCGTCCGTTGCTGACCGCCGCCGCCGCGGGCGCCCTGCTGGGCGCCCTGTGGTTCGTCCCCTCCGCCAACGCGACGGCGGACGCCCCGGCCAGACAGCAGCCCTCGGCCCCGCAGGTCACGCAGACGACGCAGGCCAGGGCGGCCTCCGCGGCCACCACCGCCACGACCGCGTCGCTGAGCACAACCGGGAGCGAGACCCGGCTCGCCGACACCGGCAGCTTCGACAGCACCCCGTACGTCGCCGGCGGCACACTCTGCCTGACCCTGGGCGCCGGATTCGTGGTGTATTCGGTGCGCAGGGAGCGACTTGGGCTGTAAGTGCCCTTTGCTGATCTGGCTTGACGTGTTCTTGACGCGGCCTTCATAGTCCGCTCATGAAGAGATCATCGGGCGCGCGGCTGAGCGCCACGGCTGCTGTGAGCGTGCTGTCGCTCGCCCTCATCACGGGCTGTTCGGAGAGCGGGTCGAACGGGGACAAGGGTTCCGGCTCGCAGGACGACGCCCCCGCCGCCGAGGCGCTGAGCGCCGCGGAGCTGCAGAAGCTCATCGTCGCCAAGGGCGACGTGGACGGGTTCACGTTCAGCGCCGTCGACAAGACGGAGTTCCCGGCCGACAAGAAGGCCATCACGGGCGACGAGAAGTGCAAGCCGCTCATGTACGTGATGACCGGTCTGGCGCCGGGCGACGCCGCGGCCGAGACGAACACCATGGCGACGGAGGAGAAGTCGCCGACCGACACCGCCTCCAAGTCCCTGGAGGATCTGACGGAGGGTGAGTTCGAGGACGCCTTCGGCGACTCGATGAACATCAACGTCACCGTGGTCGGCCTCTCCTCGTACGACGGCGACGGCGCCGAGAAGACGTTCAAGTCGGTCACCGACGCCGTCGCGGCCTGCGCGGGCGGCTTCACCGCCGGATCGGGCGGCGAGGAGCAGAAGATCACCAAGGTGACCGGGAAGAAGGCCTCGGGCACGGGTGACGAGTCGGTCGCGTTCACCCTGACCGGCGACATGGAGGGCCAGGAGGGCAAGCTCCAGGGCGAGGTCGTGCGGCACGGCAACAACGTCGCCACCTACTACACGATGAACATCGGCGCGCTGATGTCCGGCAAGGACTACGACATTCCGGCGGCGCTCATCGACGCCCAGGCGGGCAAGCTCAAGTAACCCGCGGCCTACCGCGAAGGGCCCCGTCCGCACACCGGACGGGGCCCTTCGCCGTGCCGTGCTCCCCCTACCGCAGCGGTCCGGTGACCGACTCCACCGCGGCGACCAGCCGGCCCTCGCGCACGAACGCGTCCGCCGCCGCGAGGTCGGGGGCGAGGAAGCGGTCGGGGCCGGGACCCTCGACGCCGGCCGCGCGGACCGCGTCCAGGACTGCCCGGGTCGCCGGGGCGGGGGTCAGGCCCTCGCGCAGCTCGACGGCGCGGGTGGCCGCGTACAGCTCGATGGCGATGACGCGGGTGAGGTTGTCCACCGCCGTGCGCAGCTTGCGCGCCGCCGACCAGCCCATGGAGACGTGGTCCTCCTGCATCGCGGAGGACGGGATGGAGTCCGCCGACGCCGGTACGGCCAGCCGCTTCAGCTCACTGACCAGCGCGGCCTGGGTGTACTGAGCGATCATCAGCCCGCTGTCCACGCCCGCGTCGTCGGCGAGGAACGGCGGCAGCCCGTGGCTGCGGTTCTTGTCCAGCAGCCGGTCCGTGCGGCGCTCGGCGATGGAGGCCAGGTCGGCGGCGGCGATGGCCAGGAAGTCCAGGACGTAGGCGACCGGGGCGCCGTGGAAGTTGCCGTTGGACTCCACCCGGCCGTCGGGGAGGACCACGGGGTTGTCGACCGCCGAGGCCAGCTCGCGCTCGGCGACCAGGCGGGCGTGGGCCATGGTGTCCCGGCCGGCACCGGCGACCTGCGGGGCGCAGCGCACCGAGTAGGCGTCCTGGACGCGGGGCGCGTCGTCCTGGTGGTGACCGGTGAGGCCCGAACCCTGGAGGACGGCGAGCATGTTGGCTGCGGCGGCACCCTGGCCCGGGTGCGGGCGGATGGCGTGCAGCTCGGGGGCGAGGACCTTCTCGGTGCCGAGCAGGGCTTCGAGGCTGAGGGCGGCGGTGACGTCGGCGGACTTGTAGAGGGTGTCCAGGTCGGCCAGGGCCATGATCAGCATGCCGAGCATGCCGTCGGTGCCGTTGAGGAGGGCGAGGCCCTCCTTCTCGCGCAGCTCGACGGGGGCGATGCCGTGCTCGGCGAGCAGTTCGCCCGCGGGGCGGACGGCGCCGTCCGGACCCTCGGCGTCGCCCTCGCCCATCAGCGTGAGGGCGCAGTGCGAGAGCGGGGCCAGGTCGCCGGAGCAGCCCAGCGAGCCGTACTCGTGCACGACCGGGGTGATCCCGGCGTTGAGGACGTCCGCCATGGTCTGCGCGACCTCGGGCCGCACGCCGGTGTGCCCGGAGCAGACGGTCTTGAGCCGCAGGAACATCAGGGCCCGGACGACCTCCCGCTCCACGCGCGGGCCCATGCCGGCGGCGTGCGAGCGGACGATGTTGCGCTGGAGCTGGGTGCGCAGCTCCTGGCCGATGTGCCGGGTCGCCAGGGCGCCGAAGCCGGTGGAGACGCCGTAGACGGGGTCCGGCTTGGCCGCCAGCGCGTCCACGATCCCGCGGGCGGCGGTGAGGGCGGCCACCGCCTCGTCGGAGAGCTCGACGCGGGCGCCGCCGCGGGCCACGGCGAGAACGTCGGTCGCGGTGACGCCGGACGTCCCCACCACCACAGTGTGCATATCCATATTCAGGAGCGTACGCAGTGAATTCGAAAATGTCACCAGTGGGGGTGGGGTTCACCCCTTACTCACACCCCCTTGCTCACGCTCCGCGCCCCCGGAACCGCCGCCGCTCCGTGCTCCCGTCGCGGGACGGGGCATCGGCCAGGCGCACCACCGGATCGTCCGGTCCCTCCTGGCCCGCGACCACCGGCCGGGCCGCGCGCACGGCCTTCGCCCGGTACTGGGCGGCGTCCGCCAGCCGGAACAGCCGGCGAGCGGAACGGACCGGGCCGATCGGCTCCGCGGTGGAGGCGACCCCGCAGGCGACCCCCTCGCCCAGCTCCAGCTCCGCGGCCCGGCGGCACAGCTCGTCGGCCACCTTCACCACGTCCTCGGCGGGCGGGCCCACCGCGAGCAGACAGAACTCGTCCCCGCCGAGCCGGGCGGCGAGAGCGCCCGGGAGCATCGCCCCGCACAGCGACAGCACCGAGCCGAACCGCTCCAGCAGCCGGTCGCCGACGGCGTGCCCGAGGGTGTCGTTGACCCGCTTGAGCCCATTCAGGTCACAGACCACCAGACTGACGACCACCCCTTCCCTGCGGTGCCGCTCCACCGCCTCGTCCAGCCGCACGTCGACGGCGCGGCGGTTGGCGAGACCGGTGAGGGAGTCCGTGAAGGCGAGCCTGCGGGCCTCCTCCAGCCGCTCCGTCTGCGCGATGCCCGCCGCCACAACGGCGGCCAGCACCGTCGCGAAGTCCGCGTCGTCCCGGCCGAACACCGCGGCCCCGGCCGGCCGGGCCACATACAGCTCGCCCCAGGCCCGCCCGTGCAGCACGATCGGTGCGACGACACACGACCCCCGCCCGCGCCGGCGCAGGGCCGACACCCGCTCGTGCACGAACCCGGCACGGCCCTCCGTCGGCCCGTCGGCGGTCTCCACCCAGGCGTCCGGCTCCCCGCCGGCCGCCCACTGCTCGTGCAGGAACTCGGTGATCTCGGGGAACTGGTGCACCGGATAGGCCTCGCCCTCCGGGAACTCCGCCTCGTCCGGCGCACGGTCGCCGACGTTCACCAGCACCCGCAGCCGCCCCAGCTCCCGCTCCCACGCCGACAGCGCGGCGAAGCTCCCGTTCAGCGCCCGGCACGCCCCGGCCGCCGCCGCCCGCCACGACTCCCGCGGGGTACGCGCGGCGGCCATCCCCTGCGCCAGCGCGACCACGTCCGCGAGCCGGTTGTCCTCACCCATTGCTCCAGGCTAGGGATGTTTCAGGAGATGTGGGACGTCGAGACGGCGCTCGGGGGGGATCACGGTGACGCGCGCGGGCCCCGGACCGGCGTGAGGAGTCCCGCCCGGGCCGGCGCGCCGCCCTTCACTCCCCGGGCCACTCCGGCTTCCGCTTCTCGTTGAACGCCGCCACCCCCTCCGCCCGGTCCCCGGAGAACGCCACCGAGCGCCACGCCGCGTCCTCGACCTCCAGGCCGGCCCGGAGGTCCAGGCCGTGACCGAGTCCGAGGGCACGCTTGGCCGCGCGCAGGCCGACCGGGGAGTTGGCGGCGATCCGTGAGGCCAGCGCCAGCGCCTCCTCCCGGTCCCGCCCCTCCTCCACCAGAACGTCGACCAGGCCCAGCTCCCGCGCCTCGGGCGCCTCCACCCGGCGGGCCGTGAAGATCAGCTCGGCGGCGCGGGCCGCCCCCACCCGGCGGGGCAGCAGCTGGGTCCCCCCACCGCCGGGGATCACGCCCACGGACACCTCCGGCAGGCCCACCACCGCCGTACGGTCCGCCACGATCACGTCGCAGGACAGGGCCAGCTCGAAACCGCCGCCCAGGGCGAAGCCGTGCACCGCCGCGATCGTCGGCATCGGCAGCTGCAGCACACCGGTGTACGCGCCGCGCGTCACCGGGCGCTGGCGGACCAGGTCCGCGTCGGTGAAGGAGTTGCGCTCCTTCAGGTCCGCACCGACGCAGAACGCCCGCTCGTGCGTCGACGTCAGCACGACCACCCGGACGTCCCGGTCCGCGGCGAGCGCAGCGCACGCCCCGGCGACGGACCGCGCCATCTCCGTCGACACCGCGTTCATCGCCTTGGGACGGTCGAGGGCCAGCTCCGCGACATGCCCGCGCTCGTACCGCCGCACCAGCACGAACTCCCCGAACCGCTCCTCGCTCACAACGCCCTCGCTCACGACACCCTCCGGTTAACGCGGGTTAACTTCCACTCCCACGATCATCGCAGTCCTGCCCCGCGGGGAAAAGAGCGGACTTCCCTGAGCCGTCCCCGAGCCGTCCCCGAGCCGTCCCGATCCCGCCGCCCCGGGGTCCGCGAGCGGGTCGGCGCCGGTCCAGTTCCGCTGACCCGGGCCCGGGGCGGGTGTTCCCGCCCCCGCCGCAACGCCCGACACCTCGTTCGAGTGACATCCGCCCGACTCCCGCGCCCACGAACCGGGGAGCGCATAGCGTGCTCCGCCACGGCGCACCGGGGGCGCGCGGAGCGGGGAGGGATCGATCGCATGACGAGCGGAACGAAGACGGACACAACCCACAGGGCTCGCGCAGGCCACCCCCCGGCCCGCCCGGCCCGCGGCCGGCACCGGCGTCCTCGCCGGCGCGGGCTGCTGCTCGCCGCGGGCGGGCTTGTGGTGGCCGCCGGGGTGCTGAGCCTCGTACGGCTGTCGGCGGAGCCGGGCGTCGTCGGCGGCCTCGGTCCCGTGCGGACCGGCCCCAGCCCGGATCCGGTGCCGACCGGCCGCCTCGGGGACCGGGCGGCGAACACGGCCGCGTCCCTCGCCACCGCACCGGAGCGCACCCCGTCCGCGCCGTCCGCGCAAGGCGGGGCGGCGCCCCGGGCGGCCACGGCGGCCGCCGGGACCACGGTGCACGTCCCCACCGCGGCCGATTCCCCCACGCACACCGGCATCGCCGCCCCCGACGCGACGACCGTCCCGCGCACACCGGATCCGCCCTCGGCCCCCGGCGCCACCGCGGCGCCGGCACCACCCGGACCACCGGCACCCAGCAGCGCCGCCCCGCGGCCGAAGCCGAAGCCGGCCCCGTCGGCCACGCCGACCACCGGCACCCCGGCACCCGAACGCCCGGACGAGCCCGGTTTCTGCATCCCGGTGATCGGCCTGTGCGTGGACCCGCCGGACACGGACCGGTGACCGCCCGAGCCGCAGAGGCCCGGGCTGCGGCGCTACGCCGTGCCGTCCCGCCGCGTGAGCAGCCACGGTTCCACCACGCCCAGCCCACGCACCGGCCGCTGCCACATCGGCTGGAGCGCGAAGCGGTACGCCGGCGGCTGCTCGCCCTCCTTCTCCGCGGCGGCCGCGGCCTCGGCCGCCTCCGCCTCCGAGGCGGGCGCCTCACCGGTCCGGATCAGCTCCTCCGCGAAGGCGCTGTCGACCAGCACGGCGTCCCGGGGCGCTATGGACGTCAGCCGGGAGGCCAGGTTCACCGTCGTCCCGAAGACATCACCCATACGGGTGGTCACCGTGCCGAAGGCGATGCCGACGCGCAGTTCCGGCATGGTCTCGTCGTTCGCCATGGTCTCGATCAGCCGCAGCGCGATCTCCGCGGCGACGCCCGCGTCGTCGGCGGCGTACAGCACCTCGTCGCCGAGCGTCTTGATGAGCCGTCCGCCGCGCGCGGCGACCAGGTCGGCTGCCGTGGTCTCGAAGGCCTCGACCAGCTCGCCCAGCTCCTCCTCCTCCAGGCGGCGGGTGAGCCGGGTGAAGCCGACGAGGTCGGCGAAGCCGACGGCCAGCCGCCGGTCCACCATCTCCTCGTCGTCGGCGGCCTGGACCACCCGGCCGGTCGCGGCGGCGAGCTGGCGCCGCCAGACGTAGACCAGGAACTCCTCGAGCTCGGGCAGGAGCAGTTCCACCAGGGGATACGTGACCTCGGTGCGGGTCATGCCGGGCTCCGGCGGCTCGGTCAGGCCCTCCAGGAAGGAATCGATCTGCCACTCGGCCAGACGGGCGGTGGTCTGGCCCGTGGAGCGGGCCACCTGCACCGCCATCGCCTCACTCAGCAGCCCCGCCTCGACGAGACCGGCCAGGCGGCGCAGGGCGAGCACGTCCGCCTCGGTGAGCGCCTTGGCCTGACCGATGTCGGCGAAGCCCATCGCCCGCCAGAAGCGGGACGCCAGCTCCATGGAGACACCGGCGCTGCGGGCCGCCTGGAAGGGGGTGTAGCGGCGTTCGGCGCCGAGGATGAGCTGTTCGAGACGGAGGGCGAGGGGGTCCTCGCCGGGGTCGGTGCCGTCGGGCGCTGGGTTACGACCCATGCCGGAGCCCGTGTCGTCGACGGTCACGCCTGTTGCCCTTCCGATCTGCCACGGTCAGGTATCGACCGGCCTCAACTCTACGGCAGATGTGCGCCAGCTCACTCCGTCGGGCCGACGGGCGGGGTGGGGGGCGCCGGGTGCCGTCGCACGCCGGGTGCGGCCCGTCCGTGGCTGGTCGCGCCCGCGCGGCGGAGCCGCACAGCGGCACCGTCCCGGGCCCCTGAGGGCTCGCGCCCGCGCGGCGGAGCCGCGGGCCGGCGAGCCCCGCGCCGGGCCTCCTCACGCCGGGCGCAGGTGGACGATGTCGCCCGCGCCCACCGGCTCCTGCACGCCCTCCTCGGTGGCGATGACGAGTCGGCCGTCTCCGTCGACCGCCACGGCCTCGCCGATCACGGAGCGGTCTCCGGGGAGTTCGGCGCGGACGACGCGGCCGAGGGTCGCGCAGCCTGCCGCGTAGGTGTCCTGGAGGCCGCAGGCCGCCGGGTCGCCGCCGGCCGACCGCCAGCGGCCGTACCAGTCCTCGAGGGCCCGCAGCATGCCCCGCAGCAGCGGGTCGCGGTCCGTGCCGACGGCGCCGGCGAGCGCCAGTGAGCCCGCCTGGGGGACGGGCAGCTCGTCCGCGCGGAGGGTGACGTTGATGCCGACGCCGACGACGACGCCGTCCGCTCCGGCCCGCTCGGCGAGGATGCCCCCGGCCTTGCGCTCCTCGCCGCCCACGGTCACCAGCAGGTCGTTGGGCCATTTGAGGGCGGTGTCGACGCCCGCGGTGCGGGCCAGTCCGGTGGCGACGGCGACGCCGGTGAGCAGGGGGAGCCAGCCCCAGCGGGCGACCGGCACCTCGGCGGGGCGCAGCAGGACGGAGAAGAAGAGGCCGGAGCGGGGCGGTGCCGTCCACTGGCGGTCCAGGCGGCCCCGTCCGGACGTCTGCTCCTCGGCGACGAGGATCACCCCCTCGGGTGTCTCCCCTCCGGCGGCCCGGGCCACCAGGTCGCTGTTGGTGGAGCCGGTGCTCTGCACCACCTCCAGGTCCGACCACAGGCCGCCCTCCCGGACCAGGGCACGGCGCAGTGCGGCGGCGTTGAGCGGCGGCCGGTCGAGGTCCGACCAGCGGCTGTCTCCTGAGGCATCTCGCGGCGTCATGCAAGCCACCCTAGGTGTGGGAAAGACCGCACTGCCGATCGGAAGGCCCCCCACTACTCTACGGATGAGTAACCGTCCCCCCTTTTGAGCAGGCAGGGAGCCGCATCCCGATGTCCGAGCCGGAAGAGATCGACATCCACACGACCGCGGGCAAGCTCGCGGATCTCCAGCGCCGGATCGAGGAGGCGACGCACGCCGGCTCCGCCCGCGCCGTGGAAAAGCAGCACTCCAAGGGCAAACTGACGGCCCGTGAGCGGATCGAGCTGCTGATGGACGAGGGTTCCTTCGTCGAGCTGGACGAGTTCGCCCGGCACCGCTCCAGCAACTTCGGGCTCGACAGGAACCGCCCCTACGGCGACGGCGTGGTCACCGGCTACGGCACCGTCGACGGCCGCCCCGTCGCGGTCTTCTCGCAGGACTTCACCGTCTTCGGCGGGGCCCTCGGCGAGGTGTACGGCCAGAAGATCGTCAAGGTGATGGACTTCGCGCTGAAGACCGGCTGCCCGGTCATCGGCATCAACGACTCCGGCGGCGCCCGCATCCAGGAGGGTGTGGCCTCGCTCGGCGCGTACGGCGAGATCTTCCGCCGCAACACCCACGCGAGCGGTGTGATCCCGCAGATCAGCCTCGTTGTCGGGCCCTGCGCGGGCGGCGCCGTCTACTCCCCGGCGATCACCGACTTCACGGTCATGGTCGACCAGACCTCGCACATGTTCATCACCGGCCCCGACGTCATCAAGACGGTCACCGGCGAGGACGTCGGCTTCGAGGAGCTGGGCGGGGCCAGGACCCACAACACGGCCTCCGGTGTCGCCCACCACATGGCGGGCGACGAGAAGGACGCCATCGAGTACGTCAAGCAGCTGCTGTCGTACCTGCCGTCGAACAACCTCAGCGAGCCCCCGGCCTTCCCGGAGGAGGCGGACCTGGAGCTGAGCGACGAGGACCGCGAGCTGGACACCATCGTCCCGGACTCGGCGAACCAGCCGTACGACATGCACACCGTCATCGAGCACGTCCTCGACGACGCGGAGTTCTTCGAGACCCAGCCGCTGTTCGCGCCGAACATCCTCACCGGTTTCGGCCGGGTCGAGGGCCGCCCGGTCGGTGTCGTCGCCAACCAGCCGATGCAGTTCGCGGGCTGCCTGGACATCGACGCGAGTGAGAAGGCCGCCCGCTTCGTGCGCACCTGCGACGCCTTCAACGTGCCGGTGCTGACCTTCGTGGACGTGCCCGGCTTCCTGCCGGGCGTCGACCAGGAGCACACCGGCATCATCCGCCGCGGCGCCAAGCTGATCTACGCCTACGCCGAGGCGACCGTCCCGCTGATCACCGTGATCACCCGCAAGGCCTTCGGCGGCGCCTACGACGTGATGGGCTCCAAGCACCTGGGCGCCGACCTCAACCTGGCCTGGCCCACCGCCCAGATCGCGGTCATGGGCGCCCAGGGCGCCGTCAACATCCTCCACCGCCGCACCCTCGCCGAGGCGGAGACGAACGGGGAGGACGTCGAGGCCACCCGCGCCCGGCTGATGCAGGAGTACGAGGACGCCCTCCTCAACCCCTACGTCGCGGCCGAGCGCGGCTACGTCGACGCGGTGATCATGCCGTCCGACACCCGCCGTCACATCGTGCGCGGTCTGCGTCAGCTGCGCACCAAGCGGGAATCCCTGCCTCCGAAGAAGCACGGCAACATCCCCCTGTAACCCGAGGGACCCTGGGAGCGGTCATGAACATCAAGGTCGTACGGGGAAACCCGACCCCGGAGGAGCTGGCCGCCGCACTGGCGGTGGTCCGGGTCCGCGCCGCGGCGGCCGCCGCCCTGCCGCCCGGCGCGCCCGCTCCCCGGGACTCCTGGGCGGACCCGTCCCGGATCGCCGCCCGCCGGCTGCCGCAGCCCGGTCCGGCGACCTGGGCGCGCACCTACTGGCCCGGCTGAGCCGGCAGGCGCGTCACAGCACGTCCGCGACGGCTTCGGCCATCACCGCGAACCCCGCGTCGTTGGGGTGCAGGTGGTCGCCGAAGTCGTACGCCGGGTGCAGCCGGTCCGGGTCCGCCGGGTCGGCCAGGGCCCGGTTCAGGTCGGCCACCGCGTCGTACTCCCCCGAGGCGCGGATCCACTCGTCGAGTTCGTGGCTGACCTTGGCGGCGTGCTCGCCCCAGTGGTCGGAGCCGCCGAACGGCAGCAGGGTGGCGCCCACCACGCGCAGGCCCCCTTCGCGCGCCTGCCGTATCAGCCGCCGGTGGCCCGTGATGAGTTCGTCCGCCTCCACCACCGGCGCCGGGTGGTAGGTGGGCTGCTCGTCGGTCTCGCTGAACCCGATGTCGTTCAGGCCGAGCAGCACGACGAGCGTGTCCAGGCCCGGGTGGTCGAGGACGTCCCGGCCCAGCCGGTGGACGGCCTTCTCGCCGAACCACGCCGAGTCGTTGAGCAGCAGGTTCCCGCCGATCCCGGCGTTGGCGACGGGCCGTCCGGTGCGCCGGGCGAGCGCGTCGGACCAGCGGCGGTCGGTGCCCGGGGTGGAGCCGAAGCCGTCGGTGATGGAGTCACCGAAGAGGGCGATCCCGTCGGTGCGCCCGGCGTCGGTCTCGACGGCGGAGAGGAAGTACCAGGACTCGGTGGTCTCCGTGAACCCGGTGCCGCCGGTGTCGGCGAGCAGGTCGCCCGCGCCGCGGTAGCTGGGGGTGAAGGCCTGGGCGTGGAAGGTCGCGGGGCCGGTGACGGCGTCCAGGTGCAGGGTGACCGTCAGCGACTCCCCCGCCGCCAGCGGCAGCTCGGCCGGGTCGCTGACGAGCTGTCCGCGGGCGGGGACGACGGTCCGCTCCGTGCCGTCGAAGGTGAGCCGCCGTGTCGAGCCGGGCTCCACGGCCGCCCCCGCCGCCGTACGGGCCACCGTGGCGCCCGCGATGCGCAGCGCCGAGGTGCCGTACGCGTTCGAGAGCCGGACGCGGATCCGTCGGCCGCCCGCGGTGAGGTGCACGACCTGGCGCAGGGACTGGGCCCAGAAGCCCTCCCGCGACCAGTTCGGCGTGAAGCCCTCGCTGGGCATCTGGGGTGACGCGGTCCAGGCGGTGGTGAACGACATGACACACCCTCCAAGTTCAAACGGTACGGCAGTCCCTTTAACTAAAGGAACTGTAGCACCATTAAAGGGAGGCGTGGAAGGGTGGGCCCGCAACGCGGAAGTTGAGTACGCGTACTCAGGCGCCACCCCCGCCCACCGCCGGACGATGGCAGACATGCTGTGGTCCGACCCCGAGAACGAGCCGCCCGAGGAACTGCGCGACATGCAGGAGAAACTGCGGCGGCTGGGCCTTCTCATGGCGGTGGCCATGGTGCTCGCGATGATCGTGCTGGGCGTGCGATGAGGCCCCGCGGGCCCGCGCGTCCTTGGCTACCCTGACCGCATGACTGATCAGCCGCGCCGCCGACTCGTGCTCGCCTCCCAGTCCCCCGCCCGGCTGGGCCTGCTCCGCCAGGCCGGGCTCGACCCCGAGGTGATCGTGAGCGGCGTCGACGAGGACGCCGTCACCGCCCCCACGCCCGCCGAACTGGCCCTCGCCCTCGCCGAGGCCAAGGCCTCCGTCGTGGCCGCGAAGCCCGAGGTCATGGGGGCGATCGTGATCGGCTGCGACTCGGTGCTCGACCTGGACGGCCGGGCACTCGGCAAGCCGGACGACGCCGAGGAGGCCACGGCCCGCTGGAAGTCCATGCGCGGCCGGGCCGGCACCCTCCAGACCGGTCACTGCGTCTACGACACCGCGACCGGCCGCTACGCCTCGGCCACCGCCTCCACCGTCGTCCGCTTCGGCGACCCCACCGACGAGGAGATCGCCGCCTACGTCGCCTCCGGCGAGCCGCTCCACGTCGCCGGCGCCTTCACGCTGGACGGCCGCTCGGCCCCCTTCATCGACGGCATCGACGGCGATCACGGCAACGTGATCGGCATCAGCCTGCCCCTCGTCCGCAAGCTGCTGGCCCAGCTGGGGATCAACATCACCGACCTGTGGACGTGACCGCCGACCGCCGCACGCGGGCGCGCAGGGCGCCCTCGCGCGGCGGTCGGGCTCTCACACCGGCGCACACCGGCAGGCTCACGCCCGCGCGCAGCCGTCCGCTCACGCCGACGCGGGCCCCCGGCCGGACACCGCGTCCGTGGGCTCGGCGGAGTCCGTGGGCTCCGCGGGCCCTGCGGGTCCCGCAGGCCCCGGGGGCGCCCCGGCCCCCTCCGCCTCGGTCCGCCCGTCGTACGTCATCAGCAGCAGCACGATCAGGCCGAGCACCAGCACCATGAACAGGAACGCCGGCCACCCCACCAGTCCCCACATGAACGCCCCGAGCAGCGCGTGCACCACCGCCGCGCTGATCAGCAGGACCCGCCCGAGGCCGGCCGCCGGGCGGTCGCGCAGGGCCGCCAGCAGGGCGACCAGCCCGCACAGGGCGAAGTAGAGGCCGAAGACCACGCCGCCGATCTTCGAGGACGTCGCCATGACGTCCGGGTCGAGCCCGGCGAGGGACATGTCCTGACGGTCGACCACGACCCCGAGGAACCAGTTGAGCCCCGCCACGCCCAGCGCCTCGGCGAAGAGCACGACCGCCACGATCCATGCCACCGGTCTGCGCACCACCGGTTCCACCCGCCCTTCGGCCGTCGGAGCGGGCAAGGCCGCTGTTACCCCGAGTACGTTCGAGACAGCGCGAACGCTACTAACGGGTAAACGTCTGGGCAAGGGTCCCGCGAGGAGCAAAGAACGGTTGGGCCATTCGTAGGGACTCGACAAAGAAACAGAGTGGCCCGCAGCACCTGATGACAGAGACCTTGACCACAGCGGAGGGCTAGGGTTTCCCGCAGGAGTCCTGCGTACCGCGGTACGACAAGGGATTTCTCGGGTCGAGCGAGCCTCGAATCACGCTCCGTGTGGGCAAGCTCACCATTGGGGACGGGTCGAAGTGCCGTGTCGGCAGTCCCTAAACTCGGCTTGTTTCAAGGAGGGAGCCTCATCGTGCGCAAGGTGCTCATCGCCAACCGTGGCGAAATCGCTGTCCGCGTTGCCCGGGCCTGCCGGGATGCCGGTATCGCGAGCGTGGCCGTCTACGCCGACCCGGATCGGGACGCTCTGCATGTCCGCGCCGCGGATGAGGCGTTCGCCCTGGGCGGTGACACTCCGGCCACCAGCTACCTGGACATCGAGAAGGTGCTGAAGGCCGCCCGGGAGTCCGGCGCCGACGCGATCCACCCCGGCTACGGCTTCCTGTCCGAGAACGCCGAGTTCGCCCAGGCCGTCCTGGACGCCGGGCTGATCTGGATCGGCCCGCCCCCGCAGGCCATCCGCGACCTCGGCGACAAGGTCGCGGCCCGGCACATCGCCCAGCGCGCCGGCGCGCCGCTGGTCGCCGGCACCCCCGACCCCGTCTCCGGGGCCGACGAGGTCGTGGCCTTCGCGGAGGAGCACGGCCTGCCGATCGCCATCAAGGCCGCCTTCGGCGGCGGTGGCCGTGGTCTGAAGGTCGCCCGCACCCTCGAAGAGGTCCCCGAGCTGTACGACTCGGCGGTCCGCGAGGCGGTCGCCGCCTTCGGCCGCGGCGAGTGCTTCGTCGAGCGCTACCTCGACAAGCCCCGCCACGTCGAGACCCAGTGCCTCGCCGACCAGCACGGCAACGTGGTCGTCGTCTCCACCCGCGACTGCTCCCTCCAGCGCCGCCACCAGAAGCTCGTCGAGGAGGCCCCCGCGCCGTTCCTCTCGGACGAGCAGGTCGCCGAGCTGTACCGCGCCTCCAAGGCCATCCTCAAGGAGGCCGGCTACGTCGGCGCGGGCACCGTGGAGTTCCTGGTCGGCGTGGACGGCACCATCTCCTTCCTGGAGGTCAACACCCGCCTCCAGGTCGAGCACCCCGTCACCGAGGAGGTCGCGGGCATCGACCTGGTGCGCGAGATGTTCCGGATCGCCGACGGCGAGGAGCTCGGCTACGGCGACCCCGAACTGCGCGGTCACTCGTTCGAGTTCCGTATCAACGGCGAGGACCCCGGCCGGGGCTTCCTGCCCGCCCCCGGCACCGTCACCCGGTTCGACCCGCCGTCCGGCCCGGGCGTCCGCCTGGACGCCGGCGTCGAGTCCGGCTCGGTCATCGGCCCGGCCTGGGACTCCCTGCTCGCCAAGCTGATCGTCACCGGCGCCACCCGTGAGCAGGCCCTCCAGCGGGCCGCCCGCGCCCTGGAGGAGTTCCAGGTCGAGGGCATGGCGACGGCCATCCCGTTCCACCGCGCGGTGGTGAAGGACCCGGCGTTCGCCCCCGAGCTGACCGGCTCGACCGACCCGTTCACGGTCCACACCCGCTGGATCGAGACCGAGTTCGTCAACGACATCAAGCCGTTCACCGCGCCCGCCGACACCGAGGCGGACGAGGAGACAGGCCGTGAGACGGTCGTCGTCGAGGTCGGCGGCAAGCGCCTGGAGGTGTCCCTGCCGTCCTCGCTCGGCATGTCGCTGGCGCGCACGGGCCTGGCGGCCGGTGCCAAGCCGAAGCGGCGCGCGGCGAAGAAGTCGGGCCCGGTGGCCTCCGGCGACACCCTCGCCTCCCCGATGCAGGGCACGATCGTCAAGATCGCTGTGGAGGAGGGCCAGGAGGTTCAGGAAGGCGACCTGGTCGTCGTCCTGGAGGCCATGAAGATGGAGCAGCCGCTCAACGCCCACAAGGCGGGCACCATCAAGGGCCTGGCCGCCGAGGTCGGCGCCTCGGTCACGTCGGGCGCCGCGATCTGCGAGATCAAGGACTGACCCGGACCGCACGAGGTCCGGCTGCGCGCCCGGCGGGGGCTCCCTCCGCCGGGCGCGCGACGTTGCGCACCGCCCGGCGGCGCCTGGTGGCGCGCGGTGGCGCCCCTACGGCCACTGGCACGCGCCCCTGAGTGCGACCTCGGCACGACCGCACCGCCGCACGACCGCGCCGCGCAGCAGCACGCGTCCGCACCCCCGCGTGTCCGCGCCGTACAGCACCCTCACACGACCGCCCCGCACCGCGCAGCACCCCTACGGAGCAACGCCGCGCGCATCTGCGCCGCCCGGCCCAGCGCCCCCCGCCTGCCCCGGTCTAACGCCGCCGCAGATCGGCGACGCGCGCCCGCTCCCGCTCGGCGCCCGAGGACTGCTCACGCTCACCCATCACCCCGGCCGTGCGGAAGGGCTGGCCGGGCACCTGCCCCCGGCGCGGGCCCGGCAGAGGGACGTCCCGGCGCGGCTGGCGGCCCGCACCGGACGTCTCACCCCCCGCGCTGCCGTGGCCCCCGGCGTTTCCCGAGGCACCGGTGCCCGCGACGGCGATCTGGACGCCCTGGTCGGCCAGGGCCTGGAGCTCGGTGGCCGCGCGGTCGTCGTGGGCCGGGGGCTCGTCGGTGACGAGACGGGTGATGACGTCCGTGGGCACGGTCTGGAACATGGTGTCCGTGCCGAGCTTGGTGTGGTCGGCGAGGACCACGACCTCGGCGGCTGCCTGCACGAGCGCGCGGTCGACGGAGGCGGAGAGCATGTTGGACGTGGAGAGCCCGCGCTCGGCGGTGAGCCCGCTCCCGGAGAGGAAGGCCCGCGAGACCCTGAGGCCCTGGAGGGACTGCTCGGCGCCGGAGCCGACGAGGGCGTAGTTGGACCCGCGCAGCGTACCGCCGGTCATCACGACCTCCACCCGGTTGGCGTGGGCGAGGGCCTGCGCCACCAGCAGGGAGTTGGTGACGACGGTCAGCCCGGGGATCCGGGCCAGCCGGCGGGCCAGCTCCTGGGTCGTGGTGCCCGCTCCGACGACGATGGCCTCCCCCTCTTCGACGAAGTTGGCGGCGAGGTCGGCGATGGCCGTCTTCTCGGCGGTCGCGAGATGAGACTTCTGCGGAAAGCCGGACTCCCGCGTGAACCCGCCCGGCAGTACCGCACCGCCGTGCCGGCGGTCGAGGAGTCCTTCTGCCTCCAGCGCGCGCACGTCCCGTCGTACGGTCACTTCGGAGGTCTGGACGACACGGGCGAGCTCACGGAGCGACACGGCTCCGTTCGCTCGCACCATTTCGAGGATCAATTGGCGACGTTCTGCAGCGAACACGAAACTGACAGTAACCCCAACGACCGTCTGCTTTCAGCAGTTTGCGCCGAATAACAGAAGTTGTTCGCACGGCAGGGGCGGAAGTGGTATAGGGGCGTACTCCCGCCGCCTATGCCGCGCGCACTGTCCACAACACGCTGTGACCAGGGAGGAATCCGTTTCGGCCGTCAGCCGCCGTCGCCCGTCTTGCGGGTGTGGAGCTGCCGCGCCACCTCCGCGATCGAGCCCGACAGGGACGGGTACACGGTGAACGCGTTCGCGATCTGTTCGACCGTCAGATTGTTGTCGACGGCGATCGAGATGGGGTGGATCAGTTCCGAAGCGCGCGGCGCCACGACGACACCGCCGACCACGATGCCCGTCCCGGGCCGGCAGAAGATCTTGACGAAGCCGTCCCGGATGCCCTGCATCTTCGCGCGCGGGTTGCGCAGCAGCGGCAGCTTCACCACGCGCGCGTCGATCTTCCCGGCGTCCACGTCCGCCTGGGTGTAGCCGACGGTGGCGATCTCCGGGTCCGTGAAGACGTTCGACGACACGGTCTTCAGGTTCAGCGGCGCCACGGCATCGCCCAGGAAGTGGTACATGGCGATACGGCCCTGCATGGCGGCCACCGAGGCGAGGGCGAACACCCCGGTCACGTCGCCCGCTGCGTAGACGCCGGGCGCGGTGGTCCTGGACACCTTGTCGGTCCAGATGTGCCCGGAGTCGCGCAGCTTGACCCCGGCCTCCTCCAGGCCCATGCCCTCGGTGTTCGGAATGGCGCCGACTGCCATCAGGCAGTGCGTGCCGGTGATGACCCGCCCGTCGGCGAGGGCGACCTCGACCCGGTCGCCCACCCGCTTGGCGGACTGGGCGCGCGAGCGCGCCATGACGTTCATGCCGCGCCGCCGGAAGACGTCCTCGAGGACGGCCGCGGCGTCCGGGTCCTCGCCGGGCAGCACCCGGTCCCGGGACGACACCAGGGTGACCTTCGAGCCGAGCGCCTGGTAGGCGCCGGCGAACTCGGCGCCGGTGACACCGGACCCGACCACGATCAGCTCCTCGGGGAGCTCGTTCAGGTCGTACACCTGGGTCCAGTTCAGGATCCGCTCGCCGTCGGGCTGGGCGTCGGCCAGCTCACGCGGATGCCCGCCCGTGGCGATCAGCACCGCGTCGGCGACGAGCGTCTCCTCGCTGCCGTCGGCGGCGCGCACCACGACCTTGCGCGACCCGTCCTGGCCCTGCTGCCCATCGAGCCGCCCGCGCCCGCGCACCACCCGGGCGCCGGCGCGCGTCACGGACGCCGTGATGTCGTGCGACTGGGCGAGCGCCAGCCGCTTCACCCGCCGGTTGACCTTGCCGAGATCGACCCCCACCACCCGTGCGGGCGTGTCGATGTGCGGGGTGTCGTCCGCGACGATGATCCCCAGCTCCTCGTACGACGAGTCGAAGGTGGTCATCACCTCGGCCGTCGCGATGAGCGTCTTCGACGGCACGCAGTCGGTCAGCACCGACGCACCGCCCAGACCGTCGCAGTCGACGACGGTCACCTCCGCACCGAGCTGAGCGGCGACCAGCGCCGCTTCGTATCCGCCGGGTCCGCCACCGATGATCACGATCCGAGTCACGTACTCCATTGTCCCGCACGCCTCAAGGTGCGACCGCCCCGGGGGCCCGGCCGGGCCGTCCCCGATGCCCCTGTGGACGAAGTGACACCCGTTCCCACTGCCGTACCCTCTCCCCATGTCGCTCTACGCCGCCTACGCCGGCAATCTCGACGCGCGGCTGATGAACCGCCGCGCTCCCCACTCGCCGCTCCGTGCCACGGGCTGGCTGAACGGCTGGCGACTGACCTTCGGCGGCGAGCAGCTCGGCTGGGAAGGCGCCCTCGCCACGATCGTCGAGGACCCGCTCTCCCAGGTCTTCGTGGCCCTCTACGACATCGCCCCGATGGACGAGGAGTCCCTGGACCGCTGGGTCGGCATGGACCTCGACGTCTACCGCCGCCTCCAGGTGCGCGTGCACACCCTCGACGGCGAGGAGCAGGCCTGGGTGTACGTCCTCAACGGCTACGAGGGGGGCCTGCCCTCCGCCCGCTATCTGGGCGAAATCGCCGACGCGGCCGAATCCGCCGGAGCCCCCCACGACTACGTCATGGAACTCCGCAAACGTCCCTGCTGAGCCAGGTCACGGCCGCCCCTCCGCCCTCTCGCCCCCACCGCCTCGTCGAAAACGACAAGACAACGATCCCAATCCCGTGAGCTCTGTCATCTACGCGCGTAGGCAATGCTCGGCTACCCTCGACCGCGTGAACGCATCTCTTCTTCCGGACGACATCCAGGGCGACCCCTACGCCGCCGCCGACGCCGCCGCCG
>NZ_MUND01000323.1 GCF_002154375.1 Streptomyces glaucescens | reverse complement strand
CCACGACCACGGCTGCCCGGCACTCCCTGACGGAAGGGCCGGGCAGCCGTGGTCGTGGGGGTCGCGTCAGCGCACGAACACCCCCGCCTGCCCCGCCAGGTCCAGGAAGTACTGCGGCGCCACACCGAGCACCAGCGTGACCGCCACGCCCGCCGTGATCGCCGTGATGGTCAGCGGCGACGGCACGGCGACCGTCGGCCCCTCGGGCCGGGGCTCGCTGAAGAACATCAGCACGATCACCCGGATGTAGAAGAAGGCCGCGATCGCCGAGGAGATCACACCTACCACCACCAGCGGCGCCGCGCCGCCCTCCGCCGCCGCCTTGAACACGGCGAACTTGCCCGCGAACCCGGAGGTCAGCGGGATGCCCGCGAAGGCCAGCAGGAACACCGCGAAGACGGCCGCGACCAGCGGGGACCTGCGTCCCAGCCCGGCCCACTTGGACAGGTGCGTCGCCTCACCACCCGCGTCCCTCACAAGGGTGACGACCGCGAACGCGCCGATCGTCACGAACGAGTACGCGGCCAGGTAGAAGAGGACCGAGGAGACGCCGTCCGGCGTGGTGGCGATGACACCCGCGAGGATGAACCCCGCGTGCGCGATCGACGAGTACGCCAGCAGCCGCTTGATGTCGGTCTGGGTGATCGCGACGATCGCGCCGCCCAGCATGGTGACGATCGCCACCCCCCACATCACCGGCCGCCAGTCCCAGCGCAGGCCGGGCAGGACGACGTAGAGGATGCGCAGCAGCGCGCCGAACGCGGCCACCTTGGTCGCCGCCGCCATGAAACCGGTCACCGGGGTCGGCGCGCCCTGGTACACGTCCGGGGTCCACATGTGGAACGGCACGGCGCCCACCTTGAACAGCAGGCCCATCACGATCAGCGCGGCGCCGGTCAGCAGCAGCGCGTCGTTGCCCATGGTGTTCGCCAGGGCCGGGGTGACATCGGTGACGGTGCCGTCGACGACCCGCGCGATCGTGCCGTACGACATGGAGCCCGCGTAGCCGTACAGCAGGGCGATGCCGAACAGGGTGAACGCGGAGGCGAACGCGCCGAGCAGGAAGTACTTGACCGCGGCCTCCTGCGACATGATCCGCTTGCGCCGGGCCAGCGCGCACAGCAGGTACAGCGGCAGGGAGAAGACCTCCAGGGCCACGAACAGGGTCAGCAGGTCGTTGGCCGCCGGGAAGAGCAGCATGCCGCTGACCGCGAAGAGCAGCAGCGGGAACACCTCGGTGGTGGTGAACCCGGCCTTCACCGCGGCCTTCTCGCTGTCACTGCCGGGCACGGAGGCGGCCTGCGCGGCGAAGGAGTCGACCCGGTTGCCGTGCGCCGCCGGGTCCAGGCGCCGCTCGGCGAAGGTGAACAGGCTGACCAGCGCGGCCAGCAGAATGGTGCCCTGGAGGAACAGGGCCGGACCGTCGACCGCGATCGCGCCCATCGCCGCGATCCGCGCCTTGGTGGTGCCGTATCCGTCGGAGGCGAGCGCGACGACCGCGGCGAAGGCGGCGGCGAGGCCGACGACGGAGACGAACATCTGCGCGTAGTACCGGGACTTGCGCGGCACGAACGCCTCGACGAGCACGCCGGCGATCGCCGCGCCGATGACGATCAGGATGGGCGCCAGCTGCCCGTACTCGATCTTCGGCGCGTCGATCTTCGAAATCGGATCGGCCGCGGTGGCCGCCGTTGTCCACAGGCTGTGGACGGCTGATGCGCTCACTTGGCCGCCTCCACCTCGGGCTGGGGGTCCTTCTTCTGTACGTCCGACATGGTCTGCTCGACCGCCGGGTTGACGATGTCCGTGACCGGCTTCGGGTAGACGCCCAGCACGATCAGCAGCGCGATCAGCGGGGCGACGACCACCAGCTCACGCACCCGTAGATCGGGCATCGCGGAGACCTCCGGTTTCACCGGGCCCGTCATCGTCCGCTGGTAGAGGACGAGGGTGTAGAGCGCGGCGAGCACGATGCCGAAGGTGGCGATGATGCCGATCACCGGATAGCGCGCGAACGTGCCGACCAGGACCAGGAACTCGCTGACGAACGGGGCGAGTCCGGGCAGCGACAGGGTCGCCAGACCGCCGATCAGGAAGGTGCCGGCGAGCACCGGGGCGACCTTCTGCACGCCGCCGTAGTCGGCGATGAGCCGCGAGCCGCGCCGGGAGATCAGGAAGCCGGCCACCAGCATCAGCGCGGCCGTCGAGATCCCGTGGTTGACCATGTAGAGGGTGGCGCCGGACTGGCCCTGGCTGGTCATCGCGAAGATGCCCATGATGATGAAGCCGAAGTGCGAGATCGACGCGTAGGCCACCAGCCGCTTGATGTCGCGCTGGCCGACCGCGAGCAGTGCCCCGTAGATGATGCTGATCAGGGCGAGCACGAGGATCGCGGGCGTCGCCCACTTGCTGGCCTCCGGGAACAGCTGGAGGCAGAAGCGGAGCATCGCGAAGGTGCCCACCTTGTCGACGACCGCGGTGATGAGGACGGCGACCGGGGCGGTGGACTCCTGCATGGCGTTGGGCAGCCAGGTGTGCAGCGGCCACAGCGGCGCCTTCACCGCGAAGGCGAAGAAGAAGCCGAGGAACAGCCAGCGTTCGGTGTTCGTCGCCATGTCGAGCGTGCCGTTCGCACGGGCTTCGGCGATCTCCGTGAGCGAGAAGTTCCCGGCCACCACGTACAGCCCGATCACCGCGGCCAGCATGATCAGGCCGCCGACCAGGTTGTAGAGCAGGAACTTCACCGCCGCGTACGACCGCTGCGTGGCCGCCGCCTGCTCGCCGTGCTCGTGGGCACGGTCCCCGAAGCCGCCGATGAGGAAGTACATCGGGATGAGCATGGCTTCGAAGAAGATGTAGAAGAGGAAGACGTCGGTGGCCTCGAAGGAGAGGATCACCATCGCCTCGACGGCCAGGATCAGCGCGAAGAAGCCCTGGGTGGGGCGCCACCGCCTGCTGCCGGTCTCCAGGGGGTCGGCGTCGTGCCAGCCCGCGAGGACGATGAACGGGATCAGCAGGGCGGTCAGCGCGATCAGCGCGACCGCGATGCCGTCCACGCCCAGTTCGTAGCGGACTCCGAAGTCCGCGATCCAGGAGTGGGACTCGGTGAGCTGGTAGCGGTCGCCGTCCGGGTCGAAGCGGACCACGACGGTGATGGCGAGGGCGAGGGTGGCGAGCGAGACGAGCAGCGCCAGCCACTTGGCGGCGGTGCGCCGCGCGGCCGGGACGGCGGCCGTGGCGACCGCCCCGAGCGCCGGGAGTACCGCCGTCGCTGTCAGCAGGGGAAAGGACATCGGTATCAGACCGCCCTCATCAGCAGGGTCGCGGCGACCAGGATCGCCGCACCGCCGAACATCGAGACCGCGTACGACCGTGCGAAGCCGTTCTGCAGGCGGCGCAGCCGTCCGGAGAGGCCGCCGACGGAGGCCGCCGTGCCGTTGACGACTCCGTCGACCAGGGTGTGGTCGACGTACACCAGGGACCGGGTCAGGTGCTCGCCGCCGCGGACCAGGACGACATGGTTGAAGTCGTCCTGGAGCAGGTCGCGGCGGGCGGCCCGGGTGAGCACGGATCCGCGCGGGGCGACGGCCGGGACCGGGCGGCGGCCGTACTGCGTCCAGGCGATCGCGACGCCGATCACCATGCACGCCACGGTGGCGCCGGTGACCACTCCCGCGCTGATCGGCGGATGGCCGTGGTCGTGCCCGGTGACGGGCTCCAGCCAGTGCACGAACCGGTCGCCGATGCTGAAGAACGCGCCGCCCGCGACCGAGCCGACGGCCAGCAGGATCATCGGGATCGTCATGACCTTGGGCGACTCGTGCGGGTGCGGCTCGCCCGTCGCGGCAGCGACATGATCGGTTGCAGCCTCGCCGCGCGTCTCGGCGGCGGGCTCCACGTCCGGCTCGGCCGGGGAGGGCGTCGGCGCGTTGCGCCAGCGCTCCTCGCCGAAGAAGGTCATCAGCATCACGCGCGTCATGTAGTACGCGGTGATCGCGGCGCCGAGCAGGGCGCAGCCGCCGAGGATCCAGCCCTCGGTGCCGCCCTTGGCGAACGCCGCCTCGATGATCTTGTCCTTGGAGAAGAAGCCGGACAGGCCCGGGAAGCCGATGATCGCGAGATAGCCGAGGCCGAAGGTGACGAAGGTGACCGGCATGTACTTGCGCAGGCCGCCGTAGCGGCGCATGTCGACCTCGTCGTTCATGCCGTGCATCACGGAGCCGGCGCCGAGGAACAGCCCGGCCTTGAAGAAGCCGTGCGTCACCAGGTGCATGATCGCGAAGACGTAGCCGATCGGGCCGAGGCCGGCGGCCAGCACCATGTAGCCGATCTGCGACATGGTCGAGCCGGCCAGCGCCTTCTTGATGTCGTCCTTCGCGCAACCGACGATCGCACCGAACAGCAGCGTGACCGCGCCGACGATGGTGACGACGAGCTGGGCGTCGGGCGCCGCGTTGAAGATGGCGCCGGAGCGGACGATCAGGTAGACGCCCGCGGTGACCATGGTCGCGGCGTGGATGAGGGCGGAGACCGGGGTCGGGCCCTCCATCGCGTCGCCGAGCCAGGACTGCAGCGGCACCTGTGCGGACTTGCCGCAGGCGGCGAGCAGCAGCATCAGGCCGATGCCGGTGAGCGTGCCCTCGGAGGTCTCGCCCACGCTGTCCAGCACCGGCCCGAAGGCGAAGGTGCCGAACGTGGTGAACATCAGCATGATCGCGATCGACAGGCCGAGGTCGCCGACCCGGTTGACCAGGAAGGCCTTCTTCGCGGCCGTGGCGGCGCTGGGCTTGTGCTGCCAGAACCCGATCAGCAGGTAGGAGGCGAGACCGACGCCCTCCCAGCCGACGTACAGCAGCAGGTAGTTGTCGGCGAGGACGAGCAGCAGCATCGCCGCGAGGAACAGGTTCAGGTAGCCGAAGAAGCGGCGCCGCCGCTCGTCGTGCTCCATGTAGCCGATCGAGTACAGGTGGATCAGCGAGCCGACCCCGGTGATCAGCAGGACGAACGTCATGGACAGCTGGTCGAGGCGGAAGGCGACGTCCGCCTGGAAGCCCTCGACCGGGATCCAGCTGAACAGGTGCGAGGTGAGCGTGCGGTGCTCGGCGTCCTTGCCCAGCAGATCGGCGAAGAGGACCGCGCCGAGGGCGAAGGAGACGAACGCCAGCAGGGTGCCGATCCAGTGGCCGACGGCGTCCAGCCGCCGGCCGCCGCACAGCAGGACGGCCGCTCCGAGCAGGGGCGCCGCGATCAGCAGCGCAATCAAGTTCTCCACTTCAGCGACCCCTTAGAGCTTCATCAGGCTGGCGTCGTCGACCGAGGCCGAGTGGCGGGCACGGAACAGCGACACGATGATCGCGAGCCCGACCACGACCTCCGCGGCGGCGACGACCATCGTGAAGAAGGCGATGATCTGGCCGTCGAGGTTGCCGTGCATCCGGGAGAACGCGACGAACGCCAGGTTGCAGGCGTTGAGCATCAGCTCCACGCACATGAACAGCACGATCGCGTTCCGCCGGATCAGCACGCCGGTGGCGCCGATCGCGAACAACAGGGCGGCGAGGTACAGGTAGTTCACGGGGTTCACTTCGACGCCTCCTCGGTCCGCTTGAAGGCCGCCGACTCGATCCCGGTCCGCTCCAGGCGTTCCTCCGCGCGCTGCTCCAGCGCCCGCAGGTCGTTCAGCGCCTCGGCGGAGACGTCCCTGATCTGGCCGCGCTCGCGCAGCGTCTTGCTGACGGTCAGCTCCGACGGGGTGCCGTCGGGCAGCAGGCCCGCGATGTCCACCGCGTTGTGCCGGGCGTAGACACCCGGGGCGGGCAGCGGCGGGAGGTGCTTGCCCTCGCGGACGCGCTGCTCGGCCAGCTCCCGCTGGGTCCTGGCGCGCTCGGTGCGCTCGCGGTGGGTGAGCACCATGGCGCCGACGGCGGCGGTGATCAGCAGGGCGCCGGTGAGTTCGAAGGCGAAGACGTACTTGGTGAAGATGAGGGCCGCCAGGCCCTCCACGTTGCCGCCCGCGTTGGCCGTGCCGAGACCGCCCCACTCCGTCAGGGAGGCGTTGCCGATGCCGCCGATCAGCAGGACGCCGAAGCCGAGCCCGCACAGCAGGGCGAGCCAGCGCTGCCCCTTGATGGTCTCCTTCAGGGAGTCCGCCGCGGTGACGCCGACGAGCATCACCACGAACAGGAACAGCATCATGATCGCGCCGGTGTAGACGACGATCTGCACGATGCCCAGGAAGTAGGCGCCGTTGGCGAGGTAGAACACCGCCAGCACGATCATGGTGCCGGCCAGGCAGAGCGCGCTGTGCACGGCCCTCTTCATGAAGACGGTGCACAGGGCGCCGATCACCGCGACCGTACCGAGGATCCAGAACTGGACGGCCTCTCCGGTCGAGGTGGAGTAGGCGGCGAGCTGCGTGGTCATCGGCCGATCACCTTCTCCGACGCCGGTTCGGTGCCGCCGAAGGTGGAGTCGGCCTCCTGGACCACCTCGCCCTTGGAATGGGCGACCTGACGCTCGGTGCCGGGCGCGGCCTCCGTCACCAGGCCCCGGTAGTAGTCCTGTTCGTCCATGCCCGGGTAGATGGCGTGCGGGGTGTCGACCATGCCCTCGTCGAGGCCGGCCAGCAGCTGTTCCTTGGTGTAGATGAGGTTGGCGCGGCTGGAGTCGGCCAGCTCGAACTCGTTGGTCATCGTCAGCGCGCGCGTGGGGCACGCCTCGATGCACAGGCCGCACAGGATGCAGCGGGCGTAGTTGATCTGGTACACGCGGCCGTACCGCTCGCCCGGCGAGTAGCGCTCCTCGTCGGTGTTGTCGGCGCCCTCGACGTAGATCGCGTCGGCGGGGCAGGCCCAGGCGCACAGCTCGCAGCCGACGCACTTCTCCAGGCCGTCCGGATGGCGGTTGAGCTGGTGCCGTCCGTGGAAGCGGGGAGCGGTGGTCTTCTTCTGCTCCGGGTACTGCTCGGTGAGCCGCTTCTTGAACATGGCCTTGAAGGTCACGCCGAAGCCGGCCACGGGGTTCTGGAAACCAGGCGACGCAGGCCCGGCCTCCTTCGGCTCCTCAGCCATCGGACGCCTCCTTTCCATCCGGCGATCCGTCACTGTGAGTATCGGGTCCGCCACTGACAATCAGCTCCCGCTCGCGGCGCGAGCGGCGCCGCGGCACCGGCGGCAGCTCCTGGCCCGGCATCGGCGGCACGGGGAATCCGCCCGCCATCGGGTCGAAGGCAGCCGGCTCGGCGGGGGCCTCCCGCTCCTGGCCGCGGTCGCGGAGGAAGTCCGCGACGAAGGAGAGCAGGAGCAGGGCGATCACTCCGCCGCCCACGTACAGGGCGATGTCGGCGAAGTCGTAGTTCTCGTTCCGCAGCGTCCGCACGGTGGCGACGAGCATCAGCCAGACCACGGAGACGGGGATGAGGACCTTCCAGCCGAGCTTCATCAGCTGGTCGTAGCGGACGCGCGGGAGCGTGCCGCGCAGCCAGATGAAGAAGAACAGCAGCAGCTGCACCTTGACGGTGAACCAGAGCATCGGCCACCAGCCGTGGTTCGCGCCCTCCCAGAAGGTGCTGACCGGCCACGGGGCCCGCCAGCCGCCCAGGAAGAGCGTCACCGACACGGCCGAGACCGTCACCATGTTCACGTACTCGGCGAGCATGAACATCGCGAACTTGATCGACGAGTACTCGGTGTTGAAGCCGCCGACCAGGTCGCCCTCGGACTCCGGCATGTCGAAGGGGGCGCGGTTGGTCTCGCCGACCATCGTGACGATGTAGATGATGAAGGAGACCGGCAGCAGGATGATGTACCAGCGGTCCGCCTGGGCCTCGACGATCGCCGAGGTCGACATCGACCCGGAGTAGAGGAACACCGAGGCGAAGGCGGCGCCCATGGCGATCTCGTACGAGATCATCTGTGCGCACGAGCGCAGACCGCCGAGCAGCGGGTACGTCGACCCGGAGCTCCAGCCCGCCAGCACGATGCCGTAGATGCCGACCGAGGCGACCGCGAGGATGTAGAGCATCGCGATCGGCAGGTCGGTGAGCTGCATCGTGGTGCGCTGGCCGAAGATCGAGATCTCGTTGCCGGCCGGGCCGAAGGGGATCACCGCGATCGCCATGAAGGCCGGGATGGCCGCGACGATCGGCGCGAGGACGTAGACCACCTTGTCCGCGCGCTTGACGATGACGTCTTCCTTCAGCATCAGCTTGATGCCGTCGGCGAGCGACTGGAGCATGCCCCAGGGGCCGTGCCGGTTGGGGCCGATGCGCAGCTGCATCCAGGCGACGACCTTGCGCTCCCAGACGATGGAGAACAGCACGGTCACCATCAGGAAGGCGAAGCAGAACACCGCCTTGATCACGACCAGCCACCACGGGTCGTGGCCGAACATCGAGAGGTCTTCAGCGGCGAGGTACGGGCTCATGCCTCCACCTCCTTGGGGGCCTCGGTCGCGAGCGTGGCCGGGCCGATGCGGACGAGGGAGCCGGGCAGCGCCCCGGTGTCGGAGGCGACGCCGCCGCCGGTGGAGTTCAGCGGCAGCCACACCACGCGGTCGGGCATCTCGGTGATCTCCAGCGGCAGTGCGACGGTTCCGGCGGGGCCGGTCACCGCGAGCGCGTCGCCCTCCTTGACGCCGGCCTCGGCGGCCGTGGCGGCCGACACGCGCGCGTGTGCGGCGTGCCGGGTGCCGGCCAGGGCCTCGTCGCCCTCCTGGAGGACGCCCTGGTCGAGCAGCAGCCGGTGTCCGGCGAGCACCGCTTCCCCGGCGGCGGGGCGGGGCAGCGGGGCCGCCGTCTCCAGCGGCTCGGTGGCGCGCGGGCCGTCCCAGGTGCCGAGCCGGTCCAGCTCCGTGCGCACGGTCCGCAGGTCCGGCAGGCCCAGGTGGACGTCCATGGCGTCGGCGAGCATCTGGAGCACGCGCGCGTCGGTGGGCGCGAGGCGCCGGGTCATGTGGTCGGGCTTGAGCGCGGCCTCGAAGAGGCGCACCCGGCCCTCCCAGTTGAGGAAGGTGCCCGCCTTCTCGGCGACGGCGGCGACCGGCAGCACGACGTCCGCGTGCGCGGTGACCTCGCTGGGCCGCAGTTCGAGCGAGACCAGGAAGCCGACCTCGGCGAGCGCCGCACGCGCGCGTGCCGGGTCCGGCAGGTCCGCGACCTCGACCCCGGCGACGACCAGTGCCCGCAGCTCGCCGGTGGCGGCGGCCTCCACGATCTGGCCGGTGTCCCGGCCGTAGCGGTGCGGGAGTTCGGCCAGCCCCCAGACGGCGGCGACCTCCTCCCGCGCGCGCGGGTCGGTGGCCGGGCGCCCGCCGGGCAGCAGGGACGGCAGCGCACCGGCCTCGACGGCCCCGCGCTCCCCCGCCCGCCGCGGGATCCACACCAGCCGCGCACCGGTCGCCGAGGCGGCCCGGACGGCGGCGGTGAGACCCCCGGCGACCGCGGCGAGCCGCTCACCGACGACGATCACCGCGCCCTCGGCGCGCAGCGCCTCGGCGGCCGTGGCCCCGTCGCCCTCCAGGCCGACGCCGCTCGCGAGCGCGTCCAGCCACTCGGTCTCGGTGCCGGGCGCGGCCGGCAGCAGCGTGCCGCCCGCCTTCGTCAGGCCCCGGGTGGCGTGGGTGGCCAGCGCGAACACCCGCTGCCCGTGCCTGCGCCAGGCCTTGCGCAGCCGCAGGAAGACGCCGGGCGCCTCCTCCTCCGACTCGAACCCGGCCAGCAGCACCGCCGGGGCCTTCTCCAGAGCGGTGTAGGTGACGCCCGTGCCGTCCAGGTCGCGGCCGCGGCCGGCGACCCGCGCGGCGAGGAAGTCGGCCTCCTCACCGCTGTGCACGCGCGCGCGGAAGTCGATGTCGTTGGTGTCGAGCGCCACGCGCGCGAACTTGCTGTACGCGTAGGCGTCCTCGACGGTGAGCCGTCCGCCGGTCAGCACTCCGGCCCGGCCGCGCGCGGCGAGCAGCCCACGCGCCGCGGCCTCCAGGGCCTCCGGCCAGGAGGCGGGCTCCAGGACCCCGTCGGCGTTCCGTACCAGCGGGGTCTCCAGCCGGTCCCGCTGCTGCGCGTACCGGAACGCGAAGCGGCCCTTGTCGCAGATCCACTCCTCGTTGACCTCGGGGTCGAAGGCGGCCAGCCGCCGCATGACCTTGCCGCGCCGGTGGTCGGTGCGGGTGGCGCAGCCGCCCGAGCAGTGCTCGCACACCGACGGTGAGGAGACCAGGTCGAAGGGGCGGGAGCGGAACCGGTACGCCGCCGAGGTGAGCGCGCCGACCGGGCAGATCTGGATGGTGTTGCCGGAGAAGTACGACTCGAACGGGTCGCCCTCGCCGGTGCCGACCTGCTGGAGCGCGCCGCGCTCGATCAGCTCGATCATCGGGTCGCCCGCGACCTGGTTGGAGAACCGGGTGCAGCGCGCGCACAGCACGCACCGCTCGCGGTCGAGCAGCACCTGCGTGGAGATCGGCACGGGCTTCTCGTACGTGCGTTTCTTGCCCTCGAAGCGGGACTCGGCGTTGCCGTGCGACATCGCCTGGTTCTGCAGCGGGCACTCGCCGCCCTTGTCGCAGACCGGGCAGTCCAGCGGGTGGTTGATGAGCAGCAGCTCCATCACACCGTGCTGGGCCTTCTCGGCGACCTGTGAGGTCAGTTGAGTCTTCACGACCATTCCGTCCGTACACGTGATCGTGCAGGACGCCATGGGCTTGCGCTGGCCCTCGACCTCGACGATGCACTGGCGGCAGGCGCCGGCCGGGTCGAGGAGGGGGTGGTCGCAAAAACGCGGGATCTCGATGCCGAGCTGCTCGGCGGCGCGGATGACCAGGGTGCCCTTGGGCACGCTGATCTCGACGCCGTCGATCGTCAGCGTCACGAGGTCCTCCGGCGGGACCGCCGCTTCTCCTCCTCCGGAGGGAGCGCTGGTGGTCACGGTCATGCGTTCACCTCCGTGCGGTGATCGGCCCAGGCCGTCGACTTGGCCGGGTCGAAGGGGCAGCCGCGGCCCGTGATGTGCTGCTCGTACTCCTCGCGGAAGTACTTCAGCGAGGAGAAGATCGGCGAGGCGGCGCCGTCGCCGAGGGCGCAGAAGGACTTGCCGTTGATGTTGTCGGCGATGTCGGCCAGCTTGTCGAGGTCGCTCATGGCGCCCTTGCCGGCCTCGATGTCCCGCAGCAGCTGCACCAGCCAGTAGGTGCCTTCGCGGCACGGGGTGCACTTGCCGCAGGACTCGTGGGCGTAGAACTCGGTCCAGCGGGTGACGGCGCGGACCACGCAGGTCGTCTCGTCGAAGCACTGCAGGGCCTTGGTGCCGAGCATGGAACCGGCGGCGCCGACGCCCTCGTAGTCGAGCGGGACGTCGAGGTGCTCCTCGGTGAACATCGGCGTGGAGGAGCCGCCCGGCGTCCAGAACTTCAGCCGGTGCCCGGGCCGCATCCCGCCGCTCATGTCGAGCAGCTGGCGCAGGGTGATGCCGAGCGGGGCCTCGTACTGGCCGGGGCTGGCGACATGGCCGCTGAGCGAGTAGAGCGTGAAGCCCGGGGACTTCTCGCTGCCCATCGACCTGAACCAGTCCTTGCCGTTCTTCATGATGGCGGGAACCGACGCGATCGACTCGACGTTGTTCACGACAGTCGGGCAGGCGTAGAGGCCCGCGACGGCAGGGAAGGGGGGACGCAGCCGCGGTTGGCCACGGCGGCCTTCGAGCGAGTCCAGGAGCGCGGTCTCCTCACCGCAGATGTACGCGCCGGCGCCGGCG
>NZ_MUND01000322.1 GCF_002154375.1 Streptomyces glaucescens | reverse complement strand
CGCTGCCGGGACTGCCGTACGCCAGGTGTGGCGGCTTAGCTCGGCACTGGGAGCGAGGAAGTCAGCCGATGGCAAGCCCTGCCGCAACCCCGCAGCGCAGGTCCCCCGGTACCGTACGAGTCCCGAGCCACCCGCACCGGAGGTCACCGTGAGCGCCCAGGCCGGAACTCACTGGTACGGCTGAAAGCCACCGATTCGTCCCCTGAGCCCCACCACCCCCGTTCGATTACAGTGCTCGCGTCGTACGAGCGGAGCGGACGGTTCGCCGGGGAGGTCTAGGTGGGTGCGACAGCCGGGCCTGTCTGGGGGCGGGCCGAGCAGCAGGACTTCCGGAGCAGGGTGCGCGGCACGCTGCTGGGCGTGGCCGTCGGAGACGCGCTCGCGGCGCCGGTCGACGGGATGGGGATNNGGTGCGCCGGGACACCGGCGCCTGGCATCCGCCGACCGACCTGCACCGGGCGTATCTGCGCTGGGCGGCCACCCAGCGGGACTGGGGCCCGGACGAGCGGCGCGCGGAGGACGGGTGGCTGG
>NZ_MUND01000321.1 GCF_002154375.1 Streptomyces glaucescens | reverse complement strand
AGCAGGACCATGGTCCTGCTCGCGTCCTTGTCGCCGATCACGCACTCGTCCCGCTGGGTGTAGCCGGTGACGAGCAGGTCGTCGATGCAGCCGTGGTCGCCCCGGTCGTCGGGTGCCTTCAGCAGCGCGCTCTCGCTGATCTCGGGACCGGTGCGCTGGGCGACCGCCGCGCGCACCGAGTCGGTGCCCGCGAAGCCGAGCGCGGCGGCGCTGCTTCCGGAGGTGGCGAGCGGCAGGTTGAGCGGCACGACGTACAGGGCGAGCGCCGAGCAGGCGACGGCGGAGCTGGTCAGCGCGCCGCCGGTGAAGATGCCGCGCCACGGGCTGAGGGTGAGCTTCACGTTGTCCCGGAAGCGCTTCTCGACGACGTAGTGCATGGCGATGGCCAGCAGGAACGAGACCACGGCGACCCGCAGCCGGTCGGAGAAGGTGAACTCCCGCTCGATGATGCTCGGCCAGAGGATGAGGATCGGCCAGTGCCAGAGGTACCAGCCGTAGCTGATGTTGCCGATGAAGTTGAAGACCGGGTTGTCGAGGACTTTCTCCGCGCCGAGGCGGGGGGCCGCGCAGCCGCCGGCGATGATCAGCGCGGCGCCCAGCAGGGGGCCGGCGACCGCGTATCCGGGCAGCGGGGTGTGCTCGGTGATGAGCATCGCGGTGACGAGGGTGGTCGCGAGTCCCAGCCAGGTCAGGACCGTCGCCAGCGCGGTGTTCATGCGGGAGAGCAGGGGCGCGTTGAGGGCGAGCAGGACGCCGAACGCCAGCTCCCAGATGCGGGTGTGGGTGCTGAAGTAGGCGAGGGGCTGGTTGGTGGTGGTCGTGGTGTAGCCGACGTAGAACGAGCCGGCCACCACGGCCACGAGGAACAGGGCCAGCAGGACCCGGTTGCGGAAGAGGGTGCGGCTGAGCCAGACCAGGGCGACCAGGACGAGCGGGGCGACGACGTAGAACTGTTCCTCGATGCCCAGCGACCAGAAGTGCTGGTACGGGGACTGGCTGCCGTCGTTGGCGAAGTAGTCGGTGCCGTTCTCGGCGAGACGCCAGTTGATGACGCTCAGCGAGGCGGCGAGTCCGTCGGACATGTACTCGCGGAAGCGGAACGGGCTGACGAAGATCCAGGACAGGACGGCCGTGGCGATGACGGTGATGGCGGTGCCCGGCGCCAGCCTGCGGAAGCGGCGGGCCCAGAACTTGCTCAGGGACACCTTGCCGGTCTTGTCGATCTCGGCCAGGAGCTGGCTGCCGATGAGGAAGCCGCTCAGCACGAAGCTGACGTCCACGCCGCCGTGGATGTCGAGGATGCCGCAGTGCATGCTGACGACCATCATGATGGCGACGGCACGCAGGCCCTGTATGTCCGGCCGGTACTTGCGCAGACGCTCGTTCTGCGCGGCCGATGCGCGATGGCGGGTCACGGTTCTCCAGTGCTTCAGTGGACCGTCGGGCAGGCGACAGCCGTACCGCTGACGCGAACCCCGTGGGCGGGGATGCGGATGCCGCACGACAGCCGCAGCTGGGCGGGCAGCTCGTTGTCGGCGCCGACGTGGGTGTGGCAGCCCACCACGGCCTGCCGCAGGAGGCAGTCGCCGCCGATCGATGAGTCGTGGTCCACCACGGACTCGTGGATGCGGGCGCCCCGGCCGACGGTGACGTTGCCGCCGACGATGGAGCGGTCGACGACCGCGTGCGGGCCGATGACGGCGTGCGGGCCGATGGTCGAGCCGCCCGTGACGCGGGCGGTCGGGTCGACGGCGGCCGTGGGGTGGATCAGGTTCTCCGCGTGCCGCGCCAGCAGCGGCGAGGCGACCGTGCCGGTGACGAGGTCGGCGGAGCCGTGCACGAAGGCCAGCGGGGTGCCGAGGTCGCGCCAGTAGTCCTCGGTGGTGTGGCCGAGGACGCGCCGCCCCTCGGCGACCAGCCGCGGGAAGGTCTCCTGTTCGACGGAGACCTCGCGTCCGGCCGGGATGGTGTCGAGCACCGAGCGGCGGAAGACGTAGCAGCCGGCGTTGATCTGGTCGGTGACGCACTCCTCGGCGGTCTTGGGCTTCTCCAGGAAGGAGAGCACCCTGCCGTCCGTGTCGGTCGGCACGAGGCCGAAGGCGCGCGGGTCGGCGACCCGGGTGAGGTGCAGGGTCACGTCCGCGTCCCGGACCCGGTGCCGCCGGAGGACGTCACGCAGGTCGAGGCCGGAGAGGATGTCGCCGTTGAGGACGAGGACCGGTGCGTCCGCGGGGCCGCGCAGCAGGTTCGCGGCGTTGCGGATGGCTCCGCCGGTGCCGAGCGGGACCTGTTCGACGGCGTAGGAGATCTCCAGGTCCTGGGTGAAGTCCTTGAACTCCTCCTCGAACAGGGTGGCGAGATAGGAGGTGGCGAACACCACGTGCTCGACGCCGGCGTCCATCAGCTTGGCGATCTGGTGCCGGATGAAGGAGGAGCCCGCGACGTTGAGCAGCGGTTTCGGGGTGTGGTTGGTCAGCGGACGCAGGCGAGTTCCCTTGCCGCCCACCAGGATGATGGCTTCTTGCATGATTGCCTCGCTCGGTCAGCTCGCGGCGTCGGCCCCGGGGCCCGCGTAGTCGGAGGTGAAGCAGGACGTGATGGCCTTCTCGGTGAGGGGGCGACCGGCGAAGTCGAGCCGGGAGGCGATCGTGTCGTCGGGCTTGGTGTTCGGGTCGTCGTCGAAGTAGATCGACCACCAGTACACGCCGCGCATCTGCCGTTCCCGGACGACCTGGCAGACGGCGGTGTACCAGTTCGCCTGCACCCGGGGGTTGACGGCGCGCTTGGTGTAGAAGTCGCCGGGGGCGTGGTAGGCGCCGTCCATGGCGCCGATGCCGGCCTCGGCGATGGTGATCTTCGGCAGCTTGCCGGTGGCCTTCTTGTCCAGCCACGTGTTCCAGCCGTCGACGAGGGTCTCGACGGACGCGTCGTCGTCGACCTCGACGGGGAAGTAGGCGTCGACGCCGAGGTGGTTGACGGGCATGGTGACCGGGCCGCGCACATAGGCGTCCCAGTTGGCGTCGTAGGCGACCTCGCCGCCGAACAGTTTCTCGGCGTCGCCCACGAGGGCGTCCCAGCGCGGGTCGCCCTCCATGGAGTTCAGCTCGGTGCCGATGACGAAGGTCGCCGCGCGGGACGTCTCCGCCTCCTTCAGGTACGGCGTCAGGAAGGTGCCGTAGGAGTCGAACCAGGCGTCACGGTCGGCGGGCTCGATGTTGCCGCGCCAGCCGCCGTCTTTGGTGTCGAGGGACGTCTCGTCCATGAGGGGACGCACGGTGGTGCGCAGTCCGGCCTGGTGGAAGATGTCGAGGACGCGGGCGAGGCGTTCGGGGGTGGGGGTCTTGTCACCCCGGCTGATCTGCGTGGAGCCGCGGTGGCCGGTGAAGAAGGGGAAGCTCACGCTGACGGAGTTGGCGTGCAGGCCGACCAGGTAGTCGGAGTGCAGCCGGGCCTGCTTCTCGACGTACTCCAGCGAGTGCTCGGGGTTGTCCTCCCAGTAGAGCTGGATGCCCCACTGGGGCATGCCTTCCTTCCAGACCTTGTCCACCTTGGCGGTGCCGACCGGGTCCTGGGCGGAGGTGTCCGGGCCGGTGGTGCCCTCGGCCGGGGAGGTGCCCGGGCGCTCGGTGTCCTCGTCGCCGAGGACGAGGTGCGGCACGAGTGAGCCCGACTCCCAGCGCACCGGGTGGTCACCGGCGACGAAGGGGACCGCGACCACGAGGGAGACGACGGTGAGGGGCAGCACGGCGAGCAGGGGCAAGCGGGCGCGCTTCATGAGGTGTCGTTCTCTTCCGGGTCAGGCGGGCTTGGCGATGACGACGAACTTGTTCTCCTCGCGGCGGACGAACTTCACGAGTCCGCGGAATCCGCCGAGCCCTTCGAGGAGGGAGAACAGGGGCAGCAGGAGCAGCACCGCGACGGGCTCCCACCACTTGCGCCTGCCGTTCGCCGAGGCGATCGCGTTGAGCCGCAGCCCTTCCCAGTACGCCCAGATGACGTAGGCGAAGCTGATCGACCAGAGCACCACGACCGACTGGGTCACGGGCGAGGTGTTCATGTCGTTGATGATCCAGGCCATGAGCAGCACGGCGCCGACGTGCTGGAGCGGGCCGAGGATCCAGCTGGTGACACAGATGGTCATGAACCAGCGGTAGCGGAACGGGACCTTGCGGTTGCAGCAGAGGGCGACCAGGCCCCAGGCCCAGCGTTCGCGCTGCTTGACGAAGTCCTTCATGTTGGCCGGGGAGGCGCCGTAGCAGCGGCCGTTGAACCAGTCGCTGCGGCCCGGGTAGAGGCGGCAGAAGGTGAGGGCGAGCCGGGCGTCCTCGACGATCTCCTTGGGGCCGAAGTCCCAGCCGATCTCGGCCTCGATGGAGGCGCGGACGACGAGGAGTTCACCGTGCACACCGGCGGCCGGGGTGCCGAGTCCGGTGAAGGCGCGGAACCGCGCGATGTCGTCCGCCGGCCGGATGGCGTCGGCGAACCAGGTGAACATGCTGACCGCGTTCTCCCGCGGGTACGTCAGGATGCCCTGCGCCATGTGCTTGACCTCGTCGGCGGTGGCACGGCGCTGGCGGTTGATGAACTGGGCGAGGGACGCGGCGGTGTCGGGGCCGACGCCGGTGTCGTCGTCCATGTGCAGCACCCAGACGTTCTCCAGGGCCTCGCCCTCCGCGATGCGCAGTTCGTGGGCGTAGTTGTTGGCGCGGGCCTTGAAGCGGGTGCCGTTCTTCGTCTCGTAGGCCTTCGGGACGGTGACCACGCGGATCAGCGGGTGGGTCGCCGCGAGGGCGTCGATGCGTTCGGCGGCCTCGCAGCCCTCCTCGGTGAGGACGTCCACGCGCATGTACGGGAACCACTCGGGGAGGTGTTCCACGTAGGACAGGACGGAACGTTCCAGCGCCGGGTAGGTGTCGTGGCGGCCGATGGTCGGCACGAGCGTGATGAGGAAGTCCTGCTCCACCGGGGCGGGCGGGGTCATCAGGTGGGCCTTGCGGAGCCGGCGGCGGATCAGCAGGAAGCCCTGGACGGACACGAGGACGCCCGGGACGGGCAGGGCCCAGGCGATGGTGATGAGCCAGGCGATCGGTGAGTCGCTGGGTGTGTAGGACCAGAGGCTGAAGAAGAGAAGGACCACCAGCGGGACGAGGAATGCCAGGATGCCCGGCTTCCATGCGGCGGTTCGCTTAGCCAGCTTGGCGCTGTGCCGCGAGTGCGGCGCGCCCCCCTCGACCAGTGTCGTAGCCATGACGACTGCGGTACTCCCGTGAGATCGGTTGTTGCGTTGAGGCAGCGACAGATCTCAGCCAGGGCACGCCAGAGCGCGCCGCGGCACCTTCACATTCGGTTTCCGCGCCCCCAACGCCTTCATTGGCGTCGTCGGCCAGCGCACCAGTCAGAAGCCCCCCCGGGCGCCCGAAAACCTCTGGCCGAACAGATAGTTGATAGTCGCACGTATGGGCGATGTATGGAATACCTGTGAGGGAGATGTGCTCGAACGTTAATCAGGTGAAGTCTTGTTCCGTGATCACCTGAGAGGCGTAGTACGTCCGCTTCACGTCGTCCGTCGTGTTCTTCCGCCGGGGCTCGGAGACGTTGTCGTACGTCAGCGCCTGTCCCCACACCGTCCACAGCACCCACGGCGTCCGGGACAGCGTCCGCGGCTGGGCCGCGTTGAGCGGCACGTGGAAGGACTCGGAGACGATCCGGGGCCGCAGGTACCGCTCCAGGCCGCGGTACCAGACCTCGGTCCAGGCCCCGCCGCCGAACGGCCGGGCCGGGGAGCCGCTGTAGTCGTCGACGCCGACGATGTCGACGTGGCGCCCGCCCGGGTGGTAGGCGTGCGGATCCCGCCCGTAGGAACCGTCCCAGGAGTTCGGCGCCCACACGAAGAGCAGGTTGTGCAGCCCGCGCCGGCCCACCAGGTAGTCGTACGTCAGCCGCCACAGCCGCCGGAAGGCCGCCGGGTCCTGGCCCGCCCACCAGAAGCCCTGGCCCGGCGCGGTGTTCATCTCGTGGTACGGCCGCAGCAGCACCGGCACCCCGCGGCCGGCGAGGTAGCCCAGGTGGTCGGCGAGGAAGCCGAGGTCGAACAGGAGTGCCCCGTGCTCGGCGGTGCCCGGGGTGACGACACGGTCGAACCAGCCGGGGTCCCGGGCGCCCGGGGAGTTGCGGTGCAGGGTCTGCGGGAAGCCCTTGACGGGGCTGCCGGGGTAGGGCTGGTGGAAGGAGAAGCCGACCAGGCCCGCCGGACCGCCGCCGTTGTGCGGCAGGGACGCCTCGGAGCCGGAGGCGCAGTCCGTGTGGGCGCCGGAGGGGCGGTGGGAGCCGTCGGCCGGCCGGGGCAGGCCCGCCCACACACCGACGGCCAGGTCGACCGCGTCGTCGACGTACCCCCAGTCCTTGCCGCAGCCGGGCCAGGCGCGGGAGTACGGGCGGGACGCGCCGACCGCCCAGCCGGGCCGGCCGTATCCCGGACCCAGGTCCAGTTCCACGAAGCCGGGCAGCCGGCCGGTGATGTCCCGGGCCTTGCGGTAGTAGTAGCCCGGCGGTTTGGTGCCCCGGACGTCGCCGTAGCGCGGGTTGTACCGCTCGTTGTGCAGCTCCACGTGCTGGCCGATCACCGTGCGGCTCGGCCGGCCCTGGCGCGCGTCGTTCTCCAGGCCGGCCAGCAGGGCGTAGACCCGGCGGGCCGCGGCGGTCGCCCTCGGGTCCCGGGCCCGCAGGTCGGTGGGGACGGACCGGGCCTTCCCGTCGTCCTCGCCGGGGCTCTCGCCGCCGTCCGGCCAGAGACCTGCACCGGCCGGCAGCAGCAGTGCCGCACCGGCCGCGGCGCCGAGCAGCCCGAGCCGTCCGCGCATCCGCATCGCGTCACACGCCCCGGCGGGGGAGCGGGCGGGCGGCGGGTCTCATCCCTCGGCCGCGGCGGCGGAGGCCTGGGCCTCGCCGCGCCGGCGGATCTGACGGAAGGTGAACTCCGCCAGGTCGTCGCCGGTGGCGAAGACCTCCGTGTCCTTGGTGGTGACGTCCTTGCCGTCGGTGAATCCGGCGATCGTGAAGTAGGCGTAGCGGCCGAAGGAGTTGGTCGTCGTCCGGCAGACGGCCGAGTTGCAGAAGGGCTGCACACCGCCGCCGTCGAGGGACTTCACGATGCTCTTGTCGTCGGCCTGGTTCTTCGTCCTCGTGGCCTGCGCCGCGGTGTCGAATACGGCCACCCCGACCGTGACCGCGATGCCGCCCTTGGTGTAGGTGACCCGCAGCAGCCGGGTGCAGTCGTTGGCGGTGAGCACCGTGGGGAGGGTCTGCCGGGCTGCCGACGCGCAGCTCTTGGTGTCGGCCGTCGGGCCCTTCTTGTACACCGTGTCGCCCATGGTCAGCTGGGTGCCCGGGAAGAGGATCTGCGGGCTCAGCGCGGCGGTGTCCTTCTCCTTGCTGGAGACGAAGTCCTGCGGGTCCAGCGGCGGCGGGGCGCTGGTCGGGGCGAAGGACGGCGGCGCGGCGGTGGACGTGCCGGGGATGTCCGCGGTGCCGGGCAGCTGGGACGTCTGGGTGTTCGCCTGCCCGCCGTCGCCGTTCGCCGAGACGACGGCCATCGCGACGGCCGTGCCGATGGCGACGGTGGCGAGCGCGCCGCCGCCCACGAACAGCAGCCGGCGCCGCTTGTTGCGGGCCTCCGAGGCCTCGGCGAGCGCGGCCCAGTCCGGGGACTGGTCACCGCCGCTGTTGAAGGACTGCTGCTGCGATTGAGGTGTCCAGGGATCCCACTGAGACTGGGGTCCCCCCTGCCCGAAGCTCATGGGGCGCATCTTAGACGGGCCGGGCGGCGTGCTGGTCCGCCTCCGGTGGCCCCGGAACCCCTAGCGTGCGGTGCATGAATTCCGGCAAAAATCCTGTGAAGGGCGATATTTCCGGGTGGCTGGTGCGGCCGGCCTCCTGGCACCTGTGGGCCGTGCCGGTGATCGTGGCCGGCGCGCAGGCGGTGCGGGTGGCGCGGTTCAGCCCGGACGGCGGTATGGACAACGCGATCGTCGTCCGCGCGGCCCGCACCTGGCTGGCCGGCGGCTCCCCGTACGACGATCCGCACTTCCTCTACCTGCCGAGCGCGGTCCTCGCCGCGGCCCCGCAGGCCCTGCTGCCCCCGTCGTGGCTGCCGCTGCTGGTGCCGCCGGCGGTGACCGTCCTGCTGGCCGGGGCCTGGGCCCTCGCGCTGCGGCTGCACCGGGTGCCGCTGGGCAGCCGGTTCGCCGCGCTGGGGCTGGCCGGGCTCGCGGCCGGGTTCGCGCCGTTCGCGCACCTGGTGCAGCTGGCCAACTGGACGGTCACCGCGGCCCTCGCCCTGCCGCTTGCGCTGCTGCTCGCGGGGCGCGGGCGGTGGACCGCGGCGGGGGTGGTGATCGGCGCGGCGGTGGCCCTCAAGCCGCTGCTCGCGCCGATGGCGCTGCTGTTCCTGTTCGCCCGCCGGTGGCGGGCGCTGGCCGCGACCGTCCTGGTCCCGGCGGCGGCCTCGGCCGGGGCGGGCCTGCTGATGCCGGACCCGGCGGCCTTCTTCACCCGCACCCTGCCGTTCCTGCTGAAGGGCGACGACTCCTTCGTGCGGCTCTACGAGGCCTCCCCGGCCGCCGTGCTGCCGCGCCTCGGGGTGCCGCCGGGCCTGGCCGGGCTGCTCGCCGCGGCGGCGGCCGGGGCGGGGGTGCTGTGCGCCCACCGCCGGTGGCGGCGGGCCGACCCGGGCCCGCTGCGGCTGCCGGAGACCGCGGCGGCCCTGATGCTCGCCGCGTTCCTGGTCTCCCGGCCGTCGTACGACCACTACCTGCTGGTCGTGCTGCCGCTGCTGCTCGCCGGGCTGCCGTACGCCGGGTCGGTGGCCAGGCGGCCCTGGTTCTGGCTGGCCCTGGCCCCGCAGCTGCCGTCGCTGGCCCTGCCCTATCTGGAGCCGCCCCGCCGCCGCGCCTTCAAGGACGCGCTCACGCTCTGTGTCCTGGCCGCCACCGTCGCCGCGCACTGCGCCCGCGGCGGGCCGCTGCGGAGCCCCGGCCGCTTCGTCGGGCCGCGACGCGAGCAGAGCGGCAGCGCGGCTCGCGTACCCTGAAACGGTGCGGATGCCGGGCTCTCACCCCGGTGATCCCGCGTTTTGACCCGTCCGGGTCGGCGCGGGTATCCTGCATGTTCGTTGTGTATTGGCTTGCTCATTCTCACGGGACGGGCCCTTACACCGGTCCACCGGGCCGATGACCAGCGACCAGCACGCGGTTTGCGTCACCGCGGTGCGGTCAAGGCTGTCGTGATCGTTTCGGTGACCTTGTCTAGGACCATTCACTCGAAGCGAAGGCTACGAACCGTGCGTACGTACAGCCCCAAGCCCGGCGATGTGACGCGCCAGTGGCACGTCATCGACGCTCAGGACGTTGTCCTGGGCCGTCTCGCCAGCACCGCCGCCACCCTTCTGCGGGGCAAGCACAAGCCGATCTACGCGCCGCACGTCGACACTGGTGACTTCGTCATCATCATCAACGCCGACAAGGTGCACCTCTCCGGCAACAAGCGGACCCAGAAGATGGCGTACCGCCACTCCGGCTACCCGGGTGGTCTGCGCTCCGTCCGTTACGACGAGCTGCTCGACAAGAACCCCGAGAAGGCCATCGAGAAGGCCGTCAAGGGCATGCTCCCCAAGAACACTCTGGGCCGTCAGATGCTCTCGAAGCTGAAGGTCTACAAGGGTGACCAGCACCCGCACGGCGCGCAGCAGCCGCAGCCGTACGAGATCACCCAGGTCGCGCAGTAAGTCCGGCCACCCCCTAAGACTGAACAGAATCTGAGGAGAATCGTGGCCGAGACCACTGCCGAGCAGCCGCTCGAAGAGCTTGACATCGACAGCTACACCACCGAGTCCGAGGTCCCCGTCGAGGGCGAGTACACCTCGGAGTCCATGGCCTCCCGCTTCGGCGACCCCCAGCCGGCCGCCGGCCTGGGCCGCCGCAAGGAGGCCATCGCCCGCGTCCGGATCGTTCCGGGCACCGGCAAGTGGAAGATCAACGGTCGCACCCTCGAGGAGTACTTCCCGAACAAGGTGCACCAGCAGGAAGTCAACGAGCCCTTCAAGGTGCTGGAGCTCGAGGGCCGTTACGACGTCGTCGCCCGTATCTCCGGTGGCGGTGTCTCCGGTCAGGCCGGTGCGCTCCGTCTCGGTGTCGCCCGTGCGCTGAACGAGGCCGACGTCGACAACAACCGCGGCCCGCTCAAGAAGGCCGGCTTCCTCAAGCGCGACGACCGTGCGGTCGAGCGCAAGAAGGCCGGTCTGAAGAAGGCCCGCAAGGCTCCGCAGTACAGCAAGCGCTAATCACAGCTGCCTGCTCGTACTCCGAACGCCCCGGCGGCACGCCACTGTGCCGCCGGGGCGTTCGTTTATTCACCACCACAGGCGTATAACGGCACAAGACGCTCAAAGGCTTGTGTGATCGGATGACCGGGCGCGGTGTGTGCCGCCCCGGGTTCACGGAGGCCGCGCCTCGCACACCCGCCCGGGCCGCAAGCGGCGGGGCTTTCCGGAACAGAAGTTTCCTCAGGAGGACAAGTGGGACGACTCTTCGGCACGGACGGCGTGCGCGGTGTCGCCAACGCGGATCTGACCGCCGAGATGGCGCTCGGACTGTCCGTCGCGGCGGCCCACGTGCTGGCCGAGGCGGGCACCTTCGAGGGCCATCGGCCGACCGCTGTGGTCGGGCGTGACCCGCGTGCGTCCGGGGAGTTCCTGGAGGCCGCCGTGGTCGCGGGCCTCGCCAGCGCGGGCGTGGACGTGCTGCGCGTCGGCGTGCTGCCGACCCCCGCGGTGGCGTATCTCACCGGCGCGCTCCGTGCCGACCTGGGCGTCATGCTCTCCGCCAGCCACAACGCCATGCCCGACAACGGGATCAAGTTCTTCGCCCGGGGCGGCCACAAACTCCCCGACGACATCGAGGACCGCATCGAGTCGGTCTACGAGGAGCACCGCACCGGCGCGCCGTGGGACCGGCCGACCGGGGCCGGTGTCGGCCGGGTGCGCTCGTACGAGGAGGGCGCGGACCAGTACGTCGAGCACCTGCTGAGCGTGCTGCCGAACCGGCTCGACGGACTGAAGATCGTCCTCGACGAGGCGCACGGCGCGGCCTCCCGGGTGTCCCCGGACGCCTTCGCGCGGGCCGGTGCCGAGGTGATCACCATCGGCGCCGAACCCGACGGGCTGAACATCAACGACGGGTGCGGGTCGACCCACCTCGGGCTGCTCAAGGCCGCCGTCGTGGAGCACGGCGCGGACTTCGGCATCGCGCACGACGGGGACGCGGACCGCTGCCTCGCCGTGGACCACACCGGCGCGGAGGTCGACGGCGACCAGATCCTGGCCGTGCTGGCGCTGGACATGCGGGAGCGGTCGGTGCTGCGCTCCGACACCGTCGTCGCCACCGTGATGTCCAACCTGGGCTTCAAGCTCGCCCTGGAACGCGAGGGCATCCGGCTCGTGCAGACCGCGGTCGGCGACCGGTACGTGCTGGAGGAGATGAAGGAGCACGGCTTCGCCCTCGGCGGCGAGCAGTCCGGGCACGTGATCATCCTCGACCACGCGACCACCGGTGACGGCACGCTGACCGGGTTGCTGCTGGCCGCCCGGGTCGCGCAGAGCGGGCGGTCGCTGCAGGACCTGGCGTCCGTGATGGAGCGGCTCCCGCAGGTGCTGATCAATGTGCCCGACGTGGACAAGTCGCGGGTGTCGACCTCGGCCGATCTGGCGGCCGCCGTCGCCGAGGCGGAGCGGGAACTGGGGGCCACCGGCCGGGTGCTGCTGCGGCCCTCCGGGACCGAGCCGCTGGTCCGGGTGATGGTGGAAGCGGCGGACATCGAGCAGGCCCGGTCCGTGGCGGGGCGGCTGGCCGATGCCGTGAAGTCGGCGCTGGGGTAGTTCTCCGGCTCCGAGGCCGGGGCGTGGGGTGCTGTGCGACGCGGGCTGTTCGCGGCCTGTCGCGCGGCTCCCCGCGCCCCTTCTTCCGTTACCGCGTGCTCGACGTGCGCGGTTTCCTCGACCACAGCGCCTTCTGGGCCAGGAGGGTCAGGGTGCCGGCCAGGACGATGCCCAGCAGGTTCAGCAGGAGTTGTTCCGTGGAGCCCCAGGCCTGGCGGTAGGCGCCGTAGCTGAAGGCGACCGCCGCGTTGGCGGCGGCCGGGACCGTGGTGACCGAGATGGCGACGCCGACCAGGGCACCGGACTTCGCCGAGGTCAGCGAGAGGGTGCCGGCGCAGCCCGCCAGGACCGCCACGACGAAGGAGAACCAGTCGGGGCGGTAGATGAAGTTGGTGTTGGGGCGGTCGGACTGCAGGGCTTCGGCGGTGAACAGGTCGACCGCGTCCATGAAGTAGCTGAAGCCGACCGTGACCAGCATCGCCACGGCGAAGCCGGCCAGCAGCGCGATCAGGGAGCGCAGGGCCAGCCGGGACCGGCGCTGGACGAGGGCCGTGCAGAATCCGGCCAGCGGGCCGAACTCCGGCCCTACCGCCATCGCGCCCACGATCAGGATCGCGTTGTCGAGGACCACACCGCAGGCCGCGATCATCGTGGCCAGGGTGATGAACGCGAGATAGGTGACGGAGAGCGTCGACTCCTCGTGCGTCGCCTCCGCGAGCTGGTCCCACACGACCGCGTCGGCGGCCTCACCGGGTGCCGCCCGCTCCGCCTCCTCGGCGTGCCTGGACAGGGTGAGGTCGATGTTCTCGGCCGAGATCGAGCCGCACTCGTCGAGGTCGAAGGCCCGCAGGTCCTCGATGAGTTCGTCCGCCGCCTCCCGGGCGACGTCGCACATCACGACGTCCCCGGCGGGGGCGCGGGCGGCGCCCGGCACCACGACCAGGTGGGTCGTGCCGACCGTGTTCTCGATCAGGCGGACCACGGCGTCGGTCTTCCCGGCCGGGGTGATCAGGCGCAGATGCAGCATGGCGCCTTTCTAGCAGGCGCCGTCTGACGGCCCTACAGCTTGCGCAGGCTCAGGCGCTGCACCGTGTGGTCCGGGCCCTTGCGCAGGACCAGGGTGGCGCGGCCCCGGGTGGGGGCGATGTTCTCCACCAGGTTGGGCTTGTTGATGGTGCGCCACATCGTGCGGGCGTAGTCCAGGGCCTCCTCCTCCGACACCTGGGTGTACCTGCGGAAGTAGGAGGAGGGGTTCTGGAAGGCGGTGGCGCGCAGCTTGCGGAACCGGTTGAGGTACCAGCGCTCGATGTCCTCGGCGCGGGCGTCGACGTACACGCTGAAGTCGAAGTAGTCGGCGAGGCCGACCCGGGTGCGGCCGTCCTTGCCGGGCAGGGCGGGCTGGAGGACGTTCAGGCCCTCCACGATCAGGATGTCGGGGCGGCGGACGACGAGCCGTTCGCCGGGCACGATGTCGTAGATGAGGTGGGAGTAGACGGGGGCGGTGACCTCGTCCTTCCCGGCCTTGATGTCGGCGACGAAGCGGGTCAGGGCGCGGCGGTCGTAGGACTCCGGGAAGCCCTTGCGGGACATCAGGCCGCGGGCCTGGAGTTCCTGGGTGGGCAGCAGGAAGCCGTCCGTGGTGACCAGTTCGACGCGGGGGTGCTCCGGCCAGCGGGAGAGCAGCGCCTGGAGCAGGCGGGCGACGGTGGACTTGCCGACAGCGACCGATCCGGCGACCCCTATGACGAAGGGGGTGCCCGACTGGGAGCCCTGCTCGCCGAGGAAGGTGTTGAGCGCGCCGCGCAGGCCGTCGGTGGCGCCGACGTAGAGGTTGAGCAGCCGGGACAGCGGGAGGTAGATGTCCCGCACCTCGTCGAGGTCGATGACGTCGCCGAGGCCGCGCAGCTTCTCGACCTCCTCGGCGGTGAGCGGCAGCGGCGTCTTGTCGCGCAGCGCGCTCCACTCGGCGCGGGTGAGGTCGACGTAGGGAGTCGCCTCCGGGCGGGGCCGGTGGGCGCTCCGGGGCATCGGGGAGACCGGGGAGATCACAGTCCATTGTTACGGGAGTACGAACGGACGGCGGGGTGGGATCCGTCACGCGGCGAACGGGGGCCCTCACGGGGCGGCGAGACCGGGAGGAAACGGACGAACGGGGGAATGTCAGTGGCGTGCGTCACAGTTGTGGGAAGGGTGGGCTCGGCCGGGTCCACCGACCCCGAGGGGTGACCCATGACGTATGCGATAGAGGCGGAAGGCCTGGTCAAGCGGTTCAGGGATACGGAGGCGCTGGCCGGTGTCGATCTGGCGGCCCGCAAGGGCTCGGTGCTCGGACTGCTGGGCCCCAACGGCGCCGGGAAGACCACCGCGGTGCGGATCTTCGCGACCCTGCTGCGCCCGGACGCCGGCACCGCCCGGGTGGCGGGGCACGACGTGGTCCGGGAGGCCGGGGTGGTGCGCGCCGCGGTCGGCCTGACCGGGCAGTACGCCGCGGTCGACGAGAACCTGACCGGCACGGAGAACCTGCTGCTCATCGGCCGTCTGCTGGGGCTGTCGCGGCGGGCGGCCAAGGCTCGGGCCGCGGAGCTGCTGGAGCGCTTCGGGCTCACGCCCGCGGCCGGGCGGGCCGTGAAGACCTTCTCGGGCGGGATGCGCCGCCGCCTGGACCTCGCGGCCAGTCTCGTGGGCCGGCCCAGCATCCTCTTCCTCGACGAGCCCACCACCGGCCTCGATCCGCACAGCCGCGGAGAGCTGTGGGGCATGCTGCGCGCTCTGGTCGCGGACGGGGCGACGGCCCTGCTGACCACGCAGTATCTGAACGAGGCCGATGTGCTCGCCGACGACATCGTGGTGATCGACAAGGGCCGGGTGATCGCCGAGGGCACCCCCGACCAGCTGAAGTCGCAGGTCGGCGGGCAGGTGCTGGAGCTCCGCCCGATCCTCGGCCGGGACCTGACGCGGGCCTACGCCCTGGTGGCGGGGGCCGCCGGACCGCAGGCCCGGATCGAGGGCGAGACGGTCACCGCGCCGGTGAAGGACGTTGAGCTGATGCCGGCCGTGGTGCGCGCGCTGGACCGGGAGGGCATCGCGGTGGGGGAGCTGGCACTGCGCCGCTCCTCCCTCGACGAGGTCTTCCTCGCCCTCACCGGTCACCGTGCCGAGCCCGGCGCGCCCGAGGGCGACGGCGGCGCCGCCGTCCAGGAGGAAGAGAACGAGCCGCGGAAGGCGGTGATGCGGCCATGACCGCCGGCACCGTCACCGCACCGATCGGCGCCTCGGGCCGGGTGCCGCCCCTGGCCGGGGTGCGGCAGACCTTCACGATGGCCTGGCGCAGCCTGGTCGCCGTCAAGCACAACCCGCTCGAACTGGTCGACTACAGCATCACGCCGATCATGTTCGTGTTCCTCTTCACCTATGTGCTGGGCGGCCAGATGGCCGGCTCCCCGGAGGCGTACCTGAAGTACGCGCTGCCCGGGATCATCGTGCAGAACACCCTGTTCATGACGATGTACACGGCGATGGCCCTCAACACCGACCTCACCAAGGGCGTCTTCGACCGGCTGCGCAGCCTGCCGATCGCCCGTTCCGCGCCGCTGGTCGGGCGGATCACCGCGGATCTCGCCAAGCACGTGTGGGCGATGCTGCTGATGCTCGGCCTCGGGCTGCTGCTCGGCTTCCGGATCACCGGCGGTTTCGGCGGGTTCCTGCTCGGGGTGGTGCTGCTGGTGGTGTTCGCCGCGGCCGTGTCGTGGATCGCGGTGCTGATCGGGATGCTCGCCGGGGACGCGGAGAAGGTGCAGGCGTTCGCGTTCACGCTGATCTTCCCGATCACCTTCACCAGCAGCGCGTTCGTCATCGTGGACACCATGCCGGGGTGGCTCCAGGCGTGGAGCGACGTGAATCCGGTGACCCACCTGTCCGACGCGTTCCGCGGGCTGCTGCTCGGCGGGGCGGTGGCGGAGCCGGTGCTGTGGTCGCTGGTCTGGGCGGCGGGGATCGCGCTGGTCTTCTATCCGCTGGCGATGCGCTCGTACCGGGCCAAGGCCTGAGAAGGGGCCGTCCGCGGGCTCGTACCCCGGTGGGAATTTCCGAATTCGGGCACGCGGCGGCGGGTTCGGAGCGCGGAACGACCGTAGGCTGCCGCTCATGTGCGGAATCGTGGGATACGTGGGGTCGCAGTCGGCGCTCGATGTCGTGATGGCCGGGCTGAAGCGGCTGGAGTACCGGGGATACGACTCGGCAGGCGTCGCCGTGCTCGCGGACGGCGGGCTCGCCGCCGCCAAGCGGGCCGGGAAGCTGGTCAACCTGGAGAAGGAACTGGGAGCCCGGCCCCTGCCGGCCGGCACCACCGGCATCGGGCACACCCGCTGGGCCACCCACGGCGGCCCGACCGACACCAACGCCCACCCGCACCTGGACAACGCGGGCCGGGTCGCCGTCGTCCACAACGGCATCATCGAGAACTTCGCCGCGCTGCGCGCCGAACTGACCGAGCGCGGGCACGAGCTGACCTCCGAGACCGACACCGAGGTCGTGGCCCACCTGCTCGCCGAGGAGTTCTCCTCCTGCGCGGACCTCGCCGAGGCGATGCGGCTGGTGTCCCGGCGGCTGGAGGGCGCGTTCACCCTGGTCGCCGTGCACGCCGACGAGCCGGACGTGGTGGTCGGCGCGCGCCGCAACTCCCCGCTCGTCGTCGGCGTCGGCGAGGACGAGGCCTTCCTCGCCTCGGACGTCGCCGCGTTCATCGCCCACACCCGCGACGCGATCGAACTCGGCCAGGACCAGGTGGTCGAGCTGCGCCGGGACGGCGTGACCGTCACCGGTTTCGACGGCCGCCCCGCCGACGTGCGCGCCTACCACGTCGACTGGGACGCCTCGGCCGCCGAGAAGGGCGGCTACGACTACTTCATGCTCAAGGAGATCGCCGAGCAGCCCAAGGCGGTCGCCGACACCCTGCTCGGCCGGATCGACGCCTCCGGATCGCTCACGCTGGACGAGGTGCGCATCCCGCCGAACGTGCTGCGCGAGGTCGACAAGGTCGTCATCGTGGCGTGCGGTACGGCCTTCCACGCCGGGCTGATCGCCAAGTACGCCATCGAGCACTGGACGCGGATCCCCTGCGAGGTGGAGCTGGCCAGCGAGTTCCGCTACCGCGACCCGATCCTCGACCCGCAGACGCTGGTCATCGCCATCTCCCAGTCCGGCGAGACCATGGACACCCTGATGGCCCTGCGGCACGCCCGCGAGCAGGGCTCCAAGGTGCTGGCGATCTGCAACACCAACGGCTCGACGATCCCGCGCGAGTCGGACGCGGTGCTCTACACGCACGCCGGGCCCGAGGTCGCCGTCGCCTCCACGAAGGCGTTCCTCACCCAGCTGGTCGCCTGTTACCTGGTCGCCCTCTACCTGGGCCAGGTGCGCGGCACCAAGTGGGGCGACGAGATCCGGGACGTCATCCGTGAGCTGTCCAAGATCGCCGGTGAGGTCGAGCGGGTGCTGGAGACCATGGAGCCGGTGCGGGAGCTGGCGCGCGGCCTCGCGCACAAGGACACCGTGCTGTTCCTGGGCCGTCACGTCGGCTACCCGGTGGCCCTGGAGGGCGCGCTCAAGCTCAAGGAACTCGCCTACATGCACGCCGAGGGCTTCGCGGCGGGCGAGCTGAAGCACGGGCCGATCGCGCTGATCGAGGAGGACCTGCCGGTGGTGGTGGTCGTGCCGTCGCCGCGCGGCCGGTCCGTGCTGCACGACAAGATCGTCTCCAACATCCAGGAGATCCGCGCCCGGGGCGCCCGCACCATCGTGATCGCGGAGGAGGGCGACGAGGCGGTCGTGCCGTACGCCGACCACCTCATCAGCGTGCCCGCCACCCCCACCCTGCTCCAGCCGCTGGTCGCCACGGTGCCGCTCCAGGTCTTCGCCTGCGAGCTGGCGACGGCCCGCGGCAACGAGGTGGACCA
>NZ_MUND01000320.1:8263-28732 GCF_002154375.1 Streptomyces glaucescens | reverse complement strand
CGCCCAGTACGCGGACTTCCGCCCGGCGCGCCGAGAGCACGCACCGGACGCCGCAGGGCCGTCCTGCGGACGACGACGGGAGTTTGACGACCCCCTCTAGGCTCCCCCTCGGCAGCGGCGGGCAAGGGGACCGATCGGGTGACGTGACCGGCTTCCCGGCAGCGCCGGGGAGTCCCGCCGCCGGGATCGGTCACCATCGGTGTATGGAGACGCCTTACGCCTGCTACCTGCAACTTCCCGATCTCCTCAACCTTCAGCGACCCCGCACCCCGGACGACCGGCCCGCCCAGTGGGCGGACGAGCACTTCTTCATCACCGTCCACCAGTCCGCCGAGGTGCTGGTGAGCCAGGCACTGGTGGACCTGGACAGGGCCGGGCAGCAGGCACGTGCCGGCCAGGACGCCGGGGCTGCCACGTCCTTGCGCCGGGTCACCGCGGTCGTCGACGTGCTCGAGTCGCACCTCGCGCTGCTGGACCACCTCGCCCCGGAGAGCTTCACCGCGTTCCGCCCGCTGCTCGACGACGCCAGCGGAGCACAGTCGAGCCAGTTCAGCGAGCTGTTCCGACGCATCGCCATGCGGGACTGCCTCGGCTCCGCGAGCGGCGAGGAGCACACCCGGGGGCGGGAGGTGGCTGACGCGCTGTGGGCACTGCGGGCGGCGGTGACCCGTTGGCGGACGAGGCACCTCCTCCTCGTGGAGCGCATGATTGGTGACCGGCCTGGCACAGGCGGGACGTCAGGTCTGGCCTACCTGCGTTCCCGGATCGACCTGCCGCCCGACGGGTAGCGGAACCTTCCCTACCGAGAGACGGAGCGCTCGATCCGCAGGACTTCCTGGTCGTGCGGGATGGTGTAGACACCCGCGGGGGTGCGGAAATGCCGCTGCACGTACTCCTGCACGGCGTGGCGGGCGGGGTGGGGGCGTTCGGTCCGGTCGGCGGGAACACTCAGGTGGAATTCCGCGGTGCTGACCGCCTCTTCGAGATGCACGGTCCGGTACCGGGCCGGAACCGTGTCGAGCCGCATCCCGCCGACCGGGCCGGCCGGGTCCGAGGCGAGTTCGCTGCGGAGCTCTTCGAGGTCGAAGCGGACGCCGGTGAAATGGCGCACCATGCGCATGCACGCGTTGTCGGGGTCCTGCAGGAGAACGAGCGCGGTGCCGCCCGGCTGGAGCCAGTCGATGATGTGCCGCACCGTCACCACCCACTCCGGCCGGGGGATGTAGTACAGCACGTGAGAGAGCAGGACCAGGTCGGCCCGGACGCCCGGCCGTGCCTGGAGGACCGGGTCCGGCAGCACCCGGGCGCCGGGGCACGTCCGCGCGAGGGCCCGGCGCATGGGCTCGCTGGGCTCGACGCACACGGTCCGCTCGAAGGACGGACTGAGGTGGCGTGTCGTGGTGCCGTCGGCGGCACCGACGTCGATGAGCACGCGCCGGGCAGGGAGACCGCGTACCACTTGGTCGAGGTAGACGTGCGTGGCTTCCTTCTCGTCGCTGCCGGCGAGGAACCGTCGGTACGCGTCGCGGTACGCGTCCTCGTCCGTCCTCAGACCGCCCACGGGCATGATCTTCTGCGGCTCCACCCTCTGCTCCCTTTCGCCGACGCCGCGCACAGCCCTTCGCTGCTGGACGCGCGGGGGCCACACTGACCGTTCTCCTCCGCTCAACGGACGACCGGCACGCTGCGAACGGGGCGGGCGCGGAGCGTACGGAAGCACAGTCCCGTGAGCGAGGCGCGCCCCGCGCACCACGGACCGGTTCGTTCGTCCCCTGACACACGGCCGCCGGACTCCGCTCAGGCCACCCGCGGTGCGTCCCCGTATGCTTCCGCGCAACTCCCCTCACTCCCGGAGGACTTGTGCGACTCCTGCCCCGCTCCCCGTCCGGCTGGACCATGGCCGTGTTCGGTGTCCTCGCCGCAGTTCTGGGCGTGGTGGGGCTCATCGCCCCGGACGCTCTGCTCGCGCTCATGGGCTTCGCGCCCCCCGCGGGCTCCCGGCGCGCGGAGGGCGACCACACCGTGGTGTTCCTGACCGCGTCCTCCATGGCGGCACTGAACATGGGCGTCTACTACGTGCTGGCCGCCCTGGCCGACTGGAAGGCCTTCTTCCGCTGGACCGTCCCCTTCCGGCTGCTGACCTGCGTGGTCTTCACGCTGGCGGTGGCCGCCGGCCGTGCTCCGGCCGGCTTCCTCGGGGTGGGCCTGTGGGAGGGGGCCGGCGCGGTCGTCACGGGTGCGGCGCTCCGGTACGAGCGGCGCCGCCGCTCCTGACTCAGGCGCGGGTGGCGATACCCCTCGCCGCCAGGATGTCGGGGGCGCCCGGGATCATGTGCTTCAGCGCGAGAGCGCCGGTGAACAGCCTGAGGTTCGGCAGCAGATGCAGGTCGTCGAGGGAGTGCAGGTCGAAGAGGTCGTCCTCGCCGTCCCAGACCGGGGCGCACTCCATGAAGACCTGGTGCCCGCCGTCGAACGTCAGCTCCTCCACGGTGGCGAGCAGCTCCGCCGGTATCTCCAGTTCCTCGAAGTACGCGCGAGCCTCGTCGAGGACGGTGTACTCCAAGGCGTTGTCCTGGACGTACCGGTCGAGGTCCTCGACCCCACGGGCCCGCATGTGCTCTCTCAGACTGAAGGCGGGCAAGAGCGTCCCGTCCCAGTACATGAGCTTCTCGACGACGAGGAGCTTGAAGTTGAAGTCACGGAAGGCGGTCATGGCCCACATATAGCAGCGCGCACTGACAGTCCCCGAAGCGGAGCCGCTGGTGGTACCTCCGGCGGTGCGCTCGCGTCGAGCGGCGCCGGTGGCGCCGCGCTGCTCGGGGGTGTCGGGCTGCTCGCCCTCGGGGCGGGTGCGGTGATCGTCGTCGTACGCCGCAGGTTCGGGGCGTGACCAGCGGGCCGGCCCCTCGCCCGCTTCCGCTCGAACGGCGTCGGCGTCGGCATCGGCATCGGCACCGGGATCGGGGTCGGGGTCCTGACCTGTGGTGGAAGCGGGACGGAGGGTGACGTCCGCGGCGTGCCGGCACCGCGCGACAGACCGCGTCGGGCGCCTTTCAATGGAGAGGTGAACGCTCTCGGATGGATTGCCGCGGCCGGGCTGACGGCGCTGCTGGGCGTCACCGCACCGGGACCGTCACCGCCCCCGCCCCAGCCGCCGCCCCAGCTCGACGACGCGGAGGTGCGGCGGGCCGTGGACCAGCTCGACGGCGTGGTCGAGGCGGCCATGCGGCGGACCGGGGCGCCCGGCGTGGCCGTCGCCGTCGTCCACGACGGAAAGGTGGTCCACCTCAAGGGGTACGGGGTCCGGAAGGCCGGCGAGCAGGCCGCCGTCGACGCCGACACCGTCTTCCAGCTCGCCTCCGTCTCCAAGCCGATCGCCTCCACCGTCGTCTCCGGAGCCGTGGGCGTCGAAGGCTGGTCCGAGCCGGTCGCCCCGAACGTGCCGGACTTCCGCCTCAAGGACCCGTGGGTCACCTCCCACGTGACGGTCGCCGACCTCTTCTCACACCGCAGCGGCCTCCCCGACCACGCCGGGGACCTCCTCGAAGACCTCGGCCACGACCGCGCGTACATCCTGTCCCACCTGCGCTACGAACCCTTGACGCCGTTCCGCGCGAGCTACGCCTACACCAACTTCGGCCTGACGGCCGCCGCCCAGGCCGTCGCCGACGAGAAGGGCGTGCCCTGGGAGAAGCTCGCCGCCGACACCCTCTACAAGCCGGCCGGCATGAACTCCACCAGCTCCCGCTTCGAGGACTACGCCAAGGCCGCCAACCGGGCCCGCGGCCACGTCAGGACCGGCGACGGCACCTGGCGCCCGGAGTTCCTGAGGGACCCGGACGCGCAGTCCCCCGCCGGCGGCGTCAGCTCCACCGCCCGCGACATGGCGACCTGGCTGCGGCTCCAGCTCGCCGACGGCAAGCTCGACGGCAGGCAGATCATCGACGCCGAGGCCCTGCGGCGCACCCACTGGCCCGAGTCGGTCGCGCGCCCGCCCAACGCCCCGGCCGGCCGGACCGGCTTCTACGGCCTGGGCTGGAACGTGAGCTACGACGACCAGGGCCGGCTCAGGCTCTCGCACACGGGAGCGTTCGCGCAGGGCGCGCACACCAACGTCACCATGCTGCCCGGCGAGCAGCTCGGCATCGTCGTCCTGACGAACACCTCACCGGTCGGGGTCGCCGACGCCGTCGCCCTCGACTTCTTCGACATCGCGCAGACGGGCGAGATCAGCCGCGACTGGATCCCCCTCGTGGACGCGCTGTACCAGCAGGAGGCGGACGCGGGCCGATCGAAGACCGACTACGCCCGCCCGCCTTCCGACGCCACCCCCGCGAAGGACTCCGGCACCTACGCGGGCACGTACGAGAGCGACTACTACGGGCGCGCCCGGGTCGTCGACGACGAGGGAGCCCTGACGCTGGAACTCGGCCCGCAGCCCCAGACGTACCGCCTCACGCACTATGACGGCGACACGTTCAGCTTCCGGACCGCGGGCGAGAACGCCGTCGGTCTGACCGGCGTCACCTTCACCCCGGACGGGAAGTCCTTCACCGTCGAGTACCTGAACACCGAGGGACTCGGCACCTTCACCCGCACCGGCGCGACGCCCAGGTGACCGCCCGGCCGGCTGCGCCCCCGAAAGGCCCGGGTGCGGGACCGGTCTTCGGGTGGACGGTCACTCCGGTGAAGCGGCTCCTGCCGGCGTTCCCGTCAGGCTGTGCGCCATGTGGTCGGCGAGCCGGGGCAGCCAGTCGGGCCGCGCGTCGCCGAGCAGATGATCACCGTGGGGGACGGAGAGGTAGGTGCCCCGCGGTGCCAGCCGGGCGAGGGCCTCGCCGTTCGTCACGCCGGGAATGACGTCCCGGCCTCCGTCCACGACCAGCAGTGGTGCCGTGATGCGCGGTGCGAGGCCGGCGAGGTCCACGTGGCGGGCGAAGTCGCGGGCGGCGTCCGCTCCTCCGGCGCGCCGGGCCATGATGTCCCGCACCGGCGGGGGCAGCTCCGCCCAGTCGAGGCGGAACGGGCCGCTGACGGTGGCGGCCACCGCCACGCGCGGCTCCAGCGCCGCGGTCCGGGCCGCGTAATATCCGCCCAGGCTGAGGCCGACGAGCCCGACGCGGGCGACGCCGAGGGCGTCGACGACCCGGCCGACGACGCGCTCGTAGTCCGGCGCGAGGGTCGTCGTGGCCGCGAGCACGCCCTGGCCGGGACCGTCCATCACGAACACCGCCAGACCCCTGGCCAGCAGCGCGGACGCCGGACCGAGGAACTCCTCCTTCGCGGAGTCCAGACCGGGGACGACGACCACCGTGCCGGGCGCGTCGGAGGGGCCGCGCAGCCAGCCGGTGAATCCCTCACCGCTCACCCGCCGCGCACCGGGTTCCAGCGCGGTGAGGGCCCGGCCGAGGGCGTGGTCCGCCGCGGCGGCGGCACGGTGCGCCTCCGCGTAGGGCGCGAGGGTGGCGAGATGGAACCACCGGGCCGCCATCAGCAGGTGCTCACCCGCGGAGACGGCGGATCCGGCCGCTTCCGCGCGCTGGAGGCAGGCGTGTCCGGTGCGGACGCAGGACGGTCCCCAGTCGGCGACGGAGGCGAGGCAGCCGGTGACGCGACGGTACTCATGGGGATCGACGCCCGCCCCCGTGGCGCGGGTCCACTGGGCGTCGGCGAACTCGCGGACGTTCATCGGGACGCCCCTCCCGTCAGCAGGACGGCCTTGCCTCGTATCCGGCGCTCCCGCAGGTCGACCAGTGTGCCGGCGGTCTCCGCCCAGTCCGCGGTCCGGCCGATCTCCGGGTGCAGCCGCCCCTGCTCCACCAGGCGGACCAGCGCCGCCAGATCGGAGCCGTACGGGGCGCCCGCGTAGTGGAAATGCCGGATCGTGACGCGCTCGGGCCCGCCCAGCAGGTCGAAGAAGTCGAGGGTCACCGGGGTACGGCTCGCCTGACCGAACCAGACGAGCGTGCCGCCCGGGCGCACCTTCGACAGGCCGAGGGACAATTCCGGACCCCCCGTGGACTCCAGCACCACATCGAACGGCCCGGGAGCGGCAGCCACCTCGTGCACCACCCGCGCGCCCAGTTCCGCGAGCCGCTCGCCGCGCGCCCGTGTGGCAGTCACCGCGGTCAGCTCCGCTCCGGCGCCGACTGCCAGCTCGGTGACGTAGTGGCCGACCCCTCCCGACGCACCCGTCAGCAGCACCCGCCGGCCGGCCAGGGAACCGGCTGTCCGCAGCAGGCGCAGAGCGGTGATCCCGGCCAGGGGCAGGGCCGCCGCCCGTACGCTGTCGATGTCGTCCGGGAGCACGGCGAGGGAGTGCGTGGGTACGGCGGCGTACTCGGCCCAGCCGCCCTGCGCCGGGTGCCCGACCACGCGGGTGCCGGTGCCGGGGCCCGAGCCGTCGGCCGCGGCCTGGACGACGAGCCCCGCGATGTCCTTGCCGGGCAGCAATCCGGGCCGAGGGTGTTCGAGGAGGAACGTCTCACCCCGGTTCACCGCGAACGCCTCGACCTTGACCAGCGCCTCACCGGGCTCCGGCACGGGTGGGGGGACCTCGGCGAAGGCGACGGGGCGGGCCGGGTCCCCCGTGGGAATCAGTCTCTGCATACGGCACATGCAACCCGCGCACCTCACCCGCGAGCCAACAACCAACGAGCAAGATCGACAACTTCCGGTTGTCACCTATGGTGGAGGCCATGGATCTCGACCTGGCGCACGTACGTGCCTTCGTGCGCGCCGCCGAGGAACTGCACTTCGGGCGCGCCGCGGCGACGCTCACCATCACCCAGCAGGCGCTGTCGAAGCGGATCGCCCGGCTGGAATCCCTCCTCGGCACCGAGCTGTTCCAGCGCGGCGGCAGCGGGGTACGCCTCACCGACGCCGGCCGGCGTTTCCTCCCACCGGCCCGACAGGCCCTGGCCGCCGCCGACATCGCCGTCGCGGCGGCGGTCGGCAGTCACCGGCCACTGCGCGTGGACGTCTGGGGTCACCTCTACGCGCCGATGCGGACACTGGCACAGGTCGCCGGACGGGCCGGGGAACTGGTGCTGGGCCACGGACGCGACCTGCCGTCGGTGACGGCCGCACTGCTCCACGGCGACATCGACGCGGCCTTCGGCCGGGTCCACCCCCCGCTGCACGCCGGGCTGGCACACCGCCTGGTCCGCCTGGAGCCGGTGGACGCGGTGCTCAGCGCGGACCACCCGCTCGCGGCGGAACCGGCGCTACGGCCAGACCAGTTGCGCGACAGCGTGCTGTGGGCACCCGGCCCGCTGGACCGGCTCGACTTCCTCCACCAGTTCGCCGGCCGCTTCGGCATCCGGACCACCGCCACCAGCGTCAACCTCGGCCTCACCCACTTCCTCGCCGAGGTGGCACAGGAGCCGCGACGCTTCTCCCTGCTGCCCGCCGACATGCCCCTGCCGGACACCCCCGGTCTGCGCGCCGTCCCCCTGATCGACCCCACCCCGCTCTACGCCTGGTCCCTGCTGTGGCGCACCGGCCACGGGCACCCGGGACTGAACGACCTCACCGCCGCCTGCGCCGCCCAAGCAGGCCGGAGCCGGTGGCTGGAGTACGACCCGGCCCGCGACTGGCTGCCCGAACCGCCCGCGAACTGAGCGAGGAAACCAGGTCGACGGCACGGGCAGCGGTACCCGATCATGCGCTCATGCCGCTGAGAGACACACTTGCCCGAGTCGACGGGGACCTGGCCGCCGGCCGGGTCCCCGTCGCGCGCCAGCGCCTGCGCGGCCTGGTGTCGTCGTTCCCGCACGACCTGACGGTCCGTCGCCGTCTGGCCGAGGTCTACCGGCTGTACGGAGAGCCGGCGGAGGCGGGCCGTTGGATGTATCTCGAGCAGGACCGGGACGCAGCGGAGACCGCCGCCTTCGAAGAGAGGTACCACACAGCGTCGCAGCGCATGCGGGCACTTGCCTGGCGAGGCCCTGAGTCGCTGGCCCAGACCGCCTTCGCCGAAGAACAACTGGCAGCAGTACGCACGGCCTGCGCCGAAGCCCTGGGCCGCCCCGTGGACTGGGACACGACGCCGTCCGGCTGGAAGGAGGACACCCGACGACGCTCGTTCACCGACTTCCTGGCAGGGGCCGGATGCCTGACAGCGCTCCTCGCCTTCCTCGCGGTCTGGGTCAACGGACTCGTCGCCCTCTTCCGTCAGCTGCTGTGAGAAGCGTGGTCAGCACACCCGTCGGGACATGAAGAGCGCCTGCTCGCCGGCCGACTGTGTGCCGTCGTACAGCGAGGTGTCCAGCCCGCAGAGGACGAATCCCATCCGGAGATAGGCGCGAACGGCGGGAGCGTTGATGTTGCTGACCTCGAGCCAGACGTGTGCGGCTCCACGCTCCTTCGCGAAGTCGAAGGCGAAGTTCATGAGGGCGCGCCCCACCCCTTTGCCTCTCCACTCGGGCGCCACCTCGATATCGGCAATGGTGAGACGACCGTTCCACGGACTGAAGGCGGTCTCGACGAACCCGCACAGGTCCTTCCCGTCGAAGGCGACCACTGTCCGGACCAGGCCGGGATCACTGCCGTCACCCTCACGGTCCTCGTGCTCGCCCGCGCCCTCGTCGTCGTCCTCGTCATCGTCATCGGGGAAGACCTTGTGGATCGGAGGATCCACAGGCCTCTCACGGATCCTGAACCCCTCGCCCGTTGCGGTCACTTCGAACACGGAATCCGTCGTGAACGAACCGTCGAGCCGTGCCAGGGCCTCGCTGTCGCCGGGCCGCGCCAACCGGTAGACGATGTTCCCGACGACGCCGAGTTCGCCCGTGTCCTGTGCGGTTTCCTTCATGCCACGAGCGTACGTCCGCCCGGGCCGCACCAGCCGGCGGCAGCGTTCACCCTGCGCCTGCCAGCCAGGTCCGGGCCCGTCTTGCCCGTGAACGGGAACAGTCGGTAGCCCTCGACGCACAGGCCTCCGGGCGGGTGGACCGGCCAGCCCATCCCGAGCCGGTACAGCAGAGTAAGCGCGATCACCATCATGAGCGGTGCGAGCCGCTTGGCTGCCCGCCGGCCCCGACCACCAGGGAGCCCACCCGCGCAGGGCGAGTTGCAACAGAAGCAGCAGCAAGGTCATGCAGAGCCATACGACCGGCATCAGCAGCGTCAGCCCTATGTCGTTGCTCGCGTCGTTGCCGAGCGGGCAACTCGCCCACGAACGAACGGTCCACACGGTGCCGCCATACACCCCCGCGGCGGCGAGCGCGGGAGCCGACAAGTACCAGCCGCACCCCGGAGCGGGAACGGCCGGCCCGGGTGCCGCCGTCTTCGATACGCGCATCCCCTGTGCCTCCTTCGTTAGCGGACCCGGCGGCGCAAGCGAGCAATCGGACCCCCGGTGAAATGAGTACGAGGACTCAGGACGGGGGTGGCGCCGGACGACGACGATGGAGATCAACACACCGTCGAGACCTGGAGACCGCTCCGTGCTCAGCCGCATCGCCGACCGCCTGGTGCCCGCCTTCGGCCGGCTGTCGGTGACCACCGACCCCGGGACCGAACTCGCGCCGGGCAGCATCATCGCAGCGAACCACACCTCGCTCGCCGACCCCGCCATCGTGCTCGCCGCCCTGCACCGCCTCGGTGTCGAGCCGGTCGTCATGGCGGCAGCCGGCCTGTGGCGCGTGCCGGTGCTCGGGCGTGCCCTGGCACGAGAAGGGCATGTCCCCGTACACCGGGGCGACCGACGGGCCGCGACCGCGCTCGACCTGGCGGCGCAGGCCATCGAACGGGGCCGGTGCGTGCTCATCTACGCCGAGGGGGGCCTGCCCCGCCGCACGGACGCCGCGGAAGCGGCCCCCGGCAGCTTCCGCAGCGGTCTCGTCCGGCTGGCCGAGCGAGTCGGCGCGCCCGTCGTGCCGGTGGGCCAGGCCGGTGCTCGCCGGATCACCTCCGGCAGCGTGGCGAAGCAGCTCGCCGGCCTGGCGACAGCGCCCGTCCGGCGTCCGCACCTGCACGTTCACATCGCCGCCCCGCTGGCCCTGACCGGGGATGCCGCGGCGCGCACGGCACGGGCCCACGCGGCGGTGACCAGGGCGTGGCGTACGGCGGCCGCGCACCTGGGCGAACCCGCGGCACTCGCGTCACGGCAGGGCAGTGACGACCGTCCGCCCAGCGGCTCGTCGGTTGTCACGTCCGCTCAGCACGGCTCATGAGCAGGGGCTCATGAGCGGAGTGGGGGAGTGTCTCCGCCCGTACGACCGGACGGGCGCGCACGCCGGAGTAGGCGTCACCTGTACGACGCACTCGTGGAGTTCTCCGGCCGTGCGGCCCGCGAGGGTCACGCCGTGCTGGTCCGGCAGCTCTGACGGCCGGACCGTACTCCGCCTGCTCGCAGGGGGAGTTGGCGGTCTTCCGCATGGCCGGTGGCTGCCGTCACCCCTTGGGCGATGAGTGCCGGATCAGACTCAGGTCGCATGTCCGTCGCGACCTGAGGCGGACGCTACGAGCGGCGGCCGGTGCCTAATGTCCAGGCATGAAGACGTTGCGTATGGTGAGTTCCGCGGCCGTCCTGGCGGCCATGACCGTGTCCGCCGTCATCCCCACGGTCGCGCACGCGCAGGACCTCGGCAGCCGGGAACCCACGCTTGCCGCCCCCGCCCAGCAGACCACGACCGGTGTCCTGCTGCCCCGCCCCGGTGGGACCTCACCGGTCGGCCGGTCCACCCTCCACCTCGTCGACTCCTCCCGGCAGGACCTGTGGGTGCCCGAGCGGCCACGTGAACTGATGGTCGACCTGTACTACCCCTCCCGTGCCGCCGCGGGCCGCTCCGCCCCGTACGCGGACCCGCGCGAGGCACAACTGCTGGTGGAAGCGGCGGGCGGAACGGACCCCGAAGCCGCCGTGAGACTCGGGGCCACGCGAACGCACAGCCTCACCAAGGCCGTACCGGAACGCGGACGGCACCCGCTCCTCCTGCTCTCACCGGGGTTCGGAGCACCCCGCTTCACCCTGACCACCCTCGCCGAGGACCTGGCAAGCCGCGGCTACGTCGTCGCCGTCGTGGACCACGCCCACGAGTCCTCCGGCACCCTGTTCCCGGGCAACCGCATGCTCACCTGCGTCGCGTGCGAGAAGGCGCAGACCTGGGAGGACATGCACAAGGCGACCGTCAACCGCGGGCAGGACCTGTCGTTCGTCCTGGACCGCCTCACCGGCCCGCACCCGGCCTGGCGTCACGCCTCGATGATCGACCGCAGGAGGATCGGCGCGATGGGACATTCCCTCGGCGGTGCGGCAGCCGCCTCGCTCATGGCGCGAGACAGCCGCGTCCGGGCCGGCATCAACATGGACGGCTCGTTCGGCGACCCGATACCCCCGAACGGCTTCGGTGACCGGCCGTTCATGATGTTCGGCGCCGACGAAACGGCCCATGGGCCGAACGGCCCCGACCCGACCTGGCAGGCAGCCTGGAAGAACCTCAGCGGCTGGAAGCGCTGGCTCTCCGTCACGGGGTCACACCACTACACCTTCTCGGACACGGCAGTCCTCTTCGACCAGCTCGGCCTGCCCTACCCCGGCACACCCCCGACCATCCCCGCCGACCGCGCGGTGACGGTCATGCGCGCCTACACCGCCGCCTTCTTCGACCTCCACCTGCGCCACCGCCCACAGCCTCTGCTGGACGGCCCGACGCCGGCCAACCCGGAGGTGCTCTTCATCCGACCCGAGGCCAGCACTGACGGATCCGCCGCACACCGCTACGGCACCAGCGGCTGAGCACCGCTCGACCCGCCCAAGCCTGACCTGACCGCACCACACGCCCGGGGCCTCACCATCGACCGGTGAGGCCCTCCGCGCTGCCACCACGGGTCACCACGCTTCGGCGTCCCTCCCGGGAGCGAGGGCCCGCTCCATACCAGGGCGGAAGCGGCTAGATGCCGCCTCTCTCACCGGCCGCCCGGCCAGTGGCTGCCCACCAGGCCATCACCCGGGCCGCCATCGCCTCCGGCTCCGACGGCTGTGGGGCAAGGCCGAAGTGGTCCTCCAACTCGTGCCGCAGGAAGTCACCAATCCCCGCCTGATCGGCACCACCGCCGAGCAGCCGGAGCAGTGGGGGGAGCAGGCAGTCGTACTCGTCCTGCACCACGTCGGCGACGCCGATCGGGTCCCACTCATTGAGCAGGTGCCGAAGGGCCTTCTCGGTAGCGCGATTCCCGGGTTGCATCACTCAAGCCTGCCATCCGGGAAACCCCTGCCCTGCCTCACAGCCGCCTCAGCCCACTCCTGCGCCCACGGCTCACCCTGCGTCCATCCATCGCGCACGGCGTCGAGGAACGCCTTCTCCTGGGCATCCGCGTCGTTCGGGTGCTCTTCCGCCAGGCGAGCCCGCAGGTCGAGCACGTACTGGGCTGTGAGCTGGGTGAGTCCGTACTGACGTGCCAGCTCGGGAACCGATGATTCATTGATCATGCTCGGTTAACGACGCACAGCGCCAGTGGTGGTGGGCCCGCCGCTCCCCTGCACCGCCCCCAGGCGGGAAGCCGTGCTCGGAATGACCGACGCCGGTCTCATCCGCCGAGTAGTTCGGTGCCCACGCCACCACAGCGGCAGTTCCGCGTCGGCGCCGTTCTCCGGGCCGCCGAGGAACCGGCCGGGTTCCAGCGCCTGCGGTATCTCACCGCTGCGCCGGGTCACTCCGCCCATGCCCTCCCCGGGGAGTGGACAGCAGCTCGCGGCCCCGCTCCGGGGTGAGCAGCGGACCGAGCACCGGGTCGGCCAGCCACCCCAGCGGTGCCAGGTGGTCCGGTCCCAGAGGCTGCCAGAGGGGCACAGCCTTGCTCAGGGTCCGCCATGCCCCGTCGGTGTCTCCCCGGTGCGCCAGCTCCCGTGCCCGCTCGACGGCTTCGCCGAACGGCCCGGACGCCGTGTACCGGTACGCGCCGTTCCGCACCTGTTCCAAGGTCGCGTAAGCCTGTGACACCAAGCCGGCGTCGGCGCCCCTCAGGTCGAACGTCAGCGTGGAGTCGTCCCGGTACGAGTGAGCCGCGTGCTCGGCGACCAGTGACGGCAGAAGGTCGGGCGCGTATCGCGGGTCCGTCACCACGTCCTCGAAGTAGGCCAGGTGGGTCTGCCCGAGCAGGCGGCGTATCTGGTCGCCCAGACCGGCGGCTCGCGGTCTGCCGTACCGCTTGGCCTCATCCAGCATTTCCACGGCCCGTTCCCAGCGGCCGCCCAGCGCCTCCTGCCGGGCTTCCGCCACACGGGCGTCCAGCTCGCGCGTCGTGCCGTTGGCGAACTCCGGCTCCCCGTCGCCGCGCCGGTGCGCCCGCAGGCGGTGGAACTCCCGGTGCATCTCTCGCATGAACTCGAGGAAGTTCGCGTGCCGCTCGGGTGGTGCGGCCCGCCAGCTCGCCCATGTGTACACGGCCCACTCACCGTCCTCGTCCACGTCCTCGGGGTCCATGAGGACGTGGGTGATGTCGGACTCGACGTCGAGCTGCAGCCCGCGCCGCCAGAGGTCTGCCTCCCGGCGCTCCTCGGGCTCGGCGTCCTCGTCCAGATACTCCTCGAACAAGTCCGCGAGTCCCGACTCGTTGTCGTGCCAGCACGCGTCCGCGGTCCCCGCCAGCAGCCACACGAACCCGCCCGCGTGCCGCCATCCGTCGCTGACCCTGAGGAACTCCCGGTACGACGGGGGCATCCGACGGCCCAAACGCTCTTCCATGGCCGCGATCCGCTCCTCCGACGCGGGCGGGAACCCCAGCCACCGCGCCCGTCGCGCCGCCTCGTCGTCCTCGCTCCGCGTCCCGCCGTCCGGCAGGGAATCCGCCCACTCCCCACTCCACTCGAGCAGGAAGGACCGCCAGTCGAATGCCGTGGTGCCCGTCATGGGTCCGATGTTGCCACCCGGCACTGACAACGCCCCGCCACGCGCTTCCCGGGGCAGCCGGACGGTGAGGGTCAGCGGCGCCCCGGTCTTGCCGTGGGCGATCACAGGCGCTTCAATGCACCCACCCCCACAGGAGGAACACCCGATCCAGACCCAGCGAAGGGGTTCTTCTTGACCGCCATACGCGCCACCGCCGTCACCGCGGCCGCCTGCGCCGCCGTCCTCGCCACGGCATTGCCCTCGTCCGCGATCAACTCGTACAACGCGGCCCCCGCCCCCGAACGCACCGAGGTCGGCGCCCTCGTGGCCACCTGGGACGACGACGGCGATCCGGCCACCCCCGACCGCGTCGACTGGGTCTGCTCCGGCACGATGATCGACGCGGACACGTTCCTGACGGCGGCTCACTGCACGACGGACTGGCCGGACAACGTACGGTTCCACGTCTCCCTGGACCAGGACGTCCAGGCCGGACTGGACGCAGCGGCGAAGAAGTACCCGGCCGATCCCGCCGCCCAGGCCGCAGCCGTCGCCGTCGAGGGCACCGCCCACAGCCACTCCGGCTACCCGGGCCCGGCCGCCGACACGTACGACATCTCGGTCGTCGAGGTGCCCGCCGCGAAGATGAAGTCCCGCTGGTCCTTCACGCCCGCCGCGCTGCCCACCGCAGGCCGGCTCGACGCGCTCGGACCCCAGCGGCTCAACGCGACCGACTGGGTCGTCGCCGGATACGGCACCCAGGAGGCCGCGCGCGGACCGGGCGGCCACACCCACCCCGGCGGCGGCGTCCGGATGAAGGCACCGGTGAGCTTCGGCGCCCTCAACGACGCCTGGGTGCGCCTCGCCATGACCGCACCGCAGGGCAACGGCGGTGCCTGCTACGGCGACTCGGGCGGACCCAACTTCGCGATGATCGACGGCAAGCGGGTCCTCGCCTCGACGACCATCACCGGCGACAGCCCGTGCTACGCCACCAATGTCACGTACCGGCTGGACACACCGGGGGCGCGCGCCTTCCTGTCGCCGTACGTCGCCCTGCCGTGATCGCCGGGCGGGGCGGATCCGCCGACGCCGGGCCGGACGGCGGGGCGTACGATCAGCCGGTTCCCGCCGCGCAAGGAGTACCCGTCCGGTGACCGCCGTCATTCCGCCGCCCCGCCCCGCCACCGGTCTGCTGCAGGTGCGGCGACTCACCCGCGTCGAGGACGGCGAGCGGCTGCACAGTCTGCTGTGGCGTGCCGGCGACGGCTGGCGGATGATCAGCAGTGCCGTGCTCGGCGGCGGCCTCGGGGTACGCACATGGGTCCTCAACGCCCAGGTCTCCCACGGCTATCGGCGTACCGACCCGGACCGGCACCTCGCCGAGCTGGCGCGGGAGGCCGGCGCGGAGGGGCCGGGGGTGGGGCTGATGACGGCTGCCGATGTCGGGGCGTACGGGCACGCGTGCGACGGCGGGGTGGAGGCGGTCGCCACCACGGGGCTCGGGGTGCGCGGCTGGGCCGCTTCCCCGGCGGAGGGCACGGTCACGGCCGCGCCGCCGGGCACGATCAACATCGTCGTCGCGCTCCCGGTGGCGTTGACCGACGCCGCGCTGGTGAACGCCGTGGCCACCGCCACCGAGGCCAAGGTGCAGGCGTTGCTCGGCGCTGGATACGACTGCTCAGGGACCCCCACGGACGCCGTGTGCGTCGCCGCCCGGTCTGCGGGCGGCGACGACGGGGTGCATGCCTTCGCGGGCCCCCGCTCGCTGTGGGGTGCGCGCGTGGCCCGCGCGGTCCACGGTGCCGTACGCGCTGCCGCGCGGCCGGTGAGCGGTTCAGGATCTCTTGGCCGCGATGTTCCGGACTGCGTCCACCACGAGGCCGGCGCCCAGCAGGACGGCGAAGACCGGGTACGGCACTTCTGACACCACGTCGGTCAGGTAGAGGAGCAGAAGCACCGAGCCGCTCAGGATCCTGGCCGCGTCGATCAGGTGGTTCACTTTCTCCCTCGCTCGTCCGGTTCCAGGGCGGTCCGGACCAGGCCGCCGAACGGCCCGGGGTGCGGCGAGCCGACTTCGACCCCACACGGGCCCTGGGCCGGATCGAAACCCACGGAGGAGCAGCCGGCGGAGTTCGCTGACCTGCCGGAGCACGGCTTCCAGCCTGTGAGGATCCCGCGCAGGTACGCGCACAGTCCCGTTCTCGGGCGCCGACTTCGGTGGGAGCGACGTCAGAGCCGAAGCGGCCCGGCCGGCCAATGACTGCGTTGCGTCACCCGAGCAGCCCCATTTCGTCGGTGACTCACCGCCCAAACCGGCTATCGCAAGTGATCTCTCAAATGGCACCATTGCGGCGGCATACACGCCTTGTCCTCTTCTCCTCATCGAAGTGTGAGCATCCGTAGATGCGAATATCCCTCGGCGCGGCCCGCCGTACAGGTGGTGCGGCCGTGCTCTCCTTGGCCACAGTCCTGGCCGGGCTCGCTTTCCCCACGACCGCGCACGCGGCCGTGAACTGCTCGGCCGGCGTGTGGAAGGCCCAGTACTACGCCAACACCACCCTCTCCGGCACTCCGAAGGCCACCGTCTGCGATACCGCCATCGCCGAGAACTACGGCTCCGGCGACCCCTCCGGGGTGAGCCTGCCGAGCGACTACTTCGGCGTCCGCTGGACCACCACCCGCAACTTCGGCTCCGGCGGCCCCTTCGACCTGAGCGTCGCCGTCCAGGACGGCGCCCGCGTCTACGTCGACGGCTACCGCAAGATCGACCTGTGGCGCAACGTCAGCTCGACCCAGCGGAAGACCGTCCGCTTCACCATGCCGCGCGGGACCCACACCCTGCGTGTGGACTTCGCCGCCTTCACCGGCACCGCCAACGTCTCCTTCTCCTACAAGCCGGTCATCGGCGCCACCTACGACAAGACCGCCCCCCTGGCCCCGGTCGGCGTGAAGTCCAGCTACTCGGCGTCCACCCTGAAGACGACCCTGACCTGGTCCCGCAACTACGAGATGGACCAGGCCGGTTACCGCGTCTACCGCCGCGTCGCCGGCAGCAGCGGCTGGAGCCTGCGCAACTCCACCCTGATCACGGGCACCACCTTCACCGACACGCCCCCGGCCACCGGCGCCGCCTACGAGTACGCCCTCCGCGCCGTCGACCGCTCCGGCAACGTCTCCGCGCTGTCCGCGGTGACGAGCGTCGTCAGCGCCGACAGGACGGCCCCCGCCGTGCCCACCGGGCTCACGGCCACGTACGACCCGTCTGCCGGCGCCCGGCTCTCCTGGTCCCCGGTGAGCGGGGCGAACTCCTACGAGGTGCAGCGGGCCGTCGCGCCCGAGGGGCCGTTCGCCTCGGCCGGCACGCCCACGCAGAGCGCCGCCCTGACCGACCCGTCCGCCGCCGTGGGCACGACCTACTACTACCGCGTGCGGGCCAAGGACAGCGCGGGCAACGCCTCCGCGTACTCCGCGCCCATCCAGCTCGACGCCACCGAGGCCAAGCCGCTGCCGCCCACGGCCGTCTCCGCCAACGGCTGGGTCGACCGCAACAGCGTCGGCTGGCGGTACGACGGTGACGCGTCCCACCGGTTCCACGTCTATGCCGCCGAGGCGGCCGCCGGTCCTTGGACCCGGCTGACCGAGACGCCGGTCACCGGCCCCGGCTACGACGACTACGCGGCGCCCGTCGGCGAGGTGCGCCACTACCAGGTCAGGACGGTCACGACTCTCGGCACGGAGTCGAACCCGTCAGCGACGGCCTCGGCCACCCGCACCGGCGACGTCACCCCGCCGCGCATGCCGTACGGCCTGGACGCCTGGGACGCCACGGACGGCGTGCACCTCGTCTGGATGCCCAACACCGACGACACGGACCACTACCTCGTCATGCGCATGCAGACGTTCGGCGCGTGGGAGCAGGTCGCAGTGGTGCGGGACGCCAAGTATCTGGACACCAGCACCCCGGCCGGCGTGCGGTTCGGCTACACCGTCCGCGCCGTCGACGCGGCCGGCAATGTCTCCCCCATGCCCGAGCCCGGCTACGGCACCGTCTACGGCAAGCGCCTGCCGGTCCACGAGAAGCCGGCCGCGCCCGCCTCGGTCACCGCGACGGCCGACAACGGCAACGTCAAGGTGGAGTGGACCGCGAGCACGTCGACCGATGTGGCCGGCTACCACGTCTACCGCACGACCGGCACGGACCCGACGACGGCCTACTCGGTCTCCCCGTTCATCACCGGGACGACGTTCACGAACGAGAACGTGCCCGCCGGCAAGACCTGGCGCTACGTGGTGCGCGCCGTCAGCACGCACAACCAGTGGTCCGACTTCTCGCCGATGGCCGAGGTCACCGTGCCCTGCCCGGTCCTGACCGGACCGGCCACCCCCCGGATCACCGGGGGCGGCAGGGGCGCGGACTACGCCCAGCTCAACTGGGAGGTCGGAGCATGCGACCAGGGTGCGACCGTCTCGTACAACGTCTACCGGTCCACGTCCAGCTCGGACGTCTTCACCCCTGAGCACCGCATCGCCACGGGTGTGACGGCGCTGACGTACAAGGACCCCGGTCTGGCGCGGGCGTACTACTACTACGTCGTCACCGCCGTGGCCGCCGACGGCACCGAGTCGGCCCCGCAGGCCGTGCCGTTCGGGATATCGATGATGGCGCCCTGACGCCCCACTCGATCCCGCCGCCCCCGCCGTCCGGACGCCTCATGCTTCCGGACGGCGGGGGCCTTCGCGTCGGAGGGCGGCAGTGCGATCAAGGTGACGGCTCCGTCGCGACCCTGCGCGCGGCGTCGGCTTCGCCGGCGTGAGGTGAGCAACCGACGGGACCCGCCGACCTGCCGGAGCAGGTTTCCAGCCTGCGAGAATCCCGCGCAGGCACCCGCCCAGTCCCGCTCATGGGCGCCGACTTCGGTGCGAGTTACGTCAGAGCCGAAGCGGCTGGCCGACTGAGGACTGCCAGGGCGGCCGACCGCACCTTCCTCTGGTCAGCCCGCTGATCCAGGCGACACGTCCTGGTCGAGGATGTGCCGCAGGTAGGAATGCGGGTCGGTGAGATAGCGGCGCCAGTGGTCGACCAGGGCCAGTTCGTCCCAGGTGGCGCGGCGCATGCCGTGCTCGCCGACCTCGATGATGTCCGCACCCGGCAGCGCGGTGAGCAACGGCGAGTGGGTGGCGCAGACGACCTGGCCGCCGGCCTTCACCAACTGATCGACGTGGCCGAGCAGTTCCAGGCAGGACGTGAAGGACAGCGCCGCCTCGGGCTCGTCCATCACATACAGCCCCGGCTGGTGGAACTTCCCCCGGAACGCGGCGAGGAATCCCTCGCCGTGGCTGACCGAATCGGGTGCGAACCCTTCCCGGTCCAGCGCGTCCAACGCGGTCTCGGCCCGCAGGAAGAAGCCCTTGCGGGCGGACCAGCTGCTCAGCATGGACCGACCCCGCGGGGCGGCGTCGAAACGCAGTCTCTCGCCCAGCACGGATCTGGGCCGGTGACTGGCATAGCGCCAGTCGTGCGAGCCGCCCCAGGAATCGAGGCCGAACCCTTCCGCGAGCGCCTCGACCAGAGTCGATTTGCCGGAGCCGTTCTCACCGACGAGAAAGGTCACCGGCGCGGTGAAGCGCAGTCCCTCCGTCAGGAACTCCCGCACGCAGGGCAAGGACCAGGGCCACCCCCCGTCCTCCCGGCCACCCCCGGATGCGTACGCACGTTCGATGATCACCTGGAAAGTATGTCACGGAGTGTGCCGGCCGCGCCGACCCGTCGGCTCGGCCGCCCCGCGGGCGGTCGCGGTCAGCGATCCGAGCAGGGCGAGCGCCTCGCTGCTGGGAGAACCGGGCTCGGCGTGATACACGACCAACTCCTGGCCCGGGGCCGAGCGGACGTCGAAGGTCTGCATGGTCAGCGTCAGCGGCCCGACCTCGCCATGGACGAAGCGTTTGCGCTCCAGCGCCTTGCCACGTGCGTCATGGCGGGCCCACAACTCGGCGAACTCGACGCTGCCGTCCAGCAGTTCGGCGAGCACCTGGCGCACCCGCGGATCGTCGGGCGCCGCGCCGTGGCCGAGCCGGAAGCCGGCCACGGCATTGCGGGCGACGTCGTGCCAGTCCCTGTAGAAGACGCGGGCGGCCGGGTCGGTGAACACGACGTGCATGAGGTTGCGCGAGTGCGTCCAGCCGTGGAAGAGCGCGTCGGCGATGGCGTTGGAGGCCAGCACGTCGTACGCGCGGTTGTGGACGACGGCCGGGTTGTGCGGCCAGGTGTCCATGAGCGCCGACAGGCTCGGCTCCACCTGGGCGGAGACCGCGGCGGCCCGGGGGCGCGGGCCGAGCCCCGCGAGCCGGAACAGGTGCAGGCGGCCGTCCTCGTCCAGCCGCAGGGCGACGGCCAGCGCGTCGAGCACCTGCGCCGAAGGCGTACGCTCCCGCCCCTGCTCCAGTCGGGTGTAGTAGTCGGCGCTGACCCCGGCGAGCAGCGCCACCTCCTCGCGCCGCAACCCCGGCACCCGGCGATGCCCCGTCGCCGGGAGGTTCGCCTCGGCCGGGGTGACACCGGCGCGCCGGGCGGTGAGATAGGCACCGAGTTCGGACTGTCCCATGCGGACATGCTAGGCCGTGTCCGCAAAGT
>NZ_MUND01000320.1:0-8224 GCF_002154375.1 Streptomyces glaucescens | reverse complement strand
CGGGACTTTGCGGACACGACCCAGGTCCGGCCGGGACCCCTCTGCCTGGGTGCGCCACACCCAGGAGGACACCGCCTCTCCCGCCGCCGCTCCGCCCGGGCCAGCCTCGAAGCCATGACCACACAGCACCTCGACAGCACCGAACCGGCCGGCGGCAAGGTCGTCCTCGTCACCGGCGCCAGCAGCGGCATCGGCGCGGCCCTCGCCGCGCGCCTCGTGGCGGAAGGACACCACGTGGTGGCCGGTGCCCGCCGTACCGACCGCCTGCGGGCACTGGAGCAGAGCACGGCCGAGGCGGCCGACCGCTCCGGCGGCAGTCTCCAGCCGGTACGGCTGGACGTGACCGACCGCGCGGACACCGACGCCTTCGTCCGCGCCGCCCGCGACCACCACGGCCGCGTCGACGCCCTCGTCGCCAACGCCGGCGTCATGCCCCTGTCGCGGCTCGACTCCCTGCTCGTGCACGAGTGGGACCGCATGATCGACGTCAACGTCCGCGGCCTGCTGCACGGCATCGCCGCAGCACTGCCCGTCTTCACCGCGCAGGGCTCCGGGCACTTCGTCACGGTCGCCAGCATCGGCGCCCACGAGGTGGTGCCCACCGGCGCCGTCTACTGCGCCACCAAGTACGCGGCCTGGGCCATCAGCGAGGGCCTGCGCCAGGAATCACCCCCCTTCATCCGGGTCACGACCGTCTCGCCGGGCGTCGTCACGTCCGAACTCGCCGACACCATCACCGACCCCGGTGCCGCCGAGGCGATGCGCGCCTACCGGGCCCACGCGATCGCCCCCGACGCCGTTGCCCGGGCGGTCTCCTACGCCCTCGCCCAGCCGTCCGACGTCGACGTCAACGAGATCGTCGTACGCCCGACCCGACAGCGCTGACCCCGCCAGGGCGCAGCCAGGAAGCGGCGGGGCGCCGATGCCCCGCACGGCTTCGCGCTGCCGGCCCCCGTCCGGGTCTTCCGTTCTCGAGAGGACCTGCGTGGACGGGGGCATCGGCACCGGTGCCTGTACGGGCAGCCGACCCCGCGGACCTGGCGGATGCCCCAGCGGCTCGCGCTCCGCCGGACGCTACTCGGTGCGCAGCGCCGTGGCCGTACGTACCCTGGCCGCCCAGCCGGCCGGGATCAGCGCGCCCAGCACCGCGATCACGACCCCGCCCAGTCCCAGCAGGAGCAGCTGAACAGGCTCGTACACATCGAGGACCGGCGACGGCAGACTGGTGCCTACGGCACGCCCCATCACCGGCATGACGAAGCCGTGCAGCGCGTACCCCGTCGGCACGCCGATCAGCCCGCCGATCACGCCGATCGCGGTCACCGAGGTGAGCACGAGGCTGATGACCTGCCGTGGCGACATGCCGATCGCCTTGCAGACGCCCAGGTCGTGGATGCGTTCCCGGGTGTCCAGGACCACGGAGTTGAGCACGCCGAGGCCGGCCACGGAGACCAGCATCAGGGTGAGCAGCACCGCCATCGCGGACATGATGAGGAGGACGCCCTCCTGCCCCGTGGGGGTGCTGGTCGTGGCGTCGCCGCCCAGCGGCTGTACGATCGCGGCGACCTTCTGGGCGTACTCGTCGGCGGAGACGCCGGACTTCACCTCGACGAGGAAGGCACTGGGCTCGGCCGACGCGAAGTTGGCCATGTCCGCGTGGATCTCCAGCTCGCTGCCCGACGTGTCGAAGGACTCGCCCACGATCCGCAGGTTCGCGGTCTCCTTCTCATGGGTCACCCGCACCGTGTCACCGATCCTGGTGCTGGTCCTTTCCAGGAAGCGCGTGGGCACCACGGCCTGCCCCCTGCCGGTGATCCAGTGCCCGGAGATCATTTCGTAGCTGCCGGAGCGCGATGCGCCCTCGTAGAGGCTGGCCTGAACCGAGCCGGAGATCCCGGCCACGGCGACCTCGGTCCGGGTCTTGCCGTAGTACGACCTGGTGCCCGCCTGCGACGTGATGGCAGACCGCACCCTCGCCGGGTCGGCGACACTGGGTTCGGACGGGCCTGCCACACCGCCGCCTACGGGGGACGGGCCTGCCACGCCGCCCCCCGCAGGAGGAGGCGGAGGGGGAGCGACGTTGTTCAGCTTGGTGGTCGTGACCGTGACCGCGGCACGGCTCTCGGGGTCCTGTGAGGTGCCGACCGCGGCAAGGGAAGAGGTCAGCCCTACTGCGAAGGTCGCCGCGACCGTACCGAACGCCACCGCGAGCAGCATCGCGAGGGTACGGGCCGGATGTGCGAAGGGGATGGCGAGGCCGTAGGTCACCGGTCGCGGCAGCGGCAGCAGCCCCATCGCCCGGTGCGCCCACTGGCCGCGCCCCGTGCGCGGCGACCGGCCGACCGCGATGGCCTCGACCGTGCGCAGTCTTCCGGCCCGCAGTGCGGGAATCAGCGCCGCGAGCCCCACGATGACCAGGGGGGCGGCCGGCACCGTGACGTCCACCCACCAGGCCACCGAAGGCGAGACGCCGCCGTACACCGCCTCGGTGTCCAAGAGCAGCGGCACTGCCATGAGGTTCCCCAGGACGACTCCCAGGGCGACGCCGGCACCGGCCGGAATCAGCGCCTGGGCCACGTAGGCGCGTACGACCTCGCGTGGGGTGAAGCCGATCGCCTTGAGAATGCCGATTCTGCGCAGGCTGGTGCCGACCGCGCCACTGATCACACTGCTGACGATGATCACCGACATCACGATGCCGAGCACACCGAAAGCCATCACGAACGGGACGGTCGCCGCCGCACCCTGGTCAGCGGCGCGTTTGGTGTCCAGCCAGGACCGGGTACCCAGCAGCGCCCCAAACCCCACGGAGGCGGCAAGCTTCCTCCGGCCGGCGAGGATCTGCTCCTTCGTGCTCGCGGAGTCGAAGCGGTAGAGCATCTGACTCGTGACCGGGCCGCCCTCCGAAGCCAGCGCCTCGACCTGCGCGGGAGTCGCCCAGGAGTCGGCGGTCTCGCTGGCCGACACAGCGAACCCGACGATCGAAAGGGTGGGGGCGTTCGTGGTGTCCGAAGCCTTCAGGGCGGCGCCGATCCCGATGGCGGGCCCCTCGAACGACGCGGCGAGCACGATCTCTCCCGGCTTCTGAGCCCACCGGCCGGACTTCAGATCCACGCGGTCCACGTCTCCGTCCGGACCGGACCGCCCGACCAGGGTCAGCGTCGGCAACTGGAAGCCCGTCTGATCCACCGGGCGGAACGCCGTGGACGGGTACGGCCCCGAGCTTGCGGTGACGCCGGCCAGCTTGCCGGTCTCTGCCAGCCGCGCCGCACTCGCCCTGGCCGGATCGAACTGGGCGGTGATGTGCGCACCCTGCTGCCTCCCGAAAGCGTGGTCGAAGGGCGCGGCCGCGGCGACCATCAGCGACCCGGCGACCACCGCCGACGCCACGGCCATCATCGTGGCCACGGCGATCACCACGGTCTGCACCCGTCGCCTGCCGACGCCGGAACGTACGACCCGGCCCATCGCTCCGGTGCCGAACAGGCTCATCGGACGGCCTGCGTGCGGGAGTCGACGGCGACGCGACCGTCGACCAGGTGAACAGTGCGGCTCGCGCATGCCTCCGCCAGCGTCAGGTCGTGCGTCACCAGCACGATGGTCTGTCCGGCGCGGTGCAGATCCGTCAGCAGCTCGCGGACGTCATGGCCCGAGGCGGTGTCGAGCGCACCAGTGGGCTCGTCGGCGAGCAGCAGCGCGGGCCGGTTGACCAAGGCCCGGGCGACCGCGACCCGCTGGCGTTCACCTCCGGACAGTCGGCCCGGGTAGGCGCGGGCGTGCTTCTGGATCCCCAGCATCTCCATGAGCTCGCCCGCGCGGGCGGCGGCCTCGCGCCGACTGGTCCCGGTCAGCTGGGCCGGGAGCTGAATGTTGTCGGTGACGGTGAGGTCGTCGAGAAGATTGAAGAACTGGAAGGCCATGCCGATGTGCTCGCGACGGAACTTGGCGAGGGCGTGCTCGCTCAACTGGTCGATCCGTCGCCCCGCCACGATCACGGCGCCATCGGTCGGCTTGTCCAGGCCGGCGACGAGGTTCAGCAGCGTGGACTTGCCGCTGCCGGAAGGGCCCGTCACGGCAAGGGCCTCACCCTTGGCGACGCTGAGTGTGAGCTGTCCGAGCGCCGGAGCGCCAGCGCTGTCGTAGCGCTTCGCCACACCCTCCAGTTCGATCACTTGATGCATACGAGTCGTCCGTCCTTACGGTCGCGAGAGGCAGATGCCGTTGCCGGGCCTGCGAACCTAGAGGCTGGCGCGTACGGGACGCGTCGGCCGCGGAACCAACATCAGGTCCTTCCTGCGGAGGATTCGGCCGCGGAGTCATACCTGAGAAGTAGTCCGTTGGGGCACTGACCTGGCCGGACAGGCGGACGCGGGCCGAGCGGAGAGCGCAGCACAATGCACGGGTGGAGACGGAAGACCGGCGCAGCCGGTATCAGCAACTCATCGACGCGCTACGCCCGGAGGCGAAGGCCGCCCCACTGTCCCGGCGAGCGGTGCGCGCCGATGTGGTGCTGGCGGTCGCACTGACCGTCACTGCCCTGTTCGTGGCGGTGCGCTATCCCGGCGACGGGCCGGTGAACATCAACCCCCCTCCGGTGGACGCCGGGACCGGGGTCCCGGCCCCGCCGTCGCCACCCGACCCTGGTCAGGTGCCCGTGGAGGAAGAGCCCTCCTCCGTGCCCTGGGCCCTGGTCGTCCTGTCGACGCTGCCACTGGCAGCCCGGCGCCGGTATCCGCTGACCTTGTTCGTGGTGGTGCTGGGCGCAGCACTGGCCATCGCCAGCTCCGCCTCCTGGATCACCGTCCTGGCCTGTGTCATCGGCGCGTACAGCGCCGTCGTACACAGCCGTTACCGAATAGCGGCGATCGCCGTCCTGGTGATCGCCGCCGCGCTGTCCGGCTTCGCTTTCCGCAACGCGGAACCAGTGCTCCCCGGATGGTCCAGCCCGGGATTCGTGCTCCTGGTGGCAGGAATGCTGGCCAGCCTCGTCCGCTTTCTGCAACTGCGGCTGGCCTCAAGCCGGGACCGGGTGACAGAACTGCAGGCTGCTCAGGAGGAGGCCACGCGCCGCGCCGTCGAGGAGGAGCGTGCCCGCATTGCCGCCGAACTGCACGATGTCGTGACCCACAATGTGAGCGTGATGGTGATCCAGGCCGGCGCGGCCCGCACAGTGATGGACGTGGCGCCCGAGCAGTCGAAGGAGGCACTGCTGGCCGTCGAGGCGGGCGGTCGGGCCGCCATGACCGAACTCCGCCACGTGATGGGCCTGCTGTCCGCCCCGGACCACGAGAGGCCCGACGGCCTGGAGCCCCAGCCCGGCCTCGCGCAGCTCGACGCGCTCGTCGCACGAGTACGCGCCGCCGGTACGCCCGTGGACGTCGGGGTGTCGCTGCCGCCGGATCCGCTGCCCCCGGGGGTGGACCTCGCGGCGTACCGCGTCGTACAGGAGGCGCTGACCAACACCATCAAACATGCGCGCGGCGCGCAGGCCTCCGTCGCCATTGGTTACACCGACGCCTGTCTGGAGATCGAGATCACGGACACCGGTGGCGCCAAGGGTTCTCCGCCCGTGCAGAGCAACGGCCGCGGCCACATGGGGCTGCGCGAGCGGCTGGCCGTCTACGAGGGGAAGCTGACGGCCGGACCGACGCCGACCGGCGGCTACCGGGTGACGGCCCGCATCCCACGGAGCGCGGCATGACTGCGGACCGGCCACCTCTGCGCGCCGTCATCGCCGACGATCAAGCCCTCGTACGCACCGGTTTCAAGATGATCCTGGCCGCGGACGGCATCGAAGTGACGGCCGAAGCCGCCGACGGGGCCGAGGCTGTCGCAGCGGTTCGCCGTACGCGGCCCGACGTCGTCCTCATGGACATCCGGATGCCGGAGATGGACGGCATCGAGGCCACCCGGCGCATCATCGGCGACGCCGGCCCGGCCGGAACGCGGGTCATCATCCTCACCACATACGACCTCGACCACTACGTCTACGCCGCGCTCACGGCCGGCGCCAGCGGCTTCCTGCTCAAGGACGTCACACCCGAACATCTGGTCTCCGCCTTACGCCTGGTGCAGACCGGCGATGCTCTCCTCGCGCCCACGATCACCCGTCGGCTGATCGAGCGCTTCGCCCATCACGACGAACCGCAGACCATCGCCCCGCACCGCGATCTGTCCGGCCTGACCCCGCGCGAGCTCGAGGTGCTCCGCCTACTCGCGACGGGCCTCAGCAACGCCGAACTCGCCTCCCGGCTGTTCCTCAGCCCGACCACGGTCAAGAGCCATGTCGGCCGCATCCTGTCGAAGCTGGACCTGCGCGACCGCGTCCAGGCCGTCGTCTTCGCCTACGAGACGGGGCTGATCGCCCCGGGCGGGGGTGCTTAGATCATTGCTTGCAAGGTCAGTGGTCATAGCCGGTCAGTGACCGGATGACTGGTTGGTCCGTGCGGTGGTTGTGCCAGATCGAGGTGGTCAGAGCGAGGAGTCGTCGCACGACGCGGACGGCTACCCCGGCAGGGTCTGATCTCGAAGAGGGTTAAGGAGGCGGGGCGGCCAGCCCTTTGCCGCTGCGCGGCCGCCCCCGCACAGGTGCTGTCGCGGTACTGGAGCAGAGCACTTGTTCCGTAGGTGTCGTATCTCAGTGCAGGGCGGGAGCCGTTCGGATACGGAAGGTGGGCCAAGACACGGAAAAGGCGCGCCCCTCTGCGTGGCTGGGGCGGAGCAACAACATGAAGTGGTGGCTTCGTTGCGCACCAGCGAGGCAGGATCGACCCTGTGATGCGCCATTCCCACGAGGATCCCGAACTGCTGGCTGTGGTTCGCCGCTACGTCACGCCCGAGCGGCGCTATCTGAAGCTCGGCGGCCCCATGCTGCGCCTGCAAAGCCCCGAGTACGACCGATTCGTACGACGCCTAAGCGAGGACGCGGGAGTCATCACTGCGGAGGAGATCGCTACCCTCCTTGAGGGAGGGTGGCGCGAGCGGCGGACTGCGGCGTGGCTCATAGCTGTTTCCCAACGAACCGAGTTCCGTGAACGCCTCGGGGGCCTCCTGCTGGCCAGCGAAGTCTGCTGTGTTGGCCTGGCTTACTGCGTGGCCTTGGCCAGTTTTGGAACGCCGCGTGACGCCGGACTGCTGGCCGCCTACCTTGATCATTACCTTCGCCGTCCCGACCTCGCGTATGACCAGACCGTGGCTATGGGCGCTCTCCTGTACATCGATCTGAATCTCGGAGGCGATCAAGCGGCCCGCTTCCTGGTCCCGGGCGGCTTGTGGCAGCAGTGGCTCGAAGGTGCATCCCACATGCAGCTGACCACTGCCCCTGTCACCTACCTGAGCCTCATTCGTCGGCTCTGCGCCTTCGTCGACGAATGTGCCGACGCGACATGACGGCTACGACCCTGATCAGTAGTCCTGCCGGTATTCGGGTGACGTCAGCCCAACGTTGGCCCTGGGCTCCTGGGCGGAGGACGGGGCAGTAGAAGTCACGGTGCAGTGGATCAAGACGTCCCGGACGAAGCAGTCACGAGGTGGGAAGACCGCAGCTCACAGCAATGCCGCGCCGACGGGCCTTGTGTTGCCCAGACGCCCTGCGACTTTGCCCATTTCGTCGAAATGACCGAGCTCGACGACTTCACGCCACGCTCAAGTCGGAAAAACTCTTCGCAAGATCGGCCTCAACATGGGAAGAAGGTGACCGGCTCCGCGTGCCTGCTCGTGTAGAGCCACTCTTGGGCCTGCCGCCTCGGCCTCGCCGGCCACCAATCTTGCGGCGCCCCTTCCTGCGCGTCCGGGACATCACCTGCTCCAGGCTCCGAGCAGCCGGGCGGGGCGCGGGCAGCGGGGGCCGGGGCACTGTGGACGGGTGGTTCGGAACCAATCGGACATGGTCGATGCCCGGCGGGCGGACCGGCTCACGCCAGGGTGACGTGCATGCCGCCCTCGGCCAGGAGATCGAGGACCACACCGAACAGGTCGTAGGGCTGGCCGTCCGGTGTCAGGGCCTGGGACAGGTGCTTGCGTGCTGTCGCGGCGTCCCGCCAGAGCAGGGTTGCGGGGGCGGCGTAGCCGAAGGTGCCGCGCAGGCAGTCGTCGAGGGCGGCCAGGCAGCCGCCGAAGTAGCCGCCCGGACCGTTCACCGCCTCGCCGAGTGCCAGGTAGAGGCCCGGTTCGTCGGTGACGTGTCGGCCGTCGAGTTCATAGGCGTGACCGGCCGGCCGGTCAC
>NZ_MUND01000032.1 GCF_002154375.1 Streptomyces glaucescens | reverse complement strand
TCGACGGCCGCGGCCGTCGAGGAGATCTTCCGGTTCGAGACCTCCGTGGAGAACGGCACCTTCCGATACGCCAAGGAAGACGTCGTCATCCGCGACACCCTCATTCCCAAGGGCTCGCTCGTCCAGGTGTCGATCGCCGGGGCCAACCGCGACCCGGAGGTCTTCGAGGACCCGGACCGGATGGACGTCGAGCGGCCCAACGCCCAGGCGGACCACCTCGCCTTCGGCGTCGGCCCGCACTACTGCATCGGCGCGCCGCTGGCCCGCCTGGAGATGCACATCGCCCTCACCACGCTCTTCGAGCGCTTCCCCCGGGTCACGCTGGCATCGGCGCCACAGGACGTGCCCTGGCTGACCGTGCCGTTCCCCGCCTTCCGCGGCGTCGCCGAGCTCCCGGTCGTCCTCGACCCGTCATGACGGCCCCCGTACGGGTGGTCCGGCTGCTCCGGGTGCGGGACGGACGGGAAGCGGACTTCGTGGCCGCCTACCAGGGTGTCCTCGAACGGGCCCGCCGCTTCCCCGGCCACCTCGGCGAGCAGCTGTGCCGGTCCCTCGACGATCCCGCCCAGTGGCTGCTCACCAGCGAGTGGGAGAGCGATGAGTCCGTCAGGCGGTGGCGCACCGACCCCGCTCACACGGCGCTGGTCGAGCCGCTGAACGCCTGCCTGCACGACGACCGCTGGACGGGGCTGTTCCACATCATGAGTCCCGCCGGGACGCGGGCCGCACCGGCTGCCGGTGCCGGAACACGTTCTGAGGGTCCGAGTACGCCGTGACGCGCTGGAGCCGTGGACAGCCGTCCTGGTGAGCGCTGGCCGTCGACCACGTACCGGAGCGGCGTGTCGTACGCCCGCCGCTCCGCCTTCCGGCGACGGCGGCGGAGGAGGCGGAGGTGAAGGAGCACGGGCCGGGACCGCGAAACGCCGGGGAACGCCCCGGGCGAGGCGGCCCCGGCCCCGCGCCCCGCGCGGCGCGAAAGGTTCCCCGGGGCCTCGCGGGGCGGGGTGGGTCAGCCGGGAAGCGCCCGGCACCACTCCCTCACCGCGTGGCCCCCTTCACCAGGTCGGCCGCCTTCTCCGCGACCATGATCGTGGGCGCGTTGGTGTTCCCGCGCGGCACCGTCGGGAACACCGAGGCGTCCGCGACCCGCAGCCCCGCCACCCCGAACACCCGCAGCTCGGGATCGACCACCGCGCCGATCGCACAGGTCGACGTCGGGTGGTACAGCGTCTGCCCGGACCGCCGCGCCCAGGCCAGCAGCTCCCCGTCGGAGTCCCCCGCGGGCACGTCGTACGGGCCGGTGACGAGGTCGGTCACCGCCCGCTGCGCCGCGATCTCCAGGGCGATCCGTATCCCGGCGACGGCGCACTCCCGGTCCTCGGCCGTCATCAGGTAGTTGTGCACGATGCGCGGGGCGGCGTCCGGGCGCGGGGAGCGCAGGGTGACCGCGCCGCGGCTGGTCGGGGCGAGCACGCACGGGCCGAAGCCGAAGCCGTGCTCGGCGACCGGGCCGAGACCCTCCTGGTGGAAGAGGACCGGGACGGCGTGGAACTGCACATCGGGCGCGTCGAGTCCGTACCGGCTGCGGAAGAAGCCGCCCGTCTCCCCGATGTTGGAGGTCAGCGGGCCGCGCCCCGCGCTCTCCAGCAGCGCGGCGTTCTCCGAAGTCGCCGCGCCGGTCAGCGACTCCGTGTCGGTACGGAAGTTGAGCAGCATCGCGTAGTGGTCCTGGAGCCCCTGGCCGGCCGGCAGATCGCTGACGACCTCGACACCAAAGGCGGACAGCGTCGCGGCGGGCCCGATCCCGGAGAGCATCAGCAGCTTCGGGGACTCGTAGGCGCCCGCGGAGAGGATCACCTCCCGCTCGGCGCGGACCACCTCGGCAACGCCGCCCCGCTCCACCTCCACCCCCGTCGCCCGGCCGCCGTCGAGCACCACGCGGTGGGCGCGGGCGGAGGAGAGCACGGTGAGGTTCGGCCGTTCCAGGGCGGGGTGCAGATAGGCGACGGCCGTGCTGCAGCGCAGGCCGCCGCGCTGCGTCAGCTGATAGCTCCCCACACCGAACTGCGTCTCGCCGTTGAAGTCGTCGTTGACCTTGTGCCCTGCCTGCACGGCGGCGTCCACGAACACCGCCGCGAGCGGATGCCCGGACCTCCCGTCGCTGACCGTCAACGGCCCTCCCACACCGTGGTGTTCGTTCTCGCCGCGCTCGTTGTCCTCGGAGCGCCGGAAGTACGGCAGCACATCGGCGTACGACCAGCCGGTCGCCCCCGCCGCGGCCCAGCCGTCGTAGTCGGCCCGGTTGCCCCTGATGTAGATCATGGCGTTGATCGAGCTGCAACCGCCGAACACCTTGCCGCGGGGCAGATACGCGCGCCGCCCGCCGATCCCCGGCTCCGGATCGGAGTCGAGATCCCAGTCGAGGTCGGACTTGAACAACTGCGGGAAGGCGGCGGGGACATGGATCTCCTGCGCGGTGTCGGGGCCGCCCGCCTCGATCAGCGCCACCCGGACATCGGGGTCCTCCGACAGCCGGGCCGCGAGGACACAGCCCGCGGATCCGGCGCCGACCACGACGTAGTCGTACATGCTCATTCCATCCCCTTTGATCGAAGGCGGTGTCACGGGTGTGCGGGGACGCGGGCGCCCACCTGCCCGCGCCGAGTCGGGCCGGTCGTCGAGGAGGTGATCACGTCGGCGTCGGGGGTGCTCATCACGGCGAGTGTCCCCGCAGGGCCTCGGATCGGTACATGGTGCGGCGGCCGTTCGGCGAGGACACGGGCGAGATCGCGCCACCCGGCAGCGCCGGCAGCGCCGACCGGGTGCACCGGGCCGACGCGGGCCGTCATCCGAGGACGCCGCCGCCCTCGGCCGGAAGCGGCTGTTCCGCCCAGATGACCTTGCCCTCGCGGGTGTGCCGCGTGCCCCAGTGCTCGGTGAGCTGGGCGACCAGCAGCAGCCCACGACCGCCCTCGTCGAAGGCCCGGGCGCGGCGCAGATGGGGGGCGGTGCTGCTCGCGTCGGAGACCTCGCAGGTCAGCGTCGACTGCAGGATCAGCCGCAGCTGAATGGGGCCCTTGCCGTAGCGGATCGCGTTCGTCACCAGTTCGCTGACCACCAGCTCGGTGGTGAAGGCCAGCTCCTCCAGCCCCCAGGCGGTCAGCCGGCCGGTGGTGAAGTCACGGGCCCGCGAGACGGCAGCGGGGTCGGACGGGAGGTCCAGCGCGGCGACGTGGCCGGGATCGAGCGCCCGGGTCCGGGCCACCAGCAGGGCCACGTCGTCGGCCGGACGGCTGGGCAGCAGCGCGGCCAGCAGCCGGTCGCAGAGCTCCTCCGGCGACCCCGGTGCCCGGGCGAGGACGTCGCTCAGCAGCGAACGCGCGGTGTCCACGTCGCGCCTGCGGCTCTCCAGGAGACCGTCGGTGAACAGGGCGAGCAGGCTGCCCTCCGGCAGTTCGAACTGGGCCGTCTCGAAGGGCAGCCCGCCCAGGCCCAGCGGTGGGCCGATGGGCATCTCCGGGAAGTCGACCGCCCGGCCGGCCGGGGTGCCGTCGTCGGCGGCCAGGGGGGTCACCACGGCAGGCAGCACATGCCCGGCGCTGGCCAGCGAGCACAGCCGGGACACCGGATCGTAGATCGCGTACAGACACGTCGCGCTGGTCTCGCCCTCCTCGGCCGACTCCTCGCGCTGGAGCCGGATGACCACGTCGTCCAGGTGGGTGAGCAGCTCGTCGGGCATCAGATCGATGTCGGCGAAGGCGCGGACGGCGGTCCGCAGGCGGCCCATGGTGGCGGCGGCGTGCAGGCCGCGGCCGACGACGTCGCCCACCACGAGGGCGACCCGGGCGCCGGACAGCGGGATCACGTCGTACCAGTCGCCGCCCACGCCCGCGCCGGACCCGCTGGGCAGATAGCGGGCGGCCGTCTCGGCCGCGGACTGCGCCACCGGACGGCGCGGCAGCAGGCTGCGCTGGAGGGCGAGCGCGGTGGAACGCTCCTGGGTGTACCGGCGGGCGTTGTCGATGTACACCGCGGCTCGGGCCGCGATCTCCTGGGCCAGCAGGAGATCCTCCTCGTCGAAGGGCGCCACGGTGCGGTGCCGGAAGAACTGGGCCAGACCCAGGGTGTCCCCGCGGGCCCGCAGGGGCAGCAGCAGCGCCGAGTGCACCCCGGGCGCGAGCGGGCCGCCGGTGCGGTCCGCGGTGTCGGAGTCCGTGCGGTGGCGCAGCAGCGGCTGCCCCGTGGCCAGCGCGTGAGCCGGCTCGGACCCGGCCGGATAGGTGTGCGTCCGGCCCGTGGCCACGGCGGGGTCCGGACCGCCGTCCGGGGCGGGGTGCTGGGCGACCCGCCGCAGCACCGGCGGGGGAGTGCCGTCGTCCTGGAGGACGGATTCGAACAGGTCGACGGTCACCAGGTCGGCGAAGTCGTCCGTGCCGACCTCCGCCAGCTCCCGCGCGGTGCGGGCGGTGTCGAGGGTGGTGCCGATCCGCCTGCTCGCCTCGTTCGTCAGCAGGAGCCGCCGCCGCAGCAGCCGGTCGCGTTCCTCCTGGTAGGCGGCGACGACCTGCTCCGAACCGCGGTCGACGTACTCGAAACCCGTCGCGATCAGCCGCATCCCCGCCGCGTTGATCAGCTCCCAGTCGCCGGTGAGCCGTGTGGCCTCGCGCTGGATCATCTGGAGCAGGCTCACATGCCCGAGGCGGTAGGCCCGCAGGAGTGTACTGACCGGTACGCCGCGCCGGGCGAATCTGCGGGCCACCTCCGGCGCCGAGGCGGGTGTCTCGACCTCGCTGACGTCGAGGCCGTGCTCCAGCATGTCGAGAAAGGCGGTGACGTGCCCGGCGGTCTCCTCCAGGGCGACCATGGAGAGCTCGTCGTCCTTCCACATCTCGGGCAGCTCGGCGCGCAGAACCCGGAGCAGCACGTCGGCCGACTGATTCGCTCGCGGTCTCAGCGCCTGAGCAAGCCGCCGCAGGAAGGCGTCGACATCGGTCCCCATATCCGCAACGTACCGAAGGGTCCGGAGCCGCGCCCGTCCGAGCGTACCGCCCGCGCACCAGGGCCTGCCGCCGGCCGACGGACCCTGGGGCTGGCGGGCCGCGCCGCCTGCGGAAAGGCAGGACCCGAGCCGGGTGGGCCGTGTCGCCCGCGAGGCAGGGCCCGGCCGGTCGGAGCGGCCGGGCGACGGTCCGCCCGGTCGCGGCACGGCTCTGCGGCGGGTTCGGGCAGGCCCGTGCCGCCCCGCCCGGGGGGCGGCGTCCCGGCCTCCGTGTCGCCGCTCGTGATCCGGTCTCCGTCATGAGTCCGGTCCCGTTCGTGGATCCGGTCCCGTTCGTGAATCCGGTCCCTGTCGTGAGTCCGGTCCCCGTCGTGAGTCCGGCAGTGGTGCGGGGCGGGGCGGCACCCGGTGCAGACGGGCTGGAGGTTCTGTCGAGAAGCTGCCCAGAGCCGCACGGCAGACTGCTCTCCGGGACGCCTTGGCCGGGGAGTCTCCACCTCCCGAAGGGCGGCCATGACCGTGACGGGACGGCATCTCCAGGGGGATCAGTGAGCCCAGCAGGAACCTTGGCCGACGACGGGACGGAGCGCGGCACGGCCGCCGGGACGCGGGCGGCCGGCCGGGGCTCCACGCCGTCCGCGCAGGCCCACCGCGGAACCTTGGACGGCCTGTTCTCCGTGATGGCCCGGCACCGGGGCACCGCCGTCGCCGTACAGGACGAGGGCCGCGGCATCACCTACGGAGCCGCGGAGCGGTACGCCGCCCAGCTGGCCACCGCCCTCCTGCGGGCCGAGGTCCAGCTCGGCGATCCGGTACTGCTGCACTGCACCGACCACGTGCAGTTCCTCGTGGCCCAGTTGGCCGTCCTGAAGCTGGGCGCGGTGTGTGTGCCCGTGCCGCGCGACGCGGACCGGGCGGCCCTGGAGCGCTGCGCCGAGGTGAGCGGTGCGTCGTTGGTCCTCTGCGGCTCCGCCCTCCGCGCCCGGTGGGAACTGCCGGCCCTGGTGCTGGACGACCCCGCCGTGTGGTCGCGGATCTCACGGCGTCGCCCGGAGGCGTCGCTGCCCCACTCCGGTCGTACCGACGCGGCGCACCTCCTCGTCGAGCACGCCGACGGGACGGGCCATCTGGTCGATCACCGGGCGTGGATGTTCTCCCTGGCCGATCGCACCCGCCGGGTCGGTCCCCCCGACCGCGCCGTGGCGGTCTGCGGGCGGCCCGGCGCGCCGGAGGCGCTGTCCGGGGCGTGGTGGGCGTTCAGCGCGGGCGTGACCCTGTCCTCCCGGCCCGGAGGCGTCCCGGTCGCGCCGCGGACCACGGACCACGCGACCACGGCCGTCCTGCGGCCCGCGGACTACGCGACCGCGCTCGACGCGGCGGTACCCGGAGCCCCGACCAGGCTGCGCACCGTCCTGCTCGTCGGCGAGCCCTGTCCCGGCGAACTCGTCCGGCGGCACTTGCGGATGCTGCCCCGGACCCGTCTGCTCGCCGAGTTCGCCCCGCTCGACGGCGCGATGCCTTGGGCGGCCGTCGACCACTCGGCGGACGGCGTCACCACGTCCTCCCTCGCGGTCGTCGGCCGCGAGGTGTCGCGGGTCCGGATCACGATCCGCGACGCCGAGGGGCACCCGCTCGAGGACGGCCGCACCGGCGCGGTCTGGGCGTCCGGCACCGCCCTGCCCTTCGACCGGCTGCGCACGCGCGGCCGGCCGGAAGGGGACCTGCCGGCCCCGGCGTCACTCACGAAGTCCCCTTACCTCGGCCGCCGGAACGAGTGCGGCGCTCTGGAGATCACGGGGATCGACCCGGCTTCCCCGGGCGACCCTCCGCACTGAGGCCACCGCACCGCCGCCCGGCGGCGATCCTGTCCCCTGCGCATCGTGGCGGCCGCGGGCGACGCACGCCCGCGGCCGCTTGCCCGTCGGCCACCCCCGCGTGGCACGGACTGCGGGACGGGTGCGGTCAGGCGGTGGCCAGGGCGCGCCGGTAGCCATGGGCCGGAGCCGGAAAGCCGGCCCGCCGGGGGAGGGGTCTCGGGGACGGCCGCCCGGGCAGAGGATCGTGGCCGGGCAGGGCGAGGAGTACCGGTGGGCGGGTCCAGTCCTCCGGCTGGACCGCCATGTCGAGGCGGACATGGGTGCCGCCGGTGATCTGCACCGGACCCACCGTGCCGACCAGGAGCGGACGTCCGCTGGTGAAGTCGTCGGCGATGTGGGCGCCCAGGGCTACGGCGTGCAGGTACCAGATGCCCGGCGGCACGTTGTTCAGCGAGAAGGGCCCGGCGCCGTCGAGCATGGACCAGGCCACCGGCCGCCCCTGCACGACAGGGCTGTCGAAGGCACCGATGCAGAGCGGGGAGAGTGGTGTGCCCGTGACGTGGGCGGTGCCGGAAACGGAGCCCAGCGGGCCGGCCGGCGCGACCGGCGGGAGGACTGCCGGGTGTTCGGCGCACTCTCCTCGGGAGATCCTGCGGTACTGGGTGGGGGAGATGCCGACGGACGCGGTGAAGCGGCGGGAGAACGTGCCGGTGCTGCTGTAGCAGACCTGTGCCGAGATGTCGGCCACGTTGAGACGGGTGTCGGCCAGCAGACGCTTCGCCTCGTGCAGACGGACCGCGCTGAGAAAACGGCCCGGGGTCACGCCGGTGATACGGCGGAATACCCGAAGGAAGTAGAACTTGCTCACCATCACGGAGCGGGCCAGGTCGTCCAGGCTGAGGGGCTCGTGAAACCGCTCGCGGATGGTGATGACCGCGCCCTGCGCGAGGTGTTCCATTCTGTGGGCTCCCTCTCTGACGGCTGGGTGATGTGGCGGCATGACCGAGGGGTGGAGCGTCGGCGCCAGTCCTTCGACGCGGCGTGCTGCCATGTCTTCCTCGTCCTTTCCGACTCGTCGTGGGTGTCCTGGGGGAGCGGCGCCACGGAATTCCCCACCGAATTCACTGTCCGAAAATGCGACAAGGGTCGCGCGGCCGGGTGCGGTTGATCAGGTGGGGGCGCCGCGCCGGGGCGAGTTCGGGTGCCGTGACGTACCCGTACCGCCGTTGCCGTGCCGATCGTCCCCCGTCCGTGGCCCCGCTCAACTGCTGCCGCCCACAGGGTGCTTGATTTCGGCGGCGGGACGGGCAGAAAGGAAAGACCCGTGAATGAGAAGGACGCGGCCGGGAAAGTGGAGCGGCGAACCCTCAGGGTTCCGTCAAGTTCCGTGCTTGCGTGGAGGGTTGACGATCAGGCCGGTAGGGGCGGATGGCAGAGCAGGCACGGGGGTTCGTGATCATTGTGGTGTCGAAGCCGGATGATCACGAGGACGTCCCGTGCCTGCTGTTGCAGCTTCCCCCATCCCTGCCGTGCTGGAGAAGCTGGGGCCGCTGGATGCGGTCCGGATCGCTGACCTGGGCTCCTACCTCGAATCGGTTCCGGGTCCGCGCTCACGCCGGGGCCGGTGGTACTCGCTGACGGCGATCTTGTGGATGTGTGCTTGCGCGGCCGTCTGCGGTGCGGAGAGCATCGATGAACTCGCCGAGTTCGGTGAGCGGGCCACGAACTCGCTGCTGGCATCCCTCGGGGTACGCCGTCACCTGCTCGGCTGGCGGCGCTGCCCCAAGCCGGTCACTCTCGGACGCGTCCTTCAGGCACGTGACGGCGACGCCCTGGACCAGGCTGTGGGCGCCTACCTGGCCGACCGCACCGCATCACCGCGTCCGCGGACTTGCCCGAGACCCGATCGCGGCAGATCATCGCCGTGGACGGCAAGGCTCTCACGGGCTCAGCCCGCCTGGCCGCGGCGCGGCGCCACCTGCCTCTCGGCGGTCACCCACGACTGCGTCGCCACGATTGCCCAGGTCGAAGTCGGTGCGAAGACCAATGAAGTGCGCCACTTCAAATTCCTGCTGGCACCGCTCGACCTCGCCGACACCGTCGTCACCTTCGATGCCCTCCACTCGGTGAAGGGCAACATCACCTGGCTGGTCGAGACGAAGAAGGCCCACTGCATCGCCGTCATCAAGACCAACCAGCCCACCGCCTACGCCCAACTCGCCGCCCTGCCCTGGACCTCGATCAAGGTCCAGCACACCGCCTCCGCCACCGCCCACGGCCGCCGCGAGTCCCGCTCGATCAAGACCTGCGCTATCGCCGACAACCTCGGCGGCATCGCTTTCCCCCACGCCCACCTCGCCATCTGGGTCCACCGCCGCCGCAAGCCCACCGGCCGGCCCGAAACCCGCGCGCGGTCCCCAGCCTCGCCGCCCATCAAACCCGCCCATCGACCTCGCCGCCGCCATCCGCGGGCATTGGGGGAATCGAGAATTCTTCCCAGCCCATCCGAGATGTCACGTTCGCTGAGGACGCCTCGACCATTCACACCGGCACTGCACCCCGCGCCATGGCCACCATCCGCAACCTCGCCATCGGCACCCTGAAGATCCTCGGATCCGACAACATCGCCAAGACCACCCGCGCGGAACTTGATCAAGCCCTGGCGGGGCTGGGATGGCACACGGAATGCTAACGAGTTACCACTCGATGCGGACGTGCACAATATTATTGGAGCCGGGGTCACCACTGATCGTAATCTTGTAGTGCAGGTTAACGGCGGCGGGCACGGCAAACGACAAGCCCACATCATCGGTACCGTTCGTATCCGTTTCTTTCCTGTCAGCGTAGGTTGCGTCTTGATCATCCTCAGACCATATGTCGACGCTGATATGTGTTACGTATGCGCTAGAGAATGAGAACGATACAGAGGTCGAGCTTTGATTGACAATCTTACCGTCAACAGGAGTGAAGCTCGACATTTGAAATGACGAAGTAGACATGATCTCCTCGCTGACTCCGGACGGGACCGCCATTTACCCCAGGCCACCGTCTCGGGAACTCCACAGTACGGGAAGCCAGGGGATTAGGTTCTTATCGCCAACCATGATCATGGTGCTGCGAGTGCCGACCAACCGACCTGTGGCATCTAGAGGCACTCCGCTCCTCACAATTTGACGTCCGCCTGATGATGGTATGTTGAAGGACACATCGGCTCTGGCGAGTGGGTGAAACGTTATTCGCCTGTTTCGGGGAGCCGGTGCCCCTCTGTCCGGGATCGGCGCAGTTATGCCCAGTCAGAGTCAAATATGGAGAATCGGACTCCTGCGATTCCTTCTGGATTTTGACCGGTTCCGCCTGAGCAGGCCCCGCCCCCTTCCGCTGAAAGGAAATAGCGGGCGGCCGTCGGATATGGGGTATGTCCCATATCGTCTTGCTCCAAATCCCAATTGATAAGCTGCGTCTCTTGTCCCCCTGGCGCGATCGAGCCGAAAGTCCCATCAGTGAAATTTCCGGTCCCAAAGGGAGCTGCCGTAAGTCGCACTGTGCCGCCCGTGGCGATAGTACGACTTGATTTGTTGAATATCGTTGCCAGGATCGTAGCGCTGGACGCGTTCGAGTCCACTACAGCCGCGTCGATCTCTGTCATTGCGCATCTCCAATCTCGCGTTTCTCAGCTGGTGCGGCGGCGATACGCCATGCTGGCGCGGCGGTCGTGTGTTATTTCCAGGATGAGCCATATGGCCGGTTCCGCAACTTCACGCAACCCGCGAATGGCGGCGGCGAGGTCGATGGGGCGGGTTTGATGGGCGGCGAGGCTGGGGACCGCGTAGACGTTCTCGCGGGTTTCGGGCCGGCCGGTGGGCTTGCGGCGGCGGTGGACGCGTTCGAGGGGGTCACGGCGTTCGAGCGGGACGTCCTGCCCGCGAGGACCGGACCAGGCCGCGGCTGAGCAATCTCGAAGTCGCGGCACGGCGTTCCGAGTTCCTACGATCGACGCGACGGCCGACGCGACGCGAGAGGCCGGTTCCGCCCCTCCCGTGCCCTGCCGACCCAGAGGAGACGCTGTGCCCCAGGCCGCGGCAAGGCCCCAGGAACGAGCCCGAGCCGGTGGGTGCGTCACCGGTTCCGGCATCGTGGGGCCGGTCTACACCACCGTGCCGGCCGGGCGCGGACGAGTCCTGCCCGCTCCGGACGAACCACCTGGCCACCGTCGGCGGCCGCTCCGGGGCCGCCGGCCGGGCCCGTCCGGGGCTCTCCGCGGGCGTCGTGGGCCGTGCGCGGCCAGCGGCAGGCGGGCCCGCGCGGACCGTGTCCGGCTCGGACCCCGATGTGTAGTGTGGTTGGACATGAAGGCGGAAACCCTGAGAGGGAACCTGGAAGGGATGCTGCTGTCCGTCCTGGAGCCCGGCGAACTCCACGGCTACGCGGTGATCGAGGAGTTGAAGCGGCGCAGCGGTGACGCGATCAACCTGCCGACGGGCACGGTCTATCCGGCTCTGCACCGCCTGGAGGCCGCCGGCCTCGTCGGCAGCGAGTGGTCCCGCCACAACGGGCGGCGCCGCCGCAACTACTACCTCACCGCCGCGGGCCGCCGCGCGCTGGCCGACAAGCGCACGGCGTGGCGGGAGGTCTCCTCGGTCATCTCCGTCGTACTGGGAGGCGAGGTCTGATGGGGGCGGGAGTTCTCGAGGGGTACACCGACCGCCTGGCGAAACACCTCGTCGGCGACGACTCGCGCCGGGCCGCGATTCTCGACGAGGTGATGGACGGTCTGCAGTGCGCGGCCGAGGGCAACTTGCAGGACTGCAGTGACGCCGAGGAGGCCGCGCGGCGGGCCGTACGGGAGTGGGGGCCGCCCGGGGAGGTGGCGCGCGCGTACAACGACGCCACGCTCCGGCTGAGCGCGCAGCGCCTGTCGCTGCGGGCGGTGTGCGTGCTGCCGCTGCTCGCGGCCACCTGGGCTGCCGCGCTGCTCGGCGGGCCGGCCGGTCCCTGGGCGGTGCGTCATCCGCCGCTGTTGCTGACGGGCATCTCGCTGGTGGCCTTCGGCTGTGTGATCTGCCTGGCGGGTGCCTTCTCCGGGCTCCGCAGGGGCACCGGCATCCGGGCGGCGGTCGAGCGGCGCGACGACACGGTCACCACGGGCACCCTCGCGGCCCTCTCCGGGCTGCTGTGCACGCTGGGCGCGCTGGTGCTGCTGCTGCTCAACCGCGGTCTGTCGCACCCGGAGTCGCTGGACTGGCCGATGGTGTCCGTTCCGGCGACGCTGACCGTCCTGTCCGCCCTGTACTTCGGTCTGCACTTCAAGCGTTTCGTCTCCGTGGTGCGGGGAGTGGACCCGGTCTGACGCGCCGGCGCGCCGACGGCCGCCGCCTTCTCCCAGAGCTCCCCGTGCGGGACGACCTTCCCGGTCGTCCCGCACGGGGAGCTCTGCTGTTGGCGCCCAACTGCCCTGTGCCGGGCGCAATTTGACTTCCGTCGTCGACGGACTTCGCGGTTGCGGTGCCGTGATCGGGCCGCTACCTTGTGCGTCGATAAGTAGCGTGGCTACAGAATAGTGTCACTACAGGAGGTCGGTGCCGTGGAGCGCATGACACGGTGGGTGCTCGCTCACCGGTGGACCGTGGCTCTGGTGTGGGTGGTGCTCACCCTCGCCGGGGGAGCCATGTCGGGCAGCACGATCGACAGACTCACCTTCGAGTCGCGGCTCCCGGACAAGCCGGCCCAGGAAGCGAACGACGCGCTGGCCCAGCGCTTCTCCCAGACGGGCGGAAAGAACGCCCCGCTGCTGCTCGTGGTGACCCTTCCCGAGGGCACGACCGCCGACAGCCCCGAGGTGCGCCGGCAGTGGGGCGACCTGGTGGCCCAGGTGACCCCCCAGGGCGGTCGCAGCGTCTCGTACGCCGGCACCGGCGACGACTCGCTGCTGTCGGAGGACAAGCGCACCACGGTCGCGCTCGTCTACCCCCCGGCCAACCCGTCCAACGCGCCGTACGAGCAGTCCCTCCCGGCCATCAAGAAGACCGTCGAGCAGACGAGGATCGCCGGCGCCCAGGTCGAACTGACCGGGCAGCCGGTGCTCTCCGGCCGGGACAGCGGCGCCCAGCGCAGCCCGATCTACGAGACCCTGATCGGAGCCGTGGGCGCGCTGGTCGTGCTGGCCCTGGTCTTCGCCAGCGGTCTGGCGATCGTGCCGCTGCTGATGGCCGCCGCCGCGATCCCCACCACGTTCCTGCTGGTCCGCGGGGTCACCGGCATCACCGACGTCTCCTTCATCGTCCAGTACCTGGTGGCTCTCATCGGCCTCGGCATCGCGATCGACTACGCGCTGCTCGTCGTCACCCGCTGGCGCGAGGAGCGCAACAAGCCCGGCGCCGACGGCCCCGAGCCCGAGGCCCGCACGGAGGCCATCGTGCGCTCCCTGGCCAGCGCCGGCCGGGCCGTCGCACTGAGCGGCGCGACCGTGGCGATCTCCCTGGCCGCGCTCGTCGTGCTGCCCGTGCCCTTCCTGCGCAGCGTCGGCTACGCCGGTCTGCTCATCCCGCTCGTCAGCGTCGCCGTCGCGCTCACCCTGCTGCCCGTGCTGCTCTACTCCTGGGGCGACAAGCTCGACCGGCCGCGCCGCCGGCACCGCCCCGACAGCAGGATGTGGACCAAGGTCGCCCAGCTGACCACCCGCCGCCCCGCGCTGTCCGCGCTGCTCAGCGGTGCCGTGCTGCTGGCCCTGGCCGCGCCCGTGCTGTACCTGAGTCTCGGTCAGCCGGCCACCACGACCCTCGCCCAGGGCGGACAGCCCGCCAGGTCCTTCGACCGGATCGTCGACGCCGGCTTCGGCGAGGGCATCGCCCGCCCGGTCGAGGTCCTGGTGGGCGCGGACGGCGCGGACGCCATGAAGGAAAAGCTCAGCGGCATCGACGGCGTCGCCGGCTCCGTCGCGCCGTCCGACTGGACGCGGGACGGCCGGCGGATCGTCGACGTGTGGACCACCGAGGACCCGTCGAGCGGCAGCGGCCGCGACACGGTCACCGAGGTCACGGACACCGCCCGGGAGACGCCGGGCGCGCTGGCCGGCGGCGGACCCGCCCAGGACGCCGACTTCATCGACGCGGTCTACGGCGAGCTGGGACTCATCGTGCTCTTCGTCGGACTGGTCACCTTCGTCGTGCTGGCCCGCACCCTGCGCTCGGTGGTGCTGCCGGTCAAGGCTCTGGTGCTCAACGCGCTGTCCACCTGCGCCGCCTACGGCGCGGTCGTCCTCATCTGGCAGAAGGGCTACGGCAGCGAACTGCTCTTCGACACCCCGGCCGTCGGCGCCATCACCATCTGGGTCCCCATGGCCGTGTTCGCGTTCCTCTTCGGGCTCTCCATGGACTACGAGGTGTTCATCCTGCACCGCATCCGGGAGACCCATCTCGACCTGACCGAGGAAGGGGTGCGGGACACCGTCGTGCCGTCGGTGGTGACCGGCATCAGCCGCACCGGCCGGCTCGTCACCTCCGCCGCGCTCATCCTGTTCCTGGCCTTCACCGCACTGGCCAGTCTCCCGATCACCGACGTGAAGGTGTTCGCCACCGCGCTGGCGGCGGGCATCATCATCGACGCCACCGTCGTCCGGGGCCTGCTCACCCCGGCCCTGGTCACCCTCCTCGGGCGGTCCAACTGGTGGTTCCCGCGCTCCTTGGGCCGGCTGCTCGTCACATCCCCCGCCGGGACAGCCGGCCCAAGGCCCACTCCGACCGGTCAGGACGGCACCGCGGGGCGGGGCACCGCGCCGGCGGATCCCGCCGCCAGGACCCGGGAGCAGGGCCGGGTCTGACCGGGCGAGCCACCGCGCCCCGGCGCGGTGGCTTGCACATGCTTTCTCCGGCCTTCATCGGCGTGGGCGAGGGTGGTCGCGCGGACGTGAGCGCACGGCGCCGTCCGTCACCCGCCGACTGCGAAGGGAACCGACACGTGTCCACACAACGGCCGAGTTACGACGTGGTGATCCTCGGATCGGGAATCGCCGGATCCACCCTGGGTGCCGTCCTGGCCCGCAGCGGTGCGAAGGCGTTGCTCGCCGACGCGGCCACCCACCCGCGGTTCGCGGTGGGGGAGTCGATGATCCCCCAGCTCGTCGCCTGGCTCCAGGTGCTCGCCGAGCGGTACGACATCCCGGAGTTCGAGGCGCTGGCCGACGCCACCACCATCAACGAGCAGGTGAGCAACACCTTCGGCCGCAAACGGCACTTCGGGTTCATGCTGCACCGCCCCGGCCAGGAGCCCGACCCCGCCGAGGCCCACCAGTTCGTCATCCCCGACGCCCTCACCTCGGCCAGTCACCTCTTCCGGCAGGACAGCGACGCCTACCTGTTCCGGGTCGCCGTGGGGTACGGCTGCGAGAGCCGCCAGCAGTGGCGTGTGGCCCGCGTCGAGTTCGACGCCGCGGGGGCCACCTTGACCGGCACGGACGGGCACCGGGTCCGCGCCCGCTACGTCGTCGACGCGAGCGGGTTCCGTTCCCCGCTGGCCGAGCGGTTCGGGCTGCGCGAGCAGCCGCCGCGGTTCCGGCACCACTCGCGCTCGCTGTTCACCCACATGATCGGGGTGCGGCCGTTCGACGACGTCGTACAGGCCCCGGAGGGCACCCGTCCGCCGGTGCCCTGGCACGAGGGCACCATGCACCACCTCTTCGAGCGGGGCTGGTTCTGGATCATCCCCTTCGACAACCACGAACTCTCCCGCAACCCGCTGTGCAGCGTGGGCGTCACGCTCGACCCGCGGTTGTACCCGAAGCCGGATGACATCAGCCCCGAGGAGGAGTTCGCCCGGCTCGCGGCGCGGTTCCCCGCCGTGGAGCGCCAGTTCCAGGGGGCGCGCAAGGTCCGCGAATGGGTGTCGACCGGCAGGCTCCAGTACTCCTCGCGGCGCACCGTCGGCCCGCGCTGGTGCCTGATGTCGCACGCCGCCGGCTTCCTGGACCCCCTCTACTCGCGCGGCATGTCCAACACCTTCGAGATCATCCACGCGCTCGCCCCGCGGGTGCTGCGGGCCCTCGCCGACGACGACTTCGACGAGGAGCGCTTCCGGTACGTGGAGGAACTGGAGCAGGGACTGCTCGACCACAACGACACCCTCGTCAACTGCTCCTTCATCGCCTTCTCCCACTTCCGCCTCTGGGACGCGGTCTTCCGGGTCTGGGGCAGCGGCAACACCCCCGGCACCCTGCGCATCAACAACGCCCTGCGCCGATTCCGCGAGGACCGGGACACCACGGTGTTCGACAGGCTGGAGAAGGCGCCGCACACCGGTCTGTGGTGGCCCGACAGCGACGCCTTCAGGGAATTGCTCCAGGGAACCGAACGAGCCTGCCTCGACTACGAATCGCATCTCATCGACGGCGACACGGCCGCCGACCGCGTGCTGCGGCTCGTACGGGAAAGCGAAGCGGTCTCACCGGGGTTCGGATGGAAGGACACCGACCGCCGGTTCATTCATCCCGACCGCCGGGACATGGCGGCATTCCTGGAATGGGCGGCGGCGTCCCCCCTGCCCGAACTCGGCTCGCTCGGCCGGGAGGGCCTGGCCGCGCTGCGCCGGGCGGGCGACCGGTCCCCGGCCGCGACCGGAAACCGGTGAGGGGAACGGCCGTGCGGAAGGACGCGACCGCCGTGCAGGACGCCAACAAGGCGCTCGCCCGGTACTGGTTCGACGAGGGATGGACCCGCGGCAACGTCGACGTGGCCGACCGCGTCTTCGCCCCCGGCTTCGTGCTGGGCGGCGAACCGGTCGGTCCCGAGGGCCCCAAGCGGAGCGTACGGCGGCGGCACGCGGCGTTCGCCGGCCTCACGGTCGAGGTCGGGCTCCAGATCGCCGAAGGACCGTGGGTCGCCACCTGGTTCACCACCCGGGCCACCCACGTGGGCGAGTTCGCGGGGATCGCCCCCACCGGGCGCCCGGTCACGTCGGAAGGAGTGCAGCTGTGGCGGGTCGAGGACGGCCTGGTCGTGGAGGACCGCAATGTGTTCGACCTCTGGAAGGTCGTGTCCCAACTCCGCGCTACGAGCCGGAATGAATGATGTTTTTCTCGTAGGCGAAGATGACCGCATGCACGCGGTTGCGGAGCCCCAGTTTCTCCATTACTTTCTGGATATGGGATTTCACGGTGCTCTGGCTCAGGGTCAATTCCTCGGATATTTCGGCGTTCGTGTATCCGCGGGTGATGAGCCGGAACACCTCGAGCTCCCGGTCCGTGAGCTGTTCGAGCGGTGAACACCGTGAACCCGGGCGGGCCGTGGGCATGAGCAGCGACCGTCCGGTGGCCATGATCCGGACCGCGGCGGCCAGCTCCTGCGCGCTGCTGCGGCTGGAGAGCAGGCCCTTGACCCCCGGCAGTGGGACCCGCTCGGCCGCCGAGGCCACCTCGTCGATCAGGACGAGCATGGTCGGGGTCGCCCGAGCTGACGGCCGGGTGCCGGCCGGTGCGCCGACGCGGCGGACGGCCTCCGCCGCGTCGGTCTCCGTATGGGAGTTGATGACCACGACATCCGGCCGCAGCTCCGGATAGCGGGCGGCCGCCGTCTCGCCGTCCGCCGCCTCGCCGGCCACCTGGATATCGGGAAATTGCTCGAGAATGGTGCGCAGTCCGGTGAGCGAAATGGGGTGCGAATCGACGAGCAGGACCGTGGTGCGAGCCGAGCCTGACATGTATTCCCCCGGATGTTCTGGACAGTGCGGACCTTGCAGACAGAATAGAGCGGTACAGGTCCGTCGGATCCACATCGGTGCGTATCCCAGATTGGCGAATCCGGGCCCGCCGGAAGCCGCCGCGCACGTCGCGAAACCGCGCGTACGGAAGGCGCCGGCCCGAACCGTCCCGCCCGTTCGAGCCGGGATTGCGGTCCCCGGGTCCCTGGGCGCGAAGTCCGGCACGGAAGGGACGCGCCCGCTCCCGCCCCGGGAACGTGCCTGTCCCGGGCCGGGGGCGGTCGGTGCGCGTGGTGGGTTCAGTTCTTGCGGGCGATCACCGCGGTGGTGAGCGCGGGCAGCGAGACGGTCCGCCGCACCGTGAACCCGGCCCGCGTCACCCACTGGCGGCACTGGGCCGCCGAGAAGCCGCTCGCGTGCGCGGACTGCGTCATCATGACGAGACTGAGCAGCAGGGACTCGGGCCGTGACCGCTCCTCGTCGAGCATCGTGTCGTAGACGACGAGGCAGCCGCCGTCGAGCACCGCGGAGTGCGCCCGGCGCAGCAGCTCCAGCCGCCGCTCGTCCGGCCAGTCGTGCAGCACGCTGCCGAGGATCACCACGTCCGCCCGGGGCAGGTCGTCCACGAAGAAGTCCCCGCCCACGAACGCCAGCCGGTCACCGACGCCCCGCTCGGCCACGAGGTCCTCGAAGGGCGCCTTCATCGCCGGACGGTCGAGCACCGTGCCGGTCAGCCACGGGTGGGCGGCGGCCAGGCGCGCGGCCAGGTTGCCGCGCGCCCCGCCGATGTCGCTGAAGGTGCGGTACCCGGACCAGTCCAGGGACGCGCACAGCCCCTCGGCGACCGCCGTGCTGAAGGAGTCCATGGCCGACAGGAACAGCCGCAGCCGCTCCGGGTCGTGGAAGATCCGGGTGAACGGCACCTCGCCGGCCGTGTTCTGGCCGCGTGCGTCGCCGGTGCGCAGCAGCCCGGTCAGCCCCTGCGCGTCGTTGCCCATCAGTTCGCTCGTCATCCGCAGGAAGCCGCCCACGTACCCGTCCCGGTCCGGCAGCAGATGCCGGGCCGCGGCAGGACTGTTGCCGTACCGTCCGTCCGCCCGGGACAGCAGCCCGACCGCGGCCAGCGCGTCGAGGAAGTCCCGGGCGGCACGCGGATGCAGACCGAGCCGGGCGGACAGCTCCGCCCCGCCGAGCGGCCGCTCGGCCAGGGCGGCGAAGACGCCCAGTTCGAGCGCGGCGCTCAGCAGCCTGCTCCGGACGAACGACCATCCGACGAACATCACGTCGTAGGGGTCCTCGAGCGCCCCCGGCCGGCCGGCGGTGCCCGGTTCCCGCGTGGTCATCGCCGCTCACCCTCGCCTTCCCGGTGCCGTTCGGTGCGGCCGCTCACACCGGGTCCCGCTGGGCCTCAAGACCGGTGGATTCGACCCGCGGTGCGTTTCTGCTTCCCATGCGGACCCGCAGCCGGAGTTCCAGCGGACGTTCGTAGAACCGGTACACGAGGGCGCACAGCGCCGTGGTGATGCCGAGGGCGAGCAGCGCCCATCCGGCGTTCGACCAGCTCGCCTCCACCGGCATCATGTAGAACTCGATGATGCTCTTCCGGTCGAAGACGGCCGACGCGATTTCGAACAGCACGGTGAAATGCAGCAGATAGAACGCGTACGACCATTCACCGAGGAAGACCATGGGCCGCGTGCCCAGCCACGAGGACCGGCCGGACATGTCCCGCTGCGCCACCGCGACCACCACCAGGGCGTACAGCGGCGCGGTCACCTGGCCGAGCGCGTCGTACACCACGAAGGCGCGCCAGGTCTCGTCGCGCAGCAGCCAGAGCACCAGCAGCCCCGCCGCCAGCACCGTGGTGGCGGCACCGGTCCCCAGGGGCGAGCGCCAGCCCTTGCGGACCGCCGCCGCGGCCACCACACCGAGCAGGAACTCCCAGATGCGGGCGATCGGTGAGTACACACCGAAGATGAGCCCGTCCATGCCGGTGAAGGCGGGCCGCGCCTGCGGCGGATACGCCTCCCAGAGCCAGACCTTGATGCCCCAGCCGATCAGCACCAGCACCACGGCCGCTCCGGCCAGCCAGCGCAGCGAGCGGCGCAGGGCGAATCCGCCGAGGAACGGGAAGAGCGCGTAGAAGAACGCCTCGCAGGCCAGGGACCAGGTCACCGGGCTGGTTCCGCCGAGGATCCAGCCGGGCACCCACGCCTGGAGGAGCAGCACCGCGGAGACCGCCATCAGCACGACCTCGCCGGTCTCGCCGTCCGGCACGCCGGGCAGCTGCAGCGCGAGCGGCAGCAGCGCGCCCGCCGCCAGCACCGGCCAGATCCGGGCGAAGCGGCGCCCGTAGAAGGCGCCGGCCCGGTCGCCATCGAGGAACGTCCAGGTCAGCACGAAGCCGGAGAGCACGAAGAAGAAGGTGACCCCGGAGGCGCCCAGCGCGAACACGGCATCGGTGTGCGGCAGCGGCAGCAGGGTGGTCAGGTGGTTGAGGAAGACGGCGAACGCCGCGATCCAGCGCAGGCCGGTCAGCGAGTTCAGCCGGGTGCCCGGCAGGGTCGCGGGCGCGGCGGCGGGCGCAGCCGGCGGGGATTTCGGCCGCGGGGCGGATGAGGTCATGGCACCAGCCATTCGGTGACGGTGAAGGAGAGCGGACTGGCCGTCGGCCCCGGAATTCCGGGTGGCGGCGGATGAAGTGGCCGTACACCGGCCGAGTGTGCAGCAGCATTGCAGCAGCTGCCGATGAACCCGCCATTAAGCGTCCATAAAGTCGGCCCCGGCCGGTAAATGGCTGACGGAATTCCCGTTTGCCGCACGGATGCTGCGGCTATTCTCGTGGGGTGTGGACCGATTTCCGGACGAATCGAGGGCGTCATGCGGGAATTCCCTTACAGAACGGCGATGGTGACCGGTGCGTCCAGCGGAATCGGCGAGGGATTCGCGCGCCGGCTCGCGGCGGCAGGCGTGGATGTCGTGCTCGTCGCGCGTCGCGGTGACCGGCTCGGGGAACTCGCCGCGGAGCTGGAGTCCGGGCACGGCGTCCGGGCCGAGGTGCTGGCCGCCGACCTCACCGACGAGGAGCAGTTCGCCACGGTGGAGAAGCGGCTCACCGATCCGGCGCACCCCGTCGAACTGCTGGTGAACAACGCCGGGTCGAGCGGCTCCGGGGCGTTCGCGGAGCTGCCCGCCGAGCGGGAACTGCACACCGCGGTGCTCAACGCGGTGGTGCCGCTGCGGCTGACCCGCGCCTGCCTGCCCGGGATGATCGCCCGGGGCGCCGGTGGAGTGGTGAACGTGTCCTCGCTCGTCGCCGTGCTGCCCAAACCGCGCTCCGCGACCTACGCCGCGTCCAAGGCGTTCCTCTCCTCGCTGGGGGAGAGCCTGGCCATGGAGGTGGAGCGGCACGGCGTCCACGTCACCACCGTGCACACCGGCCTCACGCGCTCGGGGTTCCACCAGGCGGCCGGGGTGTCCACCGACACCCTCCCGAAGATCAACTGGCTGACGCCGGACGAAGTGGCGCGGGCCGGCCTGGAGGCGGTGGCGGCCGGACGGCCGTCCGTGGTCCCCGGCCTCGCCTACCGCGTCCGGCTGCCGCTGATGCGGGCGATGCCGCGCTCCGTCGTGCGGGCCCTGGTCCGCCGCGTCCACCAGGCATGACCGCGCCTGTCCCCGGCGCTCCGGGCGGGAGGCCACGGCCGGCCGCCCGGACTTCCCCGCCGCCCGGCCGGCCCACGGCCCCGACAGCACGAGCGGGTGGTTCCCCGGCCGGTCGCCGGGGAACCACCCGCTCGTTCGTCCCGTCACGCACGGGACGCCGTCCTCACTGCGGCACCGGCGCCCTCTCCTCGTGCGGCGCCGACGGCAGGGCGACCCCGCGCACATCCACGCCCGTGGTCAGATAGCGCAGTTCGTCCGGCCCCTCGTGCCGCAGCCAGTGCGCCATCCGCCGCAGATCCTCCGGCTTCGGGTAGACGAAGCGGCAGTCCGGGTCGCGCAGCCCCAGGTGGTCCAGCACCACGGGCGCGTTCGCCACGGTCCGCATCAGCTCACGGCCCGCGTCGGCGGCGGCGCGCTCACCCCGGTCGACGGCGTCACACACCCGCACCATCTCGTCGAAGAGGGCCTTGTAGCCGTGCGAGCCGGGCACCGGCAGACCGGGGTACGCCGCCTGCTCCATCACCCGCAGCACCCCGTCGTCCCCGGAGTCCGTGAACCGCTCGGTGAACCGGTCGAAACGCAGGTTGACGGGCACCTCGGCCGCGCACCAGACGCGGTAGACCGCGTTCCACAGGGCATGGTCCGAGAACGAGACGAACGAGCAGTTGACCAGCTCGTCGTTGTAACGGATGAGCCCCTGCTGCAACTCGTCGACGTAGCGGAACCGCTCCTCGTCGAAGTCGTCCTCGGCCAGTGCCTCCAGCAGCCGCCACGCCAGCGAGTTGATCACCTCGCCGGTGTTGGTGAGACCGCGCGAGTACAGCGGGTCGATGAAGCCGGCCGCGTGCGACATCAGGCACCAGCGGTGCCCCACCGTGCGCTCGGACGCGTACTGGATCCGGCCCGCCGACACCCACGGCCGCACCGTGCGCGCCTCGGTGAACAGCCGCTCCACGGCGGGGAACCGCGCCGCGAAGCGGCGGAACTCCTCCTCCGGGCTCAGCTCCTCGGACTTGGGGTACAGGCGCTCGTCCAGGGTGAGTCCGACGCTCACCAGGGGGTTCTTCGACCCGGGCGCGTTGTTGAACGGGATCGACCAGAACCAGCCGCGCTCGAAGACGTGGTGCATGGTGCCCTCCACCCAGGGGATGGGCGGGGCGTCCTCGGGGCCCACGCGCAGACAGGCGTCGGTCGGCCGGACCCCCATCATGTGCGTGAACATCGAGCGCGAGTGGTGTTTGAGGGCCTCCGGCGGCCTGCGCAGCCCCAGCCGGTGCGCGACGGGGGAGCGGAAGCCGCTGGCGTCGACCAGGTAACGGCCCTCGTGGCGCTCCCCGCCCCTGCCGACCACGGCCACGTGGCCGTCGGCGAGTTCGACGTCCTCGACGTGGAACGCCTGGCGCACGTCGCAGCCGTAGCCGATGGCGGTGTGGAAGAGATAGGCGTCGGTGTCCTGGCGGAACAGATGACTGGTCTGCAGCACTTTGGAGGGCGGACTGAACTGCAGGAACTCGGCCGGGTCCGGCTCCTTGCCCTCCTCGTGCCGGATGAAGCCGAAGTGCCGCTTCGTGCCGCAGGTCGGGGCGATCTCGTCCCGGCAGCCCTCGTACGACGTCAGCGGCTCCAGCTCGGGCACGTCGTAGCGGCGGGCGAGGAGCCGGAAGACCTTCAGCGTGTAGAGGGTCGTCGATTCACCGACGGCGAACCGGGGATGCGTGCCACCGTCGAGCAGCAGGACCGACGCGCCCTGCCGGGCCAGGATGGCGCCCAGGGTCGAGCCGGCGATGCCCGATCCCAGGATGATCACGTCGTGCCGGCGGGGCGCGACGACGCGCGGTCGGGGGCGGTGGCCGGACAGCGGTCCGGGCATGTGGTCCTCCCTGGTCGATGCAGCGGGGGTACGGGGTCTGCGCGGAGGGGGCACCGCGGTGCCCCGGATCCCTGCCGGGGCACCCGCGCCGCGGGAGCGGTCAGCCCCGCTCCCCACGGCCCGCGCCGGGTGGGGCACCGGCACCCCGTCGTACGCCGGGCGGCGGGCCGCCCAGGTCGCCGTGGGCACCCGGAGGCGGCTGGAACCCGCGGATGCGGTGACTGCTCGCCAGCTCCTGCATCTTGGTCCAGTCCGGCCGCCCGTTCGCGACCAGCGCGGACAGCCCGCGGAAGAAGTGCTCGACACCGCCGGGCGTGTGGATGACCAGCAACTGACCCGGCTCGTCACCGACGTTGAGGAACCGGTGCGGCACCCCGCGCGGACCGTAGATCACGGTGCCGGCCGAGATGACCTCCGTGACGCCGCCGACCTCGAACTCATAGCGCCCCTGGTTGACGAAGAACGCCTCGTCGGCCGTCTCGTGCACGTGCAGCGGCGGACCGCTGCCCGGCCGGGTGGTGATCTGGTAGAAGCTGTACAGCCCGCCGGTGTCCTCCGCGTTCAGCAGGAACCGGCCCTCCTCGCCGAACCAGCAGACGGGTTCGGTCTCGTCCCGGGAGACCACTTTGCGTTCGGTCTTCGACACGTTCTTCCCTTCCTTTCGCGAATGCGTTTCTCTCGCGGATGCGTTTTTCTGGCGCATGCGTCTTTCTGGCGCTGCGTGTGCCTGGCGGCTGCGTGTGTCTGGCGATGTGCTTGTCTGGCGATGTGCTTGTCTGGCGGCCGCGTCTCGGCGAGCTGCTCGCGGCAGTCCCGCTCAGCACACCAGCGGCCGATAAAGAGCCGGATAAACAGGGGAAAAGCCCGGTCAGGCGAACGCCGTGCCGCCGTCGGCGAGCAGACAGCCGCCGGTGAGGTAGGACGCGCGCTCAGAGGCCGCGAAGGCGATGAGTTCGGCGACGTCCTCGGGCGTCCCGTTGCGGCGCACCGCGGCCCGCTCGGCGGCCGCCCGGCGCTGCCGCTCGGGGATGTGCGCCGCCAGCTCGGTCAGGATGAGCCCCGGCTCGACGGCGTTCACCCGCACACCGGCCGGCCCCGCCTCCAGGGCCAGCGTCCGCACCGCCGCGGCCACTCCCGCCTTGGCGACGGCGAGCGGCAGGAACCGCGGCGCCGGCCGCCGGGCCAGCGCCGCCCCGAGCGCCACGATCGATCCGGCGCCCCGCTCCGTCATGCCGGGCAGCACGGCACGCGCGGTGAGGAAGAGGGCCTTGAGCTGCTGGGTGACCACCCGTTCCAGGTCCGCCCAGTCCAGCTCCGTCGCGGGCGCGATCCGCGCCTCGTGGGCGCCGAGACCGGCCGCGTTGAGCACCAGCACGTCCACCGGACCCAGTTCGGCGGTGACACCGGCGACCAGGTCGCGGACCTGCCCGGGGTCGGTGACGTCGGCCCGTACCGGAACCGCGTGGCCGCCCCGGCGGCGGATCGAGTCCACCACCTCCTGGGCGCGGTCCGCGCTCCGGTGATAGTTGACGGCCACCCGCGCGCCCCGGGCCGCGAGCAGCCGGGCGGTGGCCGCGCCGATGCCCCGGCTCGCGCCGGTGACGAGCGCGACCCGGCCACCGAACTCACCCTCCTCCCGAGCCACTTCACCGCGCGACAGCGACTGCTCGCGCGCCCTCTCGGCATGTGCCGCGTTCACCGGATCATCTCCTCGGCTCCTTGGCCATCGGTGGTCGTTCGGTCAGTCATCCCCAGGCCAGCCAGCAGCCCCCGAGGGCCGCGCAGAAGGCGAGCACCGCGCAGACCGTGCGCCGCCGGTTGGCCCGGGCCCAGTCGGTGCGCAGCGTGTCCCAGCCGTCCGGGATCTCTCCGGCGTCGGCCCACGCGTCGATGCGCCGGTTCATCCGTACGTTGCGCAGTTCCGACACCAGGGCGACGCCCGCCACGGAGGCCAGCGCCGCGGCGAACACGGCGCGGGAGGCCGCCGAGGGGGCCAGGAACGACAGCCCGAGCCCGGCGGCCAGCGCGACCTTGTTGACCGTGGGCATCAGCGGGTCGAACCCGGGGTCGAGCAGCCGGTGCACCTCGGACCACGTCCGGCGCGGCAGGCGCAGCAGCATCGGGACGACGGCCCGCTCGACCGCGACCAGGGCACCGGCCAGCACCCCGGTGCACAGCACGAACACGGCGGCAAGCGAGGGGGCGAGCATGACGCGCGCTCACCCCGACCCGGCGGAGCCGGCCGCCGGCAGCACCGGGCCGCGCTCCAGCCGGTCGTCCAGCATCAGCCTGTAGCTCTGGCCGCGGGCGACGGTGTCGAAGAAGACGTACATCATCAGGTCGCGCAGCCGGCACAGGGGTGTGCTGTGCACGAGCCCCAGCGTGCCGATCCGCCACGACGTGCCGACCATGTCGGCGGTCCGCTCCCGGCGGGCGGCCTCGAACGCGCGCAGCGCCCGCGGGACCTCGTCCGGAGGGGTCCGGCCGAGCAGGCCGGCCAGGACCACGCCGCTCTCGATGGCCTGTCCCGCGCCCTGGCTGAGGTTGAGCGTCATCGGGTGGGCGGCGTCCCCCACCAGCACGACCCTGCCGTGCGCCCAGCCGCCGCCCGGCGGACGGTCGTGGACGGCGACCGGCAGGATCGCCTCCTCGTCGGTGGAGGCGATGATCCGGCCGACCGGGTCCGGCCAGTGCCGGTAGGCGGCGGCCAGTTCGTCGCGGCGGCTGTGGCGCAGGGTGTCGAGGCCGGTCGCGGCCCGGTCGCTGGTGATGGCGTCCCAGTAGACCTCGTTCTCGTCGAGCCGGCAGTACAGGAAGCGCAGGCCGCCCCTGCCCCACAGGTTGAAGAACGTGCCCGTGGGCACCAGGGACTCGCCCGGCAGCCGGGTGATGGCCTGCCAGGCCGTGTAGCCCGCGTACCGCGGGGGCGGCTCGAAGCCGCGCCGCATCCGCGCGCGTACCGTCGAGCGCAGCCCGTCCGCGCCGATCAGCACGTCACCGCGGGCCGTGGACCCGTCCGCGAAGTGCGCGGTGACGCCCTCGCCGTCCTCGGTCCAGCCGGTGAGCCGGGAACCGAGCCGGATGCGGTGGTCGCCCACGGCGTGGGTGAGCACCTTGTGCAGGGTGGACCGCCGCAGGGCGCAGGCCGGCGCCCCGCAGCGCTCCGACGGTCCGTCCAGGTGCCAGCGCGCCAGCCGCCTGCCGGTGTCCGAGCGGAACTCGTGGAAGCGCATCCGGACGGAGTCCGCGGCGACGGCCTCGTCGAGACCGATCCGGCGCAGGGCCAGGAACGCGTTGTGCCAGAGCATGAAACCGCCGCCGGTCAGCAGCAGCCCCGGGGTGCGGCGGGCCTCGAACACCTCCGCCTCGATGCCCTGCCGCAACAGGCCCGCCGCCGTGGTGAGCCCGCCGATGCCGGCCCCGATCACCAGTGCCTTGCGGATGGCCGCCGTCTTGCGGGTGGTTCCCGCCTCGCGGATGGTCGCCATGACAGCCGTCCGGCTCAGCCGTGCGACGGAACGCTGTCGAGCCGGGCGCGCAGATCGTAGATCCGCCGCTCGATGCCGCCACCGCTCCAGTACGGGAACATGGGCGCCGCCGTCTCCCGGTGGCCGGGGGCGTCCTCCCAGGCGCGGAACGCCTGCTCGCTCTCCCACTCGGCGAGCAGGACGTAGCGGCCGGGCTCCTCGGCGTCGCGCAGCAGTTCGTCGCGGAGGTGTCCGGGGGTGCCGCGGACCGCGGCGGTGACGCGACGGTACGCCTCCTCGAAGGCCTCCCGGTCCTTCTCCTCGATCCGGGCGGACACCATGACACGTACGGGCATGACGGTTTACCTCTCCTCGGTGGGCCGGGCGGGAAGATGGGCGACGGTCTCCAGCACCCGCTGGTGGGCGAAGGCGCGGAACGTCTCCAGGCGGGCGCTCAGCTCCGCCCGTTGCGGACTCCTCCGGAAGGCCTCCAGGGAGGCCCGGTCGGCCCAGTCGGCCATGATCAGATGGGTGTGCGGGTCGTCCGGGTCACGGAGCAGGGTCTGCCCCGCGCATCCGGGCAGCAGCGCCGCCGCCCGGGCCGTCTCCAGCCAGGTGGCCCGGAACTCACCCTCGCAGCCCTCGCGGACCCTCATCTCCATTACGGTGCGCAGCACGGGCGCGGCTCCCTTCCGGTCAGATGCCGCCGTCGGCGTCGAGGGTGGCCCCGGTGACGTACCGGGAGGCGGGCGAGACCAGGAAGAGCACCACGTCCGCGATCTCCTCCGGCCGGCCCAGCCGGCGCAGCGAGATCATCTGCTCGTAGCGGGCCCGCCCCTGAGCGGTGACCGCCTTCATCTGGTCCGTCTCCACCAGGCCCGAGGCGACACAGTTGACCCGCACCCCCCGCGGTCCGAGTTCCTTGGCCAGCGCCCGGGTCAGGCCCATGACCCCGGCCTTGGACGCCACGTAGTGCGCGGCGCCGGGCATCCCGTGGTGGGCCACGGCGGAGCTGATGTTGACGACCGAGGCGACCTCGGCGAGATACGGCAGCGCCGCGCGGATCACCTGGTACATCCCCGTCAGGTTGGTGTCGAGGATGCGGTGCCACTCCGGCGGGGACAGCTCCTCCAGCGGCAGATGGCTGATCACCCCGGCGTTGTTCACCACGGCGTCGATCGCCCCGTGCGTCTCGTGCGCGGTGGTCACCAGCCGCTCCACCTGCTCCGGGTCGGCGATGTCGCAGCGCACCAGGGACCCCTGGAAGCCCTGCTCGTCCAGCTCGCGCCGCAGCGACTCGGCCGGGCGGCCCTCCCGCACGTGGCAGGCGGTCACCGACGCGCCCTGCGCGGCCAGCGCCAGCACCGTGGCGCGCCCGATGCCCCGGGTGCCGCCCGTGACCAGCACGTGGCGGCCCTTCAGCGCGAAGTCCACCGCGCTCACCGCCGCACCGCCGCCGCGGCGCGGCTGCGGGCCGCCGCCTCCACCCGCTCCTTGATCAGCGCCAGCTGCACCCGGGAGTTGGTGTCGATGCGGGCGGCCATGCCCTCGTCGTCGAGGGGGGCCTCCCGCTTCATGTGGAACTCCTGCACCCAGCGCATCTCCACCCCGGTGCCGGTCTCCCGGTAGTGCCAGTGGATGTTCATGAAGGCGAACGGCCCCGGCTCGACACGGTGGGCCTTGACGTACTTGTTCGCGCGGTCCATGACCCGCTCGGACACCCAGCTCCAGACCTTGCCGTCCTCCTCCGGGTGCAGGGCCAGGCGGAACCGCACGGTGTCGCCCTCGCGGCGCAGGATCTCGGCCGACGCGTACTCGCTGAACAGGTTCGGCCAGTTCGCCACGTCGTTGGTCATGTCCCACACCAGGTCGAACGGCGCGTCGATGACGACGCTGTTCTCGGTGCGGGCGGCGGCCGGCCGCAGCTGGTCG
>NZ_MUND01000319.1 GCF_002154375.1 Streptomyces glaucescens | reverse complement strand
CGGCGCGGTCCCCGGCGCCCAGGCGGAGTACCTGCGGGTCCCGCAGGCCCAGTTCGGGCCGATCAAGGTCCCCGAAGGCCCGCCCGACGACCGCTTCGTCTACCTCTCCGACGTGCTGCCCACCGCCTGGCAGGCGGTCGCCTACGCCGACATCCCCGTGGGCGGCAGCGTCGCCGTGCTCGGCCTCGGGCCGATCGGTGACATGGCCTGCCGGGTCGCCCAGGTGCGCGGCGCCGGGCGGGTGTTCGGCGTCGACCTGGTCCCCGAGCGGCTGGAGCGGGCCCGCGCGCGCGGCGTGGAGACGTACGACCTGAAGAGCTTCGACAGCGAGAAGGAACTGGTCGCCGCCATCCGCGACGAGACCGACGGGCGCGGCCCCGACGCCGTGATCGACGCGGTCGGCACCGAGGCGCACGGCAGCGCCGCCGCCAAGCTCACCCAGCAGGCCGCCGCCCTGCTGCCCCGGGCCATCGGCGCGCCGCTGGCGGAGCGCTTCAGCGTGGACCGGCTCGCCGCCCTGCACACCGCGATCGACCTGGTCCGCCGCGGCGGCACCCTGTCCCTCGTCGGCGTCTACGGCGGCATGGCCGACCCGCTGCCGATGCTCACCCTCTTCGACAAGCAGCTCCAGATCCGCATGGGGCAGGCCAACGTGCGGCGCTGGACCGACGAGATCATCCCCTACCTCACCGACGAGGACCCGCTCGGCGTCGACGACTTCGCCACCCACCGGGTGCCGCTGGACGACGCCCCGCACGCCTACGAGATGTTCCAGCGCAAGCGTGAGGGCGCGGTGAAGGTGCTGATGCAGCCGTGACACGGCAGGCGCCGGTGCGACCGTGACCGGCGGGGCGGCCACCCGGTCCGTGGGGCCGCCCCCGGCGGGTCACTTTTCGCCGAAGATCTGCGCGAGGTCGTACCGCACCGGCTCCTCCAGCTGGGCGTAGGTGCAGCTCTCCGGCGTCCGGTCGGGGCGCCAGCGGCGGAACCGGGCCGTGTGGCGGAACCTGGCCCCGTTCTCCATGTGGTCGTACGCCACCTCCGCGACCCGCTCGGGCCGCAGCGGCACCCACGACAGGTCCTTCTTGCCCGACCAGCGGCTCGGCGCGCCGGGCAGCCGCGCCGACTCGTGCGCGGCCTCCTCCGCCCAGGCCGCCCACGGATGCCCCTGGGCGTCCGTCATCCGCAGCGGCTCCAGCTCCGCCACCAGCTCGGCCCGCCTCTTCATCGAGAACGCCGCCGACACGCCCACGTGCTGGAGGACGCCCCGGTCGTCGTGGAGCCCGAGCAGCAGCGAGCCGACCACCGGCCCGCTCTTGTGGAGGCGGTAGCCCGCCACGACCACGTCCGCCGTCCGCTCATGCTTGATCTTGAACATGGCGCGCTCGTCCGGGCGGTAGCGCAGATCCATCGGCTTGGCGATCACCCCGTCCAGCCCCGCGCCCTCGTACTGCTCGAACCACTGCCGCGCCACCTCGATGTCGGTCGTCGCCGGCGCCACGTGCACCGGGGGCGTCGCCGCGTCCAGCGCCCTGACCAGCAGGGCCCGCCGGTCCACCTGGGGCACGTCGAGCAGCGACTCGGTGTCCAGGGCCAGCAGGTCGAAGGCGACGAAGGAGGACGGCGTCCTCTCCGCGAGCATCCGCACCCGCGAGTCCGCGGGGTGGATCCGCTCCGTGAGCGCGTCGAAGTCCAGCCGCCCCTCCCGCGCGATCACGATCTCCCCGTCCAGCACGCACCGCCGCGGCAACCGCTCCGCGAGCGCCGTCACCAGCTCGGGGAAATACCGGGTCAGCGGCTTTCCGGTACGGCTGCCCAGCTCCACCTCGGCGCCGTCCCGGAACACGATCGCCCGGAACCCGTCCCACTTCGCCTCGTACTGCATGCCTGGCGGGATCTTCGCCACGGACTTGGCGAGCATCGGCTTCACGGGGGGCATGACCGGCAGATCCATGGTCCGATTCTGCGCGCATACGGCCATAGATGCCCGGTATGCGAGGAACGAGAGGTGTGTCTACCGTGGCTGCATGGGCGAAGCGGTGGAACTCGAGGTGGCCGGCCGGACCGTGCGGCTGACCAACCCGGACAAGGTCTTCTTCCCGGAACGCGGCTTCACCAAGCTGGACCTCGCCCGGTACTACATCGCCGTCGGCCCCGGCATCCTGCGCGCCCTGCGGAACCGGCCCACCACCCTGGAGCGCTACCCCGACGGGGTGACCGGCGAGTGGTTCTACCAGAAGCGGGCGCCCAAGAGCATGCCCGACTGGATCCCCACCGCCCACATCACCTTCCCCAGCGGACGCACCGCCGACGAGATGTGCCCCACCGAGGAGGGCGCCGTGGTGTGGGCCGCCCAGTACGGCACCCTCACCTTCCACCCCTGGCCGGTCCGCCGCGACGACGTCGACCGCCCCGACGAACTGCGCATCGACCTCGACCCGCAGCCCGGCACCGACTACGACGACGCGGCCCGCGCCGCCCACGAACTACGTGCGGTACTGGAGGAGTTCGGCGGGCTGCGGGGCTTCCCGAAGACCTCCGGCGGGCGCGGACTGCACGTCTTCGTGCCCATCGAACCGCGCTGGACCTTCACCCAGGTCCGGCGCGCCGCCATCGCCGTCGGCCGGGAGCTGGAGCGGCGGATGCCGGAGCAGGTGACCATCAAGTGGTGGAAGGAGGAACGGGGGCAGAAGATCTTCGTCGACTACAACCAGACGGCCCGGGACCGGACCATCGCTTCCGCGTACTCCGTACGGCCCCGCCCGCACGCCCCCGTCTCCGCGCCGCTGCGCTGGGAGGAGGTCGGGGTGGCGCACCCGCAGGACTTCGACCTCGCGACCATGCCCGCGCGCTTCGCCGAGGCCGGCGACGTGCACGCGGACATGGACGAGCACCGCTACTCCCTGGACGCCCTGCTCGACCTCGCCCGCCGCGACGAGCACGACCACGGACTCGGCGATCTGCCGTACCCGCCCGAGTATCCGAAGATGCCGGGGGAACCCAAGCGGGTACAGCCGAGCAGGGCGAGGAAGGGCTGAGCCGCAGCCCTCGGGGACGGGCTACAACTCCCTGATCCTGATGTCCCGGTACGAGATCACATCGGTCGTGCCATGGACCTGGAGCCCGAGGTAGCCGGAGGCGAACCGCCGACCGTCGCTGCCCGGGTCGTCCGCGCGGGGCGGGGCGAACTCCTGGCCGCCGATGTTGTGGAACTCGTTGATCAGCACACCGTTGCGGTAGACCGAGTAGTGCTGGTCGACCACGCGGATCTCGTAGTCGTTCCAGGTGCCCTTCTGGGTGACACCGGCACCGGCGAGCCCGACCCGGTCGAAGCCGTACACCGAGCCCGTCTTGTACATGTCGCCGTCCGGCCGGTCCAGCACCTGCACCTCGTGGCCGTACTTGATGGCGACCCACTCCGGGCGCGGCTCCTCCGGGTGGTCGTGGACCCACGGGAAGCGCACGAAGACGCCGGAGTTGGCGTTGCCGGTGCCGGGCGCGTCGTCCCGCCACTGCAGGCGCAGCGAGAAGTCGCCGTACTTGCGCTGCGGGAACCACAGCATGCCCAGGCCCGCCTCGGTGGTGCCGCTGGTCATCGACCCGTCGGGGTTGAGGGCGAAGGAACCGCCGCCGACGTGCTGCCAGGCGGCGAACGACTCCGCGCTGCCGTCGAAGATTGTGCGGTAGCCGTCGGTCTGGCCGGGCCTGCCGATGCCGGACTGGCGCGCCGCCCGCTGGACCGCGTTGTACTCGCGCTGGTCGACGACCCCGTCGCGCAGCAGCGTGTCGAGGACCGCCTTCACATGCTTGAGGAAGAGCGCGTGCGAGGACCACTGCTTCTCGTCCTCGATCAGCTCGTTGATCCGGCAGCGGTTGTTCGTGACCCGGTTGGGGACGCCCGAGTCGACGGTGCCGACGATGACGGTGAGGCGTTCGTCGTACTCCGGGCAGTTCGGGGCCGGGACCTGGCCGGAGACGACGGTGAAGCTCACCGTGCGGGCCGGGGAGGTGTTGCCGGCCTTGTCGGTGGCGCGGTAGGCGACGGTGTGGGCGCCGGCGCGGTCGACGACCAGCGGTGCCGTGTAGGCGATGTACGGTCCACCGTCGAGCGCGTACTCGATACGGTCGACCCCCGACCCGCCCGGGTCGGTCGCGCTCACGTTCACCGTGGCCCGGTTGACGTAGGCCCCGTCGGAGTTCCGGGTACCGTCGACGGTCGCCCCGGTGACCGGCGGTGTGGTGTCCTGCGGGGGCGCGGCCACCACCGTGAACGCGACGCTCTTCTCCGCCGCCACGTTGCCCGCCTTGTCCGTGGCCCGGTAACGGACGGTGTGGTCGCCGGTCCGGTGCACCATCACGGGGGCGGTGTACGGCTGCCAGGCGCCGGACGCGCCGATCGCGTACTCGATGGTGTTCACCCCGGACCCGGTGTCCGAGGCGGTCACGGTGACCGTGGCCATGTCGATGTAGGTGCCGTCGGGATTGCGCTCGCCGCTGACCGTGGCCGAGGTCTCCGGCGGGGTGGTGTCGTCGGTCGGCGGGGCGACGACGGTGAACTCGACGCTCTTCTCGGCGGAGACGTTGCCGGCCCTGTCGTAGGCGCGGTAGCGGACGGTGTGGGTGCCGACCTGGTCGATGACGACCGGGGTGGTGTACGCGAGCCAGTCGCCGTCGGCGCCGACCGCGTACTGTATGCGGTCGACCCCCGACCCGCCGTCGGCGTCCGTCGCCCGGATGCCGACGCTCGCCGACCCGACGTACTGCCCCTGCCCGTTCCGCGTCCCGCTGACCTCCGCCGTGGCCTCGGGCGGTGTCGTGTCCTCGCCGCTGCCCTCGGTCACCACGAGGATGCCCTGCATGGACCCGTGGCCGGGAATGGTGCAGTGGTAGAAGTAGCGGCCCGGGGTCAGGGTGACCTCGGCGGTGTGCCGGCCGCCCATGTCGTCGTTCGGACCGGCCAGGATGTTCAGCGGGACGTCGCTGTTGAACTCGGGGTCGCTGGTCGCGAAGGTCAGGGTGTGCGGCATGCCGGTGGTGTTGCCGGTGGCCGCGCTGTTCTCGAAGACGATGGTCGCCGGGCCCGCCACCGCGGTCGCGGGCGCCGAGGTGTACTTGGTGATGTCGTCCCCGGCCGTCCAGGTGAGCACCTGGGCGGCTTCGGGTGCGGCGGACGCGGCGGGCGGTTCGCTCTGCCCGACCGCCGCCGGGGCCGCCTGCACCCCGAGCAGCAGGAGCAGCCCCGCCAGCAGGGCGGCCACCGTCCTTCGTCGGCGTCGTACGGTTCTCACGACTGAGACCCCCTCGCCAGCTGGTCGGCGGCCGGCGTCGGGCCGCCGCCGGTGTAGGTCACCCGCCACAGGGCGGACTTGGCGTCCGAGGTGAAGAACCCGCGGCCGTAGTCGAGCACGTACAGCGCGCCGTCCGGGCCGAACTTCCAGTCCATCAGGTTCTTGATGCCGTCGTTGCCGACCGGGACGATCTTCTTCAGCGACTCGGAGTGCACCGGCGGCCCGCCGTCGCCCTGCGTCCTCGGGTCCATCAGTACGGCGTTGCGCGGCTGGTCGGCGTCGTAGAAGTCGCCGACGAACCACTTGCCGTCCCAGTAGGCGGGCCAGGCCACGTCGCTGCCGGGCGCGACATCGGCGTGCCGGTAGACCGGCCCGTTCATCGCGGCCTGCCCGCCGCCCTTGAGCCACGGCAGCCGGTACGTGGCGTCCTCCTGCCGGTACGACGGAATCCCGTCGGCGTCGCGCGGGAAGTCGGGGCCGCCGCCCTGCGGGGAGTACCAGATGTTGTTCCCGGTGACCGGCGGGAGGTCGACCAGGCCGTCGTTGTTCGGGGACTCGTTCTTCGGATGGTCGCAGTCGTACCAGCCGAGCGGCTCGGACGGGTCCGGCAGGTTCCGGTCCCGGTACGGCTGCTTGTTGCCCATGCAGTACGGCCAGCCCCGGTTGCTCGCCTTGGTGATCACCGCGAAGGTGTCGTACTTCGCCGGGCCCCACACCGGGGACGGCGCCGAGGCGTCCGGGCCGACCCAGCCCGCGTAGAGGATGTCGGTGGTCTTGTCGACGAAGATGCGCGCCGGGTTCCTGACGCCCATGACGTAGATCTCGCCGCGGGTCTTGCCCCCGCCCTCGTCGGTCTCCTCGCCGGTGAACAGGTTCCCCTCGGGGAGGGTGTAGGTCCCGTCGGGCTCGGGGTGGATGCGCAGGATCTTGCCGTTGAGGTTGTTGGTGTTGCCGGCGGTGCGGCGGGCGTCGGCGAAGGACACGCCCTTGAAGTCGGGCTCCGGGTTGTTGCCGGAGTAACCGTCGCTGAAGCGGCTGGAGTTGTTGTCGCCGGTCGCGATGTACAGGTTGCCCTTGGAGTCCCAGGCCATCCCGCCGCCCGCGTGGCAGCAACTGTGGATCTGCACGGGCCACTCGAGCAGCACCTTCTCACTGCCCAGGTCCAGCTTGTCGGTGGCCCGGTCGAAGGTGAAGCGGGAGACGCGCCGCTCGGCCATCCGGGTCTCACGGTCGATCCCGGAGTGCGGGGTGTAGTGCAGGTACACCCACCCGTTCTCCTCGAACCGGGGGTCGAGTTCGATGCCGAGCAGGCCCTCCTCGACCTTGACCAGCTCGTCGCCGCCGCCCTTGTTGCCGAAGACCGTCAGCGCGCCCGCCAGGGTGACCTGTCCGGTCCTCGGGTCGTAGACGTGGATCTCGCCCTTGCCCTTGCCGATGTCCGGGTCGTTCCAGTCGGTGATCACCGGCTGGGAGGAGTCGGCGCCGCCGCGGCCGATGTAGAAGACCCGCCCGTCGGGGGCGGTGACCAGGCCGTGCGGCTCGCCGATCTGGTCGTTCCGGCCGGGCTGGTTGGGCTTGGTCAGCCGTTCGGCCCGGTAGTTGCCGTTGATGGTGGCCTTGCAGTCGGCGCGCACCAGCCGTGTGGTCCACAGCAGGGCGCCGCGCAGGTGGGCGCGGAAGTCGGTCTCGTCGTACGACGACACCGTGCCGCCCATGCCGGTGTAGAAGGAGCGGCCGCCGTCGTAGTCACGGCACCAGCTGACGGGATGGTCCCAGCCGCTCGCGCCGGTGCCGGGCCGGTATGTGGACTCCCGTACCCGGGCGACGGTGTGCACCGTGCCGGAAGGGTTCTTCACCCAGTTCAGCCACCGGTCCGGCCGCTTCCACTGCACCGGCAGATCCTTGGTGGCCGGGTGCACACGGTCGCCGACCTCCACCGTCGCCCGCTGCACGGTGGTGGGGCTCGAGGAGGCCGGGCGGGCGCCGATCAGCCCGGTGAACCACTCCGAGTACGGCTCCGCGCGGGCGGCGTCGTGCAGGCCGACGAAACCGCCGCCCGCCTCCATGTACGCCTCCAGGCCCGCTTCCTGCTCCGGGTCGAGGACGTCGCCGCCCCCGGTGAGGAAGACGATGGCGTTGAACCGGCCGAGCCTGGCCTCGTCGGTGAAGACCGAGGCGTCGTCCGTGGCCTCGACCTTGAAGCGCTGGTTCACCGGGCCGGACAGCCCGATCCGCTCGATCGCCTCGATCCCGGCGTTCACGAGCGGGGACTCGCCCCCGGACGCCGCGGAACCGTAGAAGATCAGCACCCGTACGTTCGCGCCGCCCGGCGGCGACTTGACGGACATCGTTGTCAGGGACGGTCCCGGCTCCGGGCGCGCACTCGCGGCGGTGCCGGAGAGCAGGCCTGCGGTGAGCAGACCGGCGGTCAGGACGGCCGTCACGGCGCGTCCGCCCATGCCCGGCCGTCGTCGTTTCCTGGGCCTTTGGTGCGGTGTGGACCGCATGTGGTCACCCACCCCTCGTCGGTCACAGCAACAGCGCCAAGGAAGCTAGACCTCTTTGCGTGGTTCGCCAATAGATATGACCGGGATCCAACGAACTTTGTCCTGGGTGTGGATAAACGCGGTGTGCCCCGCTACCGTCTCGAATCCCGTACCGGAGTGGGGAGTTCGGCATGGACAGACGTGGGTTCAACCGGCGGGTCCTCCTGAGCGGCGCGGCGGTCGCCGCGACATCGTTGTCCCTGGCGGCGGCACCCGAGGCCACCGGCGCCGGCGAAGCGGTCAGGACGGCCCCGGCCGGCGGCGAGGTGAGACGCATCCGGCTCTACGCCGAGCGACTCGCCGACGGACAGATGGGCTACGGCCTGGAGAAGGGCAAGGCGACGATCCCGGGACCGCTGATCGAGCTGAACGAGGGCGACACCCTGCACATCGACTTCGAGAACACCATGGACGTGCCGGTGAGTCTGCACGTCCACGGCCTGGACTACGAGATCTCCAGCGACGGCACCAAGCAGAACGGGAGCGACGTCGAACCCGGCGGCACCCGCACCTACACCTGGCGCACCCACGCCCCGGGCCGCCGCAAGGACGGCACCTGGCGGGCGGGCAGCGCCGGCTACTGGCACTACCACGACCACGTGGTGGGCACCGAACACGGCACGGGCGGCATCCGCAAGGGCCTGTACGGGCCGGTGATCGTCCGCCGCAAGGGCGACATCCTGCCGGACCGGACCCACACCATCGTCTTCAACGACATGACCGTCAACAACCGGCCCCCGCACACCGGCCCGGACTTCGAGGCGACGGTGGGCGACCGCGTCGAGTTCGTGATGATCACGCACGGCGAGTACTACCACACCTTCCACCTGCACGGACATCGCTGGGCCGACAACCGCACCGGCATGCTGACCGGCCCCGAGGACCCCAGCCAGGTCATCGACAACAAGATCGTCGGCCCGGCGGACTCCTTCGGCTTCCAGGTCGTCGCGGGGGAGGGCGTCGGGGCCGGCGCCTGGATGTACCACTGCCATGTGCAGAGCCATTCCGACATGGGGATGGTGGGGCTGTTCCTGGTGAAGAAACCGGACGGCACGATCCCCGGGTACGAGCCGCACGACCCCCACGAGCCGCACGGCTCGGGCGCGATGGGCGGGTCCGGGCCGGCCACCGGGCACGAGCACGCCCAATGACGAGCGCCGGAGACCGGCCCGGCCCTCTCGTCCGCCGGTGACGCGGGCACCACCTCGGGGCTCGGCCCGCGTGGTTATCCTTTTCGGCAACCGCCGAGGAGGAGTCCCGAAGTGACCGAGGCAGCGTCGCGTCCCACGCTGGAGGCCGTGGCCGCGCGGGCGGGCGTGTCCCGGGCCACCGTGTCGCGGGTGGTGAACGGCGGGGACGGAGTCCGCGAACCCCTGGTGGAGCGGGTCCGGCAGGCGGTGGAGGAGCTTGGCTACGTCCCCAACCAGGCGGCCCGCAGCCTGGTGACCAAGCGGCACGACGCGGTCGCCGTCGTCATCGCCGAACCGGAGGACCGGGTCTTCGCCGACCCGTTCTTCGCGCGGCAGTTGCGGGGCATCAGCAAGGAGCTGACCGCCCACGACAACCAGCTGGTGCTGCTGCTGACGGAGGGCCGCGACGACCACGCGCGCGTGGCCCGCTATCTGGCCGGCGGCCATGTCGACGGCGCGCTGGTGTTCTCCCTGCACCTCGACGACCCGCTGCCCGGCCTCATCCAGCGCGCCGGAGTGCCGACGGTGTTCGGCGGGCGGCCCGGCTGGAGCGACGAGGCACTGCGGGCCCCGTACGTCGACAGCGACAACCGCGGTGGCGCCCGGGAGGCCGTACGCCACCTCGCGGGCCTGGGCCGCACTCGCATCGCGCACATCACCGGCCCGCTCGACCAGACCTCGGCGGCGGACCGGCTCGACGGCTACCGGGACGTGGTGGGCGACGCGGACCCCCGGCTGGTCGTGGAGAGCGACTTCACACCGGCCGGCGGGGAGCGGGCCATGCGCGCACTCCTGGACCTTGTTCCCGGCCTGGACGCCGTGTTCGCCGCGAACGACCTGACCGCCGCGGGTGCCCTGCGGGTGCTGCGGGAGCGAGGCCGGCGTGTGCCCGACGACGTCGCCGTGATCGGCTTCGACGACATGCTGCCCCTGGCGGAACAGACCGACCCGCCGCTGACGACGGTCCGTCAGGACATCGAGGAGATGGGCCGCCTGATGGCCCGCCTGCTGCTGCACCGCCTCGACCCCGATACGCCGGCCACGCCGGACGGCGACGGCGCCGGGACGGACGCCCCGACCGGTGTGGTGCTGCCCACGACGCTGGTCCGGCGGGCCTCCGCCTGACGGGCGCGCCCGCACCTTCGCGCCGCCCCGTCACGCCCCGCGGAACCCGGCGGTCACGCCGGGACGCTCGTCGGCGATGCCCTTCGCGACGCCGCGCCGGCGCCTGCCCGCCGCCACGAGTTCGGCCGCCGTGCCCGCGGCGGACACGAACGCGGTCACCGCGTAGCCGACCCGCGACCACAGGGGCGCGCGCCGGGTCCGAGAAGGCGACGAAGGCGCACCAGGCCACCCCTGGCAACAGCCCTCCTGGCCGCCCCTCCCGCACGGGACGACTCGCGGCTTTCGGCGGGGACCTGCGGCGTCATGCGCAGCCTCCGCTCTCAGTGCTCCTGAAGAGAAGTCACCTTGCACGGGATCGAATCCTGACAGGTTTGGTGCGCCGCCCCCGCTCCGGTTCACTCCTGGGACGGCGCGCTCTTGATCACCGCGAAGCGGGCGCCGTACGGGTCGGCGAGTTTGGCGATGCGGCCTACGCCGGGCACGTCGGTGGCGGGCATGCGGACGGTGCCGCCCAGCCGTTCGGCGTCGGCGACGGTGGCGTCGGTGTCCTCGGCCTCGAAGTACGCCAGCCAGTAGGGGTCCGCGTCCGCCTCCGCCGGATCGTCGGCCAGCGGCACCATGCCGCCGAACATGGAGTCCTCGCCGCCGCCCGCGGGGTTGACCGTGGTGTAGACGCCGCCGGGGAAGGGGACGCCGAAGGTCTCCAGACCCAGCACAGCGCGGTAGAACGCGGCGGCGGCCGGCAGGTCCGCCGTGTACAGCTCCACCCAGCACAGGGAGCCCGGGTCGCCCGCCACGTCGATGCCCGCGGTCCGCCCCGGCTGCCAGATGCCGAACGGCACGCCCGCCTTGTCGGTGAGGATCGCCATGCGGCCCTGGTCCGCCACGTCCATGGGCCGCTGCACCACACCGCCGTGCGCCTGTTCGGCCGCCCGGACGCCGGCCTCCGCGTCCGGGCTCTGGAAGTAGACAGTCCAGGAGGGCGGGCCCTGCGCCGGGGCGGTCTGCATCCCGCCGGCCACCGTCCGGCCGTCCAGCTGGAAGAAGCCGTACCCGCCGGCCGCGGGTCCCGCCGGCTGGAAGCGCCAGCCGAAGAGACCGCCGTAGAAGGAGACGGCGCCCTCGATGTCGGGGGTGCCGACATCGACCCAGTTCGGGGCGCCGTCGACGAAACGGGTGGTGAGCATCTTCGCCCTCCTCGGAAGGGTCCCGTTGCCTGCTCTGCCGAGTCTCGCACCGCCCACCGACAACCGCCGCCGGAACCCGCACCGGTAGTCACTCACGGTGACTGTCGTGGCCTTCGGTGTTTCCGCGGTTTCCGCGCGCCGCCGTGCGTCGGGCACCCCGCGCGGGGCATCATCGGGGCGGCCGGGGGCCCTGGAGCGCCGCGTTGATCCGGCGTTGATCGAACGTTTTTCGCCGTCCGGCAGGCTCTCGGACATGCAGCTCGAAACGATCACCCCGGCCACCCCCGTCTGGCAGTCGCAGGCCCTGTGCGCGCAGACCGGGGCGGACTTCTTCTTTCCCGAGCCCGGCAGCTCGGTGCGTGAGGCGAAGCGCATCTGCGGTATGTGCGAGATGCGGGCCGCCTGCCTCGAGTACGCCCTCACCCACGACGAACGCTTCGGCGTCTGGGGCGGCCTGTCCGAGAAGGAGCGCCTCGGGCTGCGCCGTACCTCGCACTGAGCGCACCGGGATCCCGGCGTCCTCGCCGTCGCCCCGCGCGACGTCTGACACGCCGGCCCCAACAGCACGGGTGCCGGTACGGCCGTATCGGTCCAGGCTGTCGGGGCGGGGCCGTGCGGGATCCGTCCGGCCGTGGCGCGAGTCCGATCCGCTGCCGCACGCGCGCGGCGTCCTCCTCGATCAGGTCCGGGAGGAAGCCGGCCGGTGATGCAGGGCCCGCATGATGCCGCAGCCCCGATCACGGCCGTACGACCGACACGGCCCCCATGATCGTCCGCCCGGGGCTACAGGGCCGCGCGGGCGGCCATCCGGGCCTTGCGGGCGGCCAGCTTCTCGTCGAACTTCGAGGCCTCGGAGTCCAGGCCGTTCATGAACAGGCCGAGCTCCTCCTGCGCCTTGAGGCCCTCGGGGCCGAGCCCGTCGATCTCCAGGACCCTCAGGAAGCGCAGCACCGGCTGGAGCACGTCGTCGTGGTGGATGCGCAGGTTGTAGACCTCGCCGATGGCCATCTGCGCGGCGGCCCGCTCGAAGCCGGGGATGCCGTGGCCGGGCATGCGGAAATTCACTACGACGTCGCGGACCGCCTGCATGGTGAGGTCGGGCGCCAGCTCGAAGGCCGCCTTGAGCAGGTTCCGGTAGAACACCATGTGCAGGTTCTCGTCGGTGGCGATGCGCGCCAGCATGCGGTCGCAGACCGGGTCGCCGGACTGGTGGCCGGTGTTGCGGTGCGAGATGCGGGTGGCGAGTTCCTGGAATGCGACGTAGGCGATCGAGTGCAGCATCGAGTGCCGGTTGTCGGACTCGAAGCCCTCGCTCATGTGGGCCATGCGGAACTGCTCCAGCTTGTCCGGGTCCACCGCGCGCGAGGTGAGCAGGTAGTCGCGCATGACGATGCCGTGCCGGCCCTCCTCGGCGGTCCAGCGGTGCACCCAGGTGCCCCAGGCGCCGTCACGGCCGAACAGGCTGGCGATCTCGTGGTGGTAGCTGGGCAGGTTGTCCTCGGTCAGCAGGTTCACCACCAGGGCGATCCGGCCGATCTCGGTGACCTTGGACTGTTCCTTGTCCCAGGCTTCGCCGTCCTCGAAGAGGCCGGGGAAGTTGCGGCCGTCGGACCACGGCACGTACTCGTGCGGCATCCAGTCCTTGGCGACGTTCAGGTGGCGGTTCAGTTCCTTCTCGACCACTTCCTCCAGGGCGTACAGCAGCCGTGCGTCGGTCCAGACGGAAGGGCTGCCGAGGTGGGGAGAGGTGATCGTCACGGGTACTCCAGGGGGACGGGCTTCGACTACAGGTACGGGTGCCCCGGCGGGCGGCGCCGGAACCTACGGGATCGTAGGCTACGAATCCGTAGGTTACGAAGCCGTAGGTTAAGGTCGCCGTAAAGAGCGCTGATCAGGTGCCCTTTGCCCGAGCCGTTCCGATATGCGGAGAAGCCCCGGGACACGCAGGTCCCGGGGCTGAACCGTTGGGCAGGTCACCCGGTCAGGCGTACAGCTCGCGCAGCCGCACCGAGAGACATGTCACACAGCCCTCCAGCTTCTCGAACTCGCCGATGTCGACGACGACCGGCTCGTAGCCGAGGTCGGCGAACAGCTCGGCGGTCTTCGGGGCGCTGGCCGCCATCAGCAGCTTGTGGCCGCCGAGCAGCACCACGTGGGACCCGGAGTCCTCCGGCACGTGCAGGAAACGCCCGAACAGCGACGGCGTGTCCATCAGCGGGATGCGCCCGATCACCGTCCCGTCCGGCAGCGCCGTGACCGCCGACTTCAGGTGCAGCACCTTGCTCACCGGCACGGACACCACCCGCGCCCCCAGCGGCTCGAAGGCGGCCCGCAGCTGCTGCACGCCCGCCGCGTTGGTACGGCCGCCGCGGCCCACGTAGACGGTGTCGCCGATCTTCAGGACGTCGCCGCCGTCCAGGGTGCCCGGGTCCCAGATCCAGTTCACCGAGCAGCCGAGGCTCGCCACGGTCTCCTCGACCGCGATGGTCTCGGAGCGGCGGGACTGGGCGCCGGGACGGGTGATCAGGGCGACGTTCTTGTACATCACCACGGTGTCCTCGACGAACACCGAGTCGGGACAGTCGTCGGCGGGGTCGACCTCGACGGTCTCCCAGCCGTGGGTGCGCAGCGCCTCCGCGTACGCCTCCCACTGCTTCACCGCGCGGTCGAGGTCGACCTCCGTACGTGCGACGTGCGTGACGAGGCCTTCGGCCAGGCGGGGACTGGGGCGGCGGATGAGGGCCTTCTTGCTGGGCACGGGGGTCTCCGTATCGGATGGGTGGTTCTGGTCGTGGCCGAAACCCGTCGGGTGTCGGCGCACATCATGCAGGCCCATTGTCGGAGAGGGCAGCCCGGCCGGGCGCGGACGGGGTGCCGCCCGCCGCCTCGCCGCGCCCTCGTCACCCCCGTCGCCTCACCGCACCCTCGTCACCTCCGTCGCCTCACCGCACCCCCGTGACCCGCCGCAGATGCTCGCCGGTGTACGACCCCTCCGCCCTCAGCAGCTCGCTCGGAGTCCCCTCGAACACCACGCGTCCGCCGTCCCGTCCGCCGCCCGGGCCGAGATCGACCACCCAGTCGGCGTGGGCCACCACGTGGAGGTTGTGCTCCACGACCACGACCGTGTTGCCCGCGTCGACCAGCCGGTCCAGCAGCGCCAGCAGCCCGTCGACGTCCGACATGTGCAGCCCGGTCGTCGGCTCGTCGAGGACGTAGACCGCTCCGGTGCGGTGCAGCCGCGTCGCCAGCTTGATCCGCTGGCGTTCGCCGCCGGAGAGCGTCGACAGGGGCTGACCGAGGGTCAGATAAGTGAGGCCGACGTCGCGCAGGGCGCGCAGCCGCCGCCGTACGCCGGAGTCCTCGAAGAAGTCCAGGGCCTGCTCGGCGGTCATCTCCAGCACGTCCGCGACGGAGTGGCCGCCCACGGCCAGCCGCAGCACCTCCTCCCGGAACCGCCGCCCCTCGCAGGTGTGGCACGTGGTCGTCACCGGGTCCATGAAGGCGAGGTCCGTGCAGATCACCCCGCGGCCCTCGCAGGTGCCGCAGGCGCCCGCGGAGTTGAAGCTGAACAGCCCGGGGTCGGCGCCCGTCTCCCGCGCGAAGAGCCGCCGTACGGTGTCCATCACCCCCAGGTAGGTCGCGGGCGTCGACCGCGCGGAGATGCCGATGGACGACTGGTCGACGACCACGGCCTGCGGGTGCGCCTCGGTCAGTGCGGCGACCAGCGTGCTCTTCCCGGACCCGGCGACGCCGGTCACCGCCGTGAGCACCCCGGCCGGGAACCGCACGGTGACGTCCCGCAGGTTGTGCCGGCCGGCGCCCTTGACCCACAGCTCGCCGGCCGCCGCGCGGACCTGCTTCTTCACCGTCGTACGGCGTCCCAGGCACCGCCCGGTCAGGGTCCCGGACGCGGCCAGCCCGCGCGGGGTGCCCTCGAAGACGACCCGCCCGCCGTCGGCGCCCGCGCGGGGACCCATGTCGACCACGTGGTCGGCGAGCGCGATGACGTCCGGGTCGTGCTCGACGACCAGCACCGTGTTGCCCTTGTCGCGCAGCCGCAGCAGCAGGTCGCCGAGCCGGCCGACATCGCGCGGGTGCAGCCCGACGCTCGGCTCGTCGAAGATGTACGTCATCCCGGTCAGGCTGGAGCCCAGATGGCGCACGGTCTTCAGCCGCTGCCCCTCGCCCCCGGAAAGGGTGGCGGTCTCCCGGTCCAGGCTGAGGTAGCCGAGGCCGATCGCCTCGATGCGCTCCAGGGCGGCGACCGCGGCCCGCGCGATCGGCCGGGCCACCGGGTCGCCGATCTCCCTCAGCACCCCGATCAGATCGCCGACCTGCATCCGGGCGCAGTCGGCGATGGACAGCCCGCCGATCCGGGTGGCGAGCGCGGCGGCGTTGAGCCGTGCCCCCGCGCACTCCGGGCAGGTGTCCTCGACGAGGAAGCGTGCGACGAGATCGCGGGTCTTCTGGCTGAGCGCGGACAGGTCCCGCTTGAGGTACAGCCGTTCGAACCGGTCGGCCAGGCCTTCGTAGTCGTGGGCCCATGAGCCGCCGCTGCCGTCGATCGTGACCTTCGTGCCACGCCCGCGCAGCAGGAACTCCCGCTCGGCGGCCGTGAACTCGCCGACCGGCTTGTGCGGGTCGAGCTCCGCCGCGTTGGTGTACGCCTTCCCGTGCCAGGTGCCCGCCGCGAACGGCGGGAACAGGATCGCGCCGTCCGCCAGGGACCTGGCCGGGTCGAGGATCCGGTCCCAGGCGGGCTGCACGGTCCGGCCCAGGCCGTCGCAGCGCGGGCACATGCCCGACGGGTCGTTGAACGAGTACGCCGTGGCCGGACCGGCGCTGGGGGTGCCGTGCCGGGAGAACAGCACCCGCAGCACCGAGTAGACGTCGGTCATGGTGCCGACCGTGGACCGCGAGTGGCCCCCGATCGGCTTCTGGTCGACGACGATCGCGGGCGACAGGTCCTCCAGGGCGTCCGCGTGCGGCTGCTCGTACTTGGGCAGCCGGTTGCGCACGAACCACGTGAAGGTCTCGTTCAGCTGGCGCTGCGACTCGACCGCGATGGTGTCGAACACGATCGAGGACTTCCCCGATCCCGAGACGCCGGTGAACACGGTCAGCCGGCCTTTCGGGATGCGGAGGGTGACGTCCTTGAGGTTGTTCTCCCGGGCTCCGACGATGGTGATGAACTCGCGCATGCCCTCGACGCTAGGAGGGATACCCGACAGCCTCTGGCGTGATTTCCGTGAGTTCTCCGTCCAGCCGCAGCCAGCGGGTGATGCCGAGGGACTCCAGGAACGGCAGGTCGTGGCTGGCCACGATCAGCGCCCCCTCGTACGACTCCAGGGCCGAGGTGAGCTGGCGCACGCTCGCCATGTCCAGGTTGTTCGTCGGCTCGTCCAGCATCAGCAGCTGCGGGGCCGGTTCCGCCAGCATCAGCGCGGCCAGCGCCGCCCGGAAGCGTTCGCCGCCGGACAGGGTGTCCGCCCTCTGGTCGGCGCGGGCGCCCCGGAACAGGAACCGGGCCAGCCGCGCCCGGATCCGGTTGTTGGTGGCGTCCGGCGCGAACCGGGCCACGTTCTCGGCGACCGTCAGCTCGCCGTCGAGGACGTCGAGGCGCTGCGGCAGGAACCGCAGCGGCACATGCGCCGTCGCCTCCCCGGACACCGGCGCGAGTTCCCCCGCGATGGTGCGCAGCAGGGTCGTCTTGCCCGCCCCGTTGCGCCCGATCAGCGCGATCCGTTCCGGGCCGTGCAGATCGTGACCGCCCGCCACGCGCGCGCCGTACGCCAGTTCCAGGTCGCGCAGGGTGAGCACGGCCCGGCCCGCGGGCACGGCGGTGTGGGGCAGGTCGACGCGGATCTCGTCGTCGTCCCGTACGGCCTCCGCCGCCTCGTCGAGCCGTTCCCTGGCCTCGGCCAGCTTCTCCTCGTGCATGATGCGGTGCTTGCCGGCGGAGACCTGGGCCGCGCGCTTGCGCGCCCCCATGACGATCTTGGGTTCGCGTTTGCTGTCCCACATCTTCTGGCCGTACCGCTTGCGGCGGGCCAGCTTCATGTGGGCGTCGGACAGCTCCCGCTTCTGCTTGCGCAGGTCCGCCTCGGCGACCCGCACCATGCGCTCGGCCGCCTCCTGTTCGACGGCGAGCGCGTCCTCGTAGGCCGAGAGGTTCCCGCCGTACCAGGTGATCTCCCCGGAGCGCAGATCGGCGATCTGGTCGACACGTTCGAGGAGTTCGCGGTCGTGGCTGACCACGACCAGCACGCCCGGCCAGGACTCGACGGCCGCGTACAGCCGCCGGCGGGCGTACAGGTCGAGGTTGTTGGTCGGCTCGTCCAGCAGCAGGACGTCCGGCCGGTCGAGCATCAGCGCGGCCAGGCGCAGCAGCACCGACTCGCCGCCGGACACCTCGCCGATGGTGCGGTCGAGGTCGATGTGGCTGAGGCCGAGTTCGCCGAGGGTCGCCAGCGCGCGCTCCTCGACGTCCCAGTCGTCGCCGACCGTCTCGAAGTGCCGCTCGGACACGTCACCGGCCTCGATGGCGTGCAGGGCGGCCCGCCGGCCGGCGATGCCCAGTGCCTCGTCGACCCGCAGGGCGGTGTCCAGCGTGACGTTCTGCGGGAGGTAACCGACCTGGCCCGCGGCGCGCACGCTGCCGTCGGTGGGGGTCAGTTCACCGGCGATCAGTTTCAACAGGGTGGATTTACCGGACCCGTTGACGCCGACGAGCCCGGTGCGGCCGGGGCCGAAGGAGGCGTCCAGGCCGTCGAAGACGCAGGTGCCGTCGGGCCAGGTGAAGGACAGGGAGGTGCAGGTGAGGGAAGTATGCATATGGGCCTCGCGGTTGCTTGAAGCGGTCAGGAGCAACGCGTGTCGAGACACCGGGGAGCGACGACCGGGGGGAGGGGTCCGCGAGGGCACGGGGAGGAAAGGGAAAAGCCCTGCACCGCAAGGACGGCTCGACGCCGAGGTCGCACGCGACGCACACACGGGTGGTGTGTGACGTGGTGTCTCAGGACCTCAGAGGAGCAACGTCCTTCTCCGATCGGCGGCAACAGGAACGCCATACACCGTACGAGGGCGGCTGCGGAGTGTCAACGGTTTTCCGCCCGGTCCGCGCCGGGACCTCCGGTGCGCCCTTCACGGCCAGGAACCCCACGACCAGGAACCTCGGACCAGGAACCTCGGACCAGGAACCTCGGACCAGGAACCTCGGACCAGGCACCCCGGACCAGGCACCCCGGACCAGGCACCCCGGACCAGGCACCCCGGACCAGGAACCTCACGACCATGTCGGATTCCTGCCGGACCGGCCCGCGCACGGGCTGGTTGAGTGAGCCGTATGACCCACGACACCGCCCTGTACGACCGCGCCCTCGCCTTCCGGTCCCTGCATGTCCCCGGCCGGCCGCTGGTCCTGCCCAACGTCTGGGACCGCGCCAGCGCCCGTCTCGTCGAGGAGGCCGGTGCCACCGCCGTGGCCACCACCAGCGCCGGGCTCGCCTGGGAGCTGGGCGCGTCCGACGGCGACCACCTGGAGCGTGACCGGGCCCTGACCGCCGTCGCGGCCGTCGCGAGCGCGGTCCGGGTGCCGGTGAGCGCCGACATCGAGACCGGGTACGCGGCGGACGCGGCGGGCGTCGCCGGCACCGTCCGCGCGGTGCTCGCGGTCGGCGCCGTCGGGATCAACATCGAGGACGCGCTGCACACCCCCGGCCGGGGTCCGCTGCGCCCGGTGGCGGAGCAGGCCGAGCGGATCGCCGCCGCGCGCGCGGCGGCCGACGAGGCGGGCGTGCCGCTGTTCGTCAACGCGCGCGTGGACACCTTCCTGCGCGGTGCCGGGGGAGTGGACGCCACGCTGGAGCGGGCCGCGGCCTTCCTCGCCGCGGGCGCCGACGGGATCTTCGTCCCCGGGGCCGTCGACCCGGGGACGGTGAAACTGCTCGCCGACGGCGTCGACGGGCCGCTGAACGTGCTGGCGGGCCCCGGCGCGCCGTCCGTCGCCGAGCTGGCCGCACTGGGCGTCGCGCGAGTGAGCGTGGGCGCTGCCGTGGCTCAGGCCGCGCACGCCCTGGTCCGCCGCGCCGCGCGGGAGCTGCTGGGCGCGGGGACCTACGACACGCTGGCCGGCGGGCTCGACTACGGCGAGCTGGACGCGCTGCTCGGTGGCACCCCCTAGCAGGCGTCCCGCATCAGCACCGCGAGATCGTGGTCCAGGTCCAGGTAGGCGTCCTCCAGACCCTCGGGCACCAGCCGGCGCGTCGCCTCCAGGAAGCGGCGTATCTCGGCCGAGTGGACGTGCACCACGGCGGTGCCCTCGGGGGCGTGGAACTCCAGGACGGTGCGGTCGTAGCCGTACGGCCGCACACGGACGTCCCCCTGGCCCTCGGGGCCCTCCTGGCCCGCGGCGAGGAGCTCGCGGGAGAACGTCCAGCAGACCTCCACGCCCTCCAGGGTGGCCTGGGCCGGGAAGGTCATCCGAACGGCGAACGGATCGCGCCGGTCGTAGTACAGCGTGGCCGGGATGCTCGGCATCCGCGGCGCGGCGGCGACGAGGCGGGCCTCGACGGGCTGCTCGATGACGGTGGACAACGCCTTGCTCCCTTGTGACGGCCGGACGGACTTCCGGGGATGAGGCCGGGCACTGGGAGAGACGTCGGAATCGGCGCGTCCGTGCATGCCCGTGCCCAGTGACCTCCGTCACCGTGTTCCATCTCCGCCGTGATTCAGTCATACGGATGTGACGCGTGGGATGACCTGCGGCTTTTGCCCCTGTCGATCCCGGGTGACCGGCGGGGTGGCTCCCGCGCGGGGGCCCTCTGGACGGCGCCCGGGAGGTCCGCTAGCTTCGCCCGCCATGAGGCGCTGGGGGAACACGGGACACGGGACACCGACGGGACGCACGGCACGGGGCGGGCGCCCGGCTCGGCCGGGACGGGCGGGACGGGCTGCCGGAGCGATTGCCGCCGCGGTGGCGATCGC
>NZ_MUND01000318.1 GCF_002154375.1 Streptomyces glaucescens | reverse complement strand
CCGCGACGCCTGGCACGCCCTCTCGCCGCGCCGGGCGAGGCCCCAAGTACATCCAGTACGAGGGACTCCGCGCGGCGCGGCGGGGGTGCGTGCCAGACGCCGCGGGGCCCGCCCTTCGGGCGGACGACGGGACTTTGCGGACACGACCTAGCAGCCGGTCGTCGGCGCGCTGCCGCCCCCTGCCCGGAATGCGGGTGCGCCGCCGTGCCGGCGGGCGCCTGGTCGTCGCCGCCCGACTCTTGCGCGTACGGGGGTTCACCGGCTGGCCCGCGTGACGCCGCTCGCGAGCTGCCCCATGCGCCGCAGTCGCCGGACGACGATGACTGCGAGCAGCACCGCCACGTCGATGGTCAGCAACCGTCCAGACCTCCCCCACCGACCGGCCACCACTGCACCGGGACAGCGGAACGCCGCCCCGGCCTTCTTGTGTAGCGGCGCCCCAGTGACGTCGGAGACGGGTTGCCGGCGAATGGCACAAAGCCATCGGGCCTGGCCGAATACCGCGCGGTGGATCGGCCGTCGACGTGCCCCACGAGAGCGCCGGAACCGGGCGAGGACCCGCACCGGGGTCGCAGGATGTCACCGGTTCGGATAACCAGGTTGGTCTGCTGGTGCGTTCGGTCGCGGGTCGACGCCAGGTATGCAGGTGCCTGCTGCAGTGTTCGATTGTCGTGTGCTGTCGCGGGGAGGGCAGCGGGTGTTGCACCGCTCGTCCGGCCCACAGTCAGCCCCGGTTGCCGGCTGGCTTGGCTGTCGTGACCTGTGTCACGCGAGCTGGACCTCAAGCCTGGTTGAGATAGCAGGCTGTGTGTGACGGGGGCGCCGGGGAGGCGACCCTTGGGAAACACACCAGTTGCTGACCACTTGGTTCGCTGCAAAGTCCGCGCGGGCTGTCCCGCCCGTCAGGGCTGCGGTGCCGCGGACCGTTGAACTCAGGAGAAACTGTCATGGCCACGCTGCTTCACATCGACACCTCTCTCAACGGGGCGAGTTCGCACTCCCGGGCCGTGACGGCCGCCTTCCGTAACGTGTGGGAGGCCGCGCACCCGGAGGGCAGGGTGATCTACCGTGATCTCGATGCCGACCCGATTCCCCATCTGCGGGCTGCCGCCTACTATGCCGGCTACACCGCCCCCGCCGACCGGTCGCCTGAGGAGCGGGCTGCCTTCGCTCTGCGGGGCAAGCTGATCGAAGAGGCGGAGACGGCGGATGCGATCCTGCTCGGCGCCCCGATGTACAACTACTCGATTCCCTCCACCTTGAAGGCCTGGCTCGATCACGTCTTCGCCGTGGGCCGCACCGCGATGACCGAGAAGCCCTCGCTCGCGGGAAAGCCTGCCGTGGTGGTGACCAGCCGCGGCGGCTCGTACCGGGAGGGGACGCCGCAGCAAGGCAACGACTACGTGCAGAGCTATCTGCGGCAGGCCCTCGAGGTCGGTCTCGGTCTGGACGTCACCTTCATCGTCCCCGAGCTGACCATGGCACCGGCTGTCCCTGCGATGGCCGACCTCGTTCCACTCTTCGAGGTCTCCCGCACCGAGTCCCTCGCGGCCGCCGAAACCCGCGCCAAGGAACTGGTGACGCGTCTGGCCGCATAGCGGTGCCGCGCCCCGCGCGCTGCGAGGGTCACCTCCCGCGGGGGGCGCTGCAAGCACTGGCCGGGACGGCCTGAGCGGACCAGCGACCGCCAGCAGCTCCTTGTATCTTCTTTCAGTGAAGTGCCCGGGTGCCTCCTCGTGCTGCGGGATTCCTTCGTCCCCGGGCCTTCAGGCGGGGCAGAGCACCGGTAGCAGGGCCAGGCGCCGGGTGCGCGGGTGCTGTGGGAACGAGCCGAGCGATTAGCCCGGATGGACCAATTTCCCCGCCGCGCAGGGGCCTGGACGCATGACCGGTCCCCCAGCAGCCATATCTCTGGCATGGACGAACCGATCCCGGGCGGCTCGCTGCCGGCTCCGCGCCGCTCGAACGTGTCAGACATCGTGTTCACGGCCGATTTCGCCTCAGAGGCGCAGTGGGTGGCCGGCCGCTCGTGGGCGTATCCCGACGGCGGCCCGGTCAATCCGGGCGACAACAAGCTGGACTACCTGGTACCAGACGCCGAGTACTGCCGCTCAGGGATCTTCCGGGCCACTCGACGCCCGGACGGCAGGTGGAACGCGGGGCTGCTCACCACCGAGGGCAGCCAGGAAGGGTTCGTCGTCCGGTCGGGAGACATTCTCGAGGCCCGCGTGCGGCTGCCCCACGAGATCGGGGCCTGGCCGGCCATCTGGACCTGGCGGGACGGGGACCAGGAGATCGACGTCTTCGAATACCACCCCGACAATCCGGATCTTCTCGAATTGAGCAACCGCGTGCGAGGCACGAACCGTTACGTCCGGGACGACGCCGTCCGTCCGGGCGCCTGGGTGGACCTGCGCACCGAGTTCGGACGCCGCTCGGTGATCTGGTGGCTGAACGGCCAGGAAGTGTTCGCGGACGAACGGGGCGTCGGGCGCTCCTGGCACGCCTACCTCATCGTCAACCTCTCGGTCTGCGCGGGTCGCTATCACCCGCCACCGACACCCGAGACGAAGGAGATGTCGTTCGAGGTCAGTTCTCTGGTCGTACGGCGGCCGTCCGTGACCGGCCCCCTGCCCGGCAGGGCAGCCGCAGTCGGAGACACGCGATCGCCAGCCGCGCCGGGAGAGGGCAGCCGACCTCTTGAACGGGATCGCAAGCGGCCCGATGCGTGACGACATCTGCGGCAGCACATCGACGCGAAGGGCAAGCGCACGCGTGACGCCCGACAGGCACTGCGGTGGGTGAGGTGGAGATGGCGGCACGGCGCGGAGGCCCGGCCGACGTCCCACCGGCACCAGCCACCGGCAATGGTCGGTGCGGGCGTCACCCCTTGACGCCGGGAAGGTGCGCCTTCCGCGGGGAGGGATGAAGCCCCGCCGGGCTCGCCAGATCTTGCCGGCTTGCTCCCTTGTCGTGCGGTTGATCCGGTTGAAGAAGTTGGTCATCGCGATCTCCGGATGATCGCGCTCAGTTGCTCCTCGCTGAAGTGGTCGGCGGCGGCGTCCCACATCTCGTCGGTCACGCCCGGCGCGCCGTCCTGGAGCCGGTGCTCGTCCCGCCACGCCGCGGCAGTGGTCGACGATCCCTTCGTGGGACCGACACCGCCTGGTGCTGCGGCTGCCGACGGCACATCAGGCGTGAGGGGGGCGGCCGGGGTGCGACGCGGCGTCACTTGTCCAGGAAGAGCAGGTCCTCCGTGCGCTCGATCATCTTCAGGGAGCCGCCTTCGGACACCGTGATCAGGTTGTGCAGTCCGGTGACGGTCTTGCCGTCGGGCAGGACGCGGTACTGGTCAGCGGCACCGGCCAGGTAGGCCTCGAACCCGTCGAGTGAGGAGCCGGTCCTGGAGTCCAGGTAGTCCGTGAGCCGGCGGAACAGTTTGGGCAGGACCACCTGGCCGGCCGCGGTGTCCGTGATCGAGTCGATGCCCTCGACCACTGCCCCGTCGTAGGTCCTGTCGACGCCCCATACCCCCTTCTTCGCCACGCGCGCCTCCACTGCCGCCGTCCTGAGGACGTCACGCAGGTAGCCGGGCAGCCCGGGGTAGAACATCGGGTACGCCAGCCCGTTCTCGACCAGGTGGTGGTTGACGGTCTTCTTCTTCAGGAACTCCTCGTTCGGTGTGAACTCGTAGCCGCTGTAGACGGGCGCGGTGCCTTTGCAGACCAGGGCGATGCAGCGGCCGTAGGCGTCGGCGCCGCTGGTGAGGATGAAGCCGGACACCTTGTCGGGGACGGTCTTGACGGTGTGGTTCTCGTGGCGCTCGACGCTGGTGAACCCGAGCCAGGTCAGGAGCTCGTCACCGGCCTTGTCGGCGAACTTCCGCGGCTGGCGACGCTCGGGGCCGTAGGTGCCGTCGTAGTGGCTCTCCAACGCGTCGACGCCTTCCAGGCGCACGTTCACGCGACCGTCGGCCTTGGGGACGATCCTGGCGCGGCCGCCGACGAGCTTCCAGTCCGCCACGTCGTCGGGAATGAAGGGAAGCGTGTCTCCGTCGGGCTCGGAACCGCCGTTCACCCGGAACGAGCCTTTGATCAGCAACATGGCCATGGCGACTCCCACGGATCGAGACCAGGCGGATACTGTGCGCTACATCGACTACTGAGCGTACACGCGGCCCGGGGAGAACGGGGGCGTCGACGACACGCGCGCCCCAGCGATCCTGCGCACCTGCCGCTCCTCGCCGCGCCTCGGAGAAGCGGCCGACATGGGCCTGCCGGAGGCGATGCGACGTCTGCAGCTCGTGCCCGGATCGGGCCATGGACCGCCGCCGAGGTACTGCAACGCCCCAATGGGGCCTGTAGTGGTGCGCGGCTGCGAGTACCTCGTCGTGCTGAAGACCGAGCCCGCCGCCGCGCCGACAGGCGCGGTGGACCTCATGGAAGCGTTGCGCGCCAGCGTGGAGTGCGCTCGTACCCGACACCGGCGAGGAGGCGACCACCTCTGCCCGGGCCGCCCGCGGGGAGAGGGAGATGCTGCGAAGAAGCGTGTCAGCCCTCGAACGGCGGCACCCGGTCGGGCGGGAGGTCGTCGTGCAGGCAGAGGTAACGGGCCGGATGGCGGTAGCGGCCCGCGTCGATCGAAGAGCCGGTGATGAACTCGACGACCACGACCTGGCGCCGGTCGGCCGTGGTGCAGCGGTACGGTCCGGACGCGACCAGACGCAGACTGTCGCTGGTGGCATAGCGGTCCAGCTGCAGGACAGGAGTTCGGCATCCCGAGCCGGTCCCGGGGATCACGGAGTGGGAGCGGCACTCATCTGGTGGTTCGCCCGGTGGCGCAGGGGGTGCCGTAGGTGGGGCAGCAGTCGACTGCCTCGCCGGTGGCAGCGAGCAACTGCTCGGCGGCGGCCAGCAGATCCAGCAGTTCCGGGCGTGCCAGGGAGTGCATCGATGCGCGCCCGACGGGGCGGGACACGACCAGTCCGCACTCGCGCAGGCAGGACAGGTGGGCCGAGACGGTGGACTGTGCGAGCCCCAGGCAGGTGACGAGGTCGGTGACGCGCGCATCACCCTGGGCCAGGCGCCGCACGATGGCCAGGCGGGCCGGATCCCCGAGCGACCGGAAGAGAGCGACCACCGCTGTGGGCGCGGCGCCAGGGTTTGCCGTCAGGGTGGGCTCCGTCTGTTTCGTCACGTCAGTCTCCGTATCGTCAGTCTCCGTATCAATGCGGTCGACACCGTTCACTCGATTGCCGCATGGAGGCACTATTCATCGTCCACGGCCGATGATAGCGTGCGGTGGCGTTGCAAGAGGTACGGTGTAGTGATCTTTGCAGTTACCGATCGGTTTCATCCAAGTGTTCCGATTTCATCGTTAGCATCCGCTGGTGGAGCGGTCGTCAGGGGGACGACTTCGCTTCCGTGGGGGGTGCAGAGATGCAGGTGCTCGTGGTGGAAGACGACACACGGATCGCCGAGGCGCTGACAGAGGCACTGCAGCGGTTCGGGCACGACGTGGAATGGGTCGGCAGCGGTGCCGAGGCGCTCAAGGCAGCGCCGTCCACCGAATTCGTCCTGCTGGACCTGGGGCTGCCCGACCTGGACGGGCAGGAGGTGTGCCGACGTGTGCGGGAGGCGTCGGCCGTGCCGATCATCGCGGTGACGGCCCGGTCCGAGGAGCTCGAACGGATCCTGGTGCTTCAGGCAGGCGCCGACGACTACCTGGTCAAGCCGTACAGCATGCGTGAGTTGCTGGCGCGCATCGGGGCGGTCGCCCGGCGGGTGCACGCGCCCGCCGCCGCGCAGGCGCCCGGTGGTTCCGGGAGTGAAGGCGAACTCTGCGCGTTCGGATCGCTGTTGGTGGACATGCGGACGCGGCAGGTGCAGATGGGCGGCGCGCTGGTGCACCTGACGCGCCGTGAGTTCGATCTGCTGGCCGCTCTTCTCGCGGACGCCGGCGCGGTGCGCGGCAGGGAGGAGCTGATCAGCGAGGTGTGGGATCCGAACTGGCACGGCTCCACCCGCACGCTCGACGTCCACATCGGCTCGCTGAGGTCCAAGCTCGGCGGTCGCGAGTGGATCCAGTCGGTGCGGGGCGTGGGCTTCCGTCTGGTCCTGCCCGACCAGCAGTGACCCGGACGGCTTGTGTGACAGACGATGAAGGGGGAAACCCGGCGTGCGGCGTCAACTGGTGGCCGCGCTGGTCACCTTACCGGTCGCGGTAGTCGCCGTCCTGGGGCTGCCACTGGCCCTGCAGCGCAGCGACGAGGCGCTGCGGGAACTCGCGCACGCGCGGGTGACCGAGGCCCGGCAGCTGTCGTCCGCGGCGGTGAACGCGCTTGTGTACGGTGAACGGGCGCAGCTGCGGCAGAGGATCGCCGACTACCAGGACCGTACGGGTGGTCGCGCACACGTCTTCGACGCCGGGGGGCGGTCGGTGGACGGGGCGCTGTGTCTGCTCTCACCCGACGAACTCGCGCACCAGAGCGTGGTGCGGGCGGCGTTGCAGGGCCAGTTCACCGACTCCTCCGACCGGCGGGTCTCCGAGGCCGCCGAGGAGCTGATCGTGGCGGTGCCGGTCATCCACCGGCGTCTGCTGGTCGGCGTCGTGGTGGTGTGTTCCGCCCTGGACGATCTGCAGCTCAAGCGGTGGACGATCTGGACCGTGGTCGCGGTGATCGGGGCGTTGGCCATGGCGGCGAGCGGCTTTCTGGCGGAGCCGCTGGCCCGGTGGATCCTGCGGCCCGTGCGCTATCTGGAGGCGGCGGCCCGTCGGTTCGCCGCCGGGGACCACGATGCGCGTGTGCCGGTCCATCTCGGTCCGCCGGTCCTGCGGGTGCTCGCGGAGACCTTCAACCACCTGGCCGAGCAGGTGCAGCAGCAGGTCACGGTGCAGAAGTCGTTCGTCTCCGACGCCTCGCACCAGCTCAGGTCCCCGCTGGTGGCGCTGCGGCTGCGCCTGGAGAACCTGGAACCCTATCTCGAGCCGGACGGAAGCCGCGGACTGGAGCAGGCACTCGGCGAGGTGGACCGGATGACGGGCATCCTCAACGCACTGCTGCTGCTGGCCCGGGCGGAGTCCGGTGCCCAGGCCGTCGAGAGCGTGGACGTGCTGGCCGTCGCCGAGGAACGGGTGGCGTCCTGGCGGCTGGTGGCCGAGCCCAGGGGCATCGCCCTGACCATCGACGGCCAGGGCGACCTCGTGGCGTCGGCCGTCGCCGGCACGGTCGACCAGGTCCTGGACGTGTTCCTGGACAACGCCCTGCGGATGGCTCCGCCCGGCTCCACGGTCCACGTGCGACTGGTCGAGGACGCGACGATGGTGGCGGTGCAGTGCCTCGATGCCGGACCAGGCATGAGCCCTGACGAGCGGGCCCGGGCCTGCGACCGCTTCTGGCGCGGCAACAGGGCCACCGGAGAGGGATCCGGCCTGGGGCTCGCCATCGCCGCCAGTCTCGCCCGGGCCAACAACGGTCACATCCTGCTCCAGGAAGGTCCCGGCGGCGGACTGCACGCCGAGCTGCGCCTGCCGGCACGAGTGCCCGAGCGAGCCGGGCACCACCCCTCCCCCCTCCTGCAGAAACGCCGGAGGTGATCTCGGATCCAGTCCTGCATGTCTCTTGCATCTGCACTGCCGAACCGCTGCAGCAGGCGTTCCTACGCTGACGCCCGGCACTGCCATGCACAGTGCGCCTACCCGGGGCCCCTGTTGTCCGGCCCCCGCTGATCCCCCATCGTGCGCGCCCCACCGGGCCGCTTGCTCTGTCTCACCTCCAAGGAGGAGGCGTGGGTTCCCAGCCCTCTGTCCGCAGCGAGAAGCCGCCGACAACCGCACCGCCGGTTCCCCCGAAGGGATTGGCCGCTCTGGGCCGCTGGCTGGCACGGCGCCGGCTGCTGGTCCTGCTCGTCACCGCGGCGGCACTGGTCGTTGCCGTGCCGTTCGGCTCCGATGTGGAAAGCCGCCTGTCGGAGGGCGGCATCACCGTTCCGGCTTCGGAATCGGCCCGCGCCGACGAACTGCTCAACACCCGCTTCGAGAGCGGCTCCCCGCACCTGGTCTTCATCGCCGCCTCCGAAACCGGCGTCGACAGCCCTGAGGTCCGCAAGGAGGCGGTCGCACTGACCGAACGCCTGGCCGGCGAACGGGGCGTCGTGCAGGCGGCGTCCTACTGGACCCTCGACGAGGCGCCCGCACTCCGTTCGAAGGACGGCCGCACCGGGCTGGTCATGGTGCGGCTGGCCGGCGACGAGGACGAGATCCGCAAGACCGCGGCCAGGATCGTGCCGGACGTGGTGGGCGAACGAGGCCCCCTGAAGGTGACCGCGACCGGCGTCACGGCCGTCCGTATGGAGATCGAGAAGCGCAGCGAGGAAGACCTCAACAAGGCCGAGCTGCTGACCGGCCCGCTGGTGCTGATCATCCTGCTGCTCGTGTTCGGCAGTGTCGTGGCCGCGAGCACCCCCCTCGCGGTCGGCATCCTCGCCGTGATCGGCTCGTTCGTCGTCCTGCGGCTGCTCGACATGGTCGTCCAGGTGTCGGTGTTCTCCGTCAACATCACCACTGCTCTGGGCCTGGGCCTGGCCATCGACTACAGCCTCTTCATCGTCACCCGCTACCGCGAGGAACTCGCGCACGGCCGCACCGTCCACGCGGCGATCGGTGAATCGGTACGCACCGCCGGACGGACCGTGCTGTTCTCCGCCCTGACGGTCGCCCTCTCCCTGTCGGCCATGCTCGTCTTCCCCATGTACCACCTGCGGTCCTTCGCCTACTCGGGCATCGCCGTCGTGGTCCTCGCCGCGCTCGGCTCCGTCGTCGTGCTGCCCGCGCTGCTGGCCGTCCTCGGCCACCGCATCGACTCCCTCGACGTCCGGCGGCTCTTCCGCCGCAACGCCAGGACAACCGCGGCCCGTACCGACACCGCGGGGTTCTGGCACAGACTGGCCATGGCCGTGATGCGCCGGCCGTTGCCGTTCGCGCTGACGATCGCCGCCGTCCTCGTGGCGCTCGGGCTGCCCTTCATGCGGGCCGAGTTCGGCGACAGCGACGACCGGGTGCTGCCCGCGAGCTCGCCCGCTTACCAGGGCGCCCAGGTGCTGCGTGAGGAGTTCGACAACCGGGAGGGTTCCCCGCTGAACCTGGTCCTGCCCGACATCGACCCGGTCTCGTCGTCCGGCGAAGTGGCCGACTACGCCCAGCAGCTGTCCACCGTGCCCGGCATCACCCGGGTCGACGCCCTGACCGGCTCCTACAGTGAAGGCACCCGGATCGCTCCGCCCGGCCCGGCCTCGGAGCGGTTCGAGGCCGGCAAGGGCACCTGGCTGTCGGTGGTGTCCGACACCGAGCCCTATTCCGAGCGAGGCATGGAGCTGGTGGAGACGCTGCGCGCGCAGCCCGCACCGGACACCATGCTCGTCGGAGGACAGGCCGCACTGCTGGTGGACTCCAAGGCCACCCTGGCGGACAAGCTGCCCTGGGCACTCGGCATCATCGCGCTGTCCACCATGGTGCTGCTGTTCCTGTTCACCGGCAGCCTCCTCATCCCGCTCAAGGCGATCGTGCTGAACCTGCTCAGCCTCACCGCGACGTTCGGCGCGATGGTGTACGTGTTCCAGGACGGACACCTGCGCTGGCTGGTCGGTGACTTCACCGTCACCGGCATGCTCGACATCGACACACCGGTCCTGATGTTCTGTGTCGCTTTCGGCTTGTCCATGGACTACGAGGTGTTCCTCCTGTCGAGGATCAAGGAGGAGTACCGCCGGACCGGCGACAACGTCTCCGCCGTCGCCTGGGGCCTCGAACGCACCGGCAGGCTGGTCACGGCGGCCGCCGCCCTGGTCGCCACCGTCCTGCTCGCCTTCGCCACCTCCTCGCTGACGCCGCTCAAACTCCTGGGCATCGGGTTGGCGCTCGCCGTGATCGTGGACGCCACCCTGGTGCGCGGCATCCTCGTCCCGGCGTTCATGCGGCTGGCCGGCCGCGCGAACTGGTGGGCGCCGCGACCGCTGGCCCGTCTGCATCAGAAGATCGGCCTCGACGACTGAGAATCGACGCAGCGGGGGTGGAGAGCCGGACGGCCTCCACCCCCGCCCTTGTTCTGCCGGGCGGCACTGATACCGATACGCCCTCCGGGGCGAAAGCGTCACCTGCCGTGCAGAACCACCCCAAAGAGATGATGTCGAACTCATGCGCGGAACTTTGATGTCCGCTGCGCGGGTCCTGCATCGGTGACTCATAACGTGTGCTGTGCCGCTGGGGGTTCGGCCGAAAACGATCGGCAGGACACGCGAGCGGCCGGATACGTGTTGAGCTACCAGGCAGGGGGGCCCGGTCCATGCGGTTTCTGCAGCGTGAACGTACCGTCGTCGAGGAAGTGCTGCCCGGCCTCGACCAGGGTCTGACCGCACTGTCGCCCGCCGAGCTGGAGGCCGCGGACAGCCCCGGCATCAAGCTGTTCCGCGACTCCGGTGGTCCCGGGCTCCTGGTGCCCGCCGAGCACGGCGGCCGCGGTGCGGACCTGCTGACCGCTCTGCGGGTGCAGCGGGCGATCGGTTCCCGCTCTCCCTCACTGGCCGTGGCGACCACCATGCATCACTTCTCCGTGGCCTCCCTTGTCGAGGCCGCCACCACCAGCAGCGGCATGGAATGGATGCTGCTCGCCGCCATCGCCAAGGACAATCTGCTCCTCGCTTCCGGCTTCGCCGAGGGACGCACCGGCCAGGGCATCCTCAATCCCGCTCTGGCCGCCCGTACCGACGGCGGCAAGGTGTTCCTGAGCGGGTCGAAGAAGCCGTGCAGCCTCGCCCGCTCCATGGACCTGCTCACCGTGTCCCTGCCCCTGCCCGGGCCGGACGGCCAGGATCAGCTGGCATTCGCCCTGATCCCCGCCGACGCCCCCGGGGTGGCCGTCAAGCCGTTCTGGGGCAGCCCGATCCTGGCCGGGGCCGAGAGCGACGAGGTGGTCCTGGACGACGTCGAGGTGCCGTCCGAGCTGCTGGTGCGTACGGACGTCACCGCCGACGGCCGGCTGGACCAGCTGCAGACCGTCGGCTTCGTGTGGTTCGAAGGTCTCATGACGGCCAGTTACCTCGGAGCCGCCTCCGCCCTGGTGGAACATGTCCTCGGCGGTCCCCGCGGGAACGTGGCCGTCGCCGCGGAAGCGGTGACCTGCGTCGAGTCGGTCGCCCTCGCCCTGGAGGGGCTCGCCTCGGAGGTGGCGACGGCCGACGTCACCCAGGACACGCTGTCGCGGTCCCTGATGTGCCGGTACGCCGCCCAGGACACGATCAACCGGGTTCTGTCGCTGAGCGTGGAGGCACTCGGCGGTATGTCGTTCATCGGATCGGGGGAGATCGCCTACCTCAACTCCGCGTGCCGCGCACTTGCCTTCCACCCCCCGTCCCGGGGCCGGATGGCCGCCCCGCTCACCGAGTACTTCGCCGGCGACGCCCCGCTGCGCATCCCCTGAGGGCGTCTTCCCTGGGGGCGTCGCGCCGATCATGCCGGTCTCCCGGAACGACGCGCGGCCCGCCGCATCGCGTCCTGGCTCCACCCGCTCACGGTTCCCGGCCGCCGGCTCTCGCCGCCGCCGTGACCGCCTCGGCCATGCCCTCGAACGGCTGCCGCCTGCCTTCGACTCCTGTACGCCCGCTGACCTGTCCGTGAGGTGCTCGATCGTGCCCAGCCATCCCACCGTTCTTCTCACCGGCGCGTCCGGTGTCGTGGGCAGTGCGCTGCTGCCCCAGCTGCCCGACTGCCACACCATCGCCCTGACTCACCGCACCGCGGTGGCCGGCGCCGACGAGCAGCTGGCCGGTGACCTGACCGCCCCCCGACTCGGCCTGGACGCCAGCACCTACCTGAGCCTGGCCGCACGCGTGGACGTGATCGTTCACTGCGCCGCCATCACCGGCTTCTCCAGCGGTCCCGAGGCCACCCACGCGCTCAACGAGGCCGGCACCCGGCAGATCGTGCGGCTCGCCGCCGACGCGGACGCCGTGCTGTACCACGTGTCCACGGCGTTCGTGGACCGCACCGACCTGACCCGGGCGCAGCTCGGCCAGGACCACGGGGACGCCACCGCGCGGCCGGAGGACTACCTGGACTCCAAGCGGGCCGGCGAGGACGTCGTGCGGTCGTCGGGCGTCCCGGCAGTGATCATCCGCCCGTCGGTGGTGATCGGGGACGCCGTCACCGGTGAGATCTCCGCGTTCCAGGGCATGCACGGCATCATCCACGGTCTGTTGCGCGGCTTGCTCCCGCTGGTGCCGGTGCCCGCCGAGTCGCCCATCGATTTCATACCGCAGGACGTGGTGGCCGCCACCATCGCCGGTCTGATCCGCCGGAAGCAGCGGCAAGGCGACGTCTGGGTCACCGCGGGCGCCAGTGCGCTGAGCACCCAGCGCGCCCTTCAGGTCATCGGGGCGACGGCGGACGAGCTCGGCATCGCCGCCGCGCGGCCGCGCATGGTCGGCCCCGAGATGGTCGACCGTCTCATCCGTCCGGTGTTCATCGCGAACCTGCACCCCAGGGCGCGACGCCGGTTCGACGACATGCTCGCCATGACGGCGCTGTTCGCCCACGGGCACGTCTTCCCCACCAGCCTGGGCCGGCTCCCCGGTGTCCCGGCGGCCCCGGACGGAAGCGAGCTCGAGGACGCGTTGCGGGCGTCGGTCGCCTACATGGCCCGCGCGAAAGGCATGGTGCGCCGAGTGGCGGAGCCGGTGCTCGCGGGCGGGCAGGTGCCGGCATGAGCGAGCTGACACTTCCCGCCACCTCCGGCGCGTCCGCTGGTGAGGTACTGGCCGTCTACCGCCGCCACCTGAGCAAGGGGCGGGCACGGCTGGCGTCCCTGACGGGCGCGGCCATGGAGGTCGCCTCCGAGGGCAGCCGGGTGTGGGACGCGGACGCCAAAGAGTACCTGGACTGCGGCGGCTACGGCGTCTTCCTCCTGGGCCACCGGCACCCCCGCGTGGTGGAGGCCGTGATCGAGCAGATCCACCGGCACCCCATGGCCACCCGGCTGCTCCTGGAGCCTGCCGCGGCGACGGCGGCGGCCGCGCTCGCCTCCGTCACACCCCCCGGGCTGGAGCGGGTCCATTTCGTCAACTCGGGTGCCGAGGCGACCGAGACCGCGATCAAACTGGCCCGTGCCCACGGCAAGCACCGGCTGATCTCCGCGACGGGCGGCTACCACGGCAAGACCACCGGCGCGCTCGCCGTCACGGCCAAGCGCCTCTACCAGGACCCGTTCCGTCCGCTCCTGCCGGCCGAGCACGTCCCGTACGGCGACGCCGCGGCCCTGGAGCGGACGCTCGCCGGCGGGGCGCCCGCCTG
>NZ_MUND01000317.1 GCF_002154375.1 Streptomyces glaucescens | reverse complement strand
TTTGCGGACACGACCTAGGCTGCGCGCATGACCTCATCGTCCTGGTACGTGTTCATCGAAGAAGAGCGCATCGACTTCGATGTGTGGGAGCCGGCGTGTCTTCGGCCCGAGTGGTCCCTCGTCCACGGGGAGTACGTCGAAGGCGGTGAGGAGGACGCCCGGGACGTCGGCGAGCGGCTGGCGAGAGAGCACATACCCGAGCTGATAGCGGTGGGCATGCTGCCCGGGGACCGGCCGCACCGCGGCGTCTACCGCGTGCCGGACGGCTCCCTGCTGGTCAGGGTGAAGGGCCGCCACAGGGAGTGCCGGTTCCGCGTGAGCGTGGGGGAGCTGGTGTATTCGGAGGAGGAGATCACAGCCCCCCGCCCGGAAGGGAAAGCCCCCCGGAGGAATGAAACGTTCTTCTACCTGAGGTTCCTGCTCCTCGGCTGAACACCCGGACTGGAGTGAGCCGCGTCCGGGAGTTCCGCCGTATCTCGTCGGGTGCGCGGTGTCAGCCGGCCGACTCCGCGGGAGTGCCCGTCGGCACCCGCTCGGGCACCTGGAGGTGGTACACGTGGAAGGCCCGTCCGATGACCGGCTGGGCGACGTTGCGCACCCGTACGCCACCACTGGTCATGCCGTGCTCCGTGCCCGCGTGGGCATGCCCGTGGACCGCGAGATCGGCTCCGGCGGTGTCGATCGCCTCGGCCAGCAGGTAGCTGCCGAGGAACGGGTAGATCTCCAGCGGCTCGCCCGCCAGCGTGTCCGGCACGGGGGAGAAGTGGGTCAGCGCGATCCGCGCGTCGCAGCCCTGCTCGTCGAGCCGCTCCAGCGCCGTACGCAAGCCATCGGCACACCGGCGCGTGTAGCGCACGAACTCCTTCATCAGCGGCTCGCCGAACTCCCCGGCGTTCCGGCCCGCGAAGCCGCCGCAGAACCCCTTGGTGCCGGCCACGCCGACCCGGCCCCGCCCGCAGTCCAGCACGGTCTCCTGTCCCTCCAGCACCTGGACACCGCCGTCCTGGAGGATCGCCGTGACCTCGTCGGGCTGTTCGTCGTGGTGGTCGTGGTTGCCCAGGACCGCCACCACCGGCACCCCCAGGTCCTTGACCTCCCGCGCCACCACCCGGGCCTCCTCGGGAGTGCCGTGCCGGGTCAGGTCGCCCGCGAGGAGCAGGACGTCGGCACAGTCGGGCAGGGTCTCGAACGCGGGCCGCAGCACTCCCTGGCTGTCGGGGCCCATGTGGATGTCACCGACGGCTGCGATGCGGATCATGCCAGCTCCTCCGCCTGGTCGGGGGACGACGCTTCGGCGACCACCAGGTCGCAGCGCACCGTGAGCCCGGTCAGTGTCTCGCCCACGATCCGCCCGATCTCGTCACGGCAGTGCGACGACGGCACGGTGCCGGTCACCAGCACCGAGTCCCCGTGCACCGCGACCTGCACCCCCAGCTCGGCGAGCGGCCCGCCCGCGAGACGTTCGCGCAGGTGGGCGACCCGGTAGTCCAGGTTGTTCATGGCTGCTCCTTCCGCGGAGCGATCACGTTCAGACGTTCGAGGAGGAAGAGGAAGGCGGCGGGCATCGGATCCTCGCCGCACTCCCGCCGGACCTCTTCCCAGTCGACCTTCTCCCGCAGCGCCCGGGCCACGGGGAGCACCGCACCGAAGTCGCAGTAGTGCTCCGTGAACGCGGAGACCAGGCTCGCCACCAGGTCCGTGGCGGACAGCACCGGCATCAGGACCGACTGCACCGGCATCTCCTCGGCCCGGTTCAGCATCTCGGTGCTGACCGGCCGGTGCGCCAGCCGGAAGATGATGTCGACGGACTGCCCGAAGCACTCGGTCTTCAGCAGCCAGTCCTCCGGTGGGATCCGCACCTCCAGACCGCCCTCGCGCAGTGTCGCCGCGACGGTCTCCGCGTCCTCCGGGCGGACGCAGAAATCGGCGTCGTGCTGGAGATTCGTGCCCGCGCCATGCGTGTACGCGGCGACGCTGCCGGCCAGCGCGAACCGGTGCCCGTTCCGCTTCAGCAGCGTCCCCACCTGCTTGGTCGCCTCCAGGATGGCCTGCGTCCGGTCCCGGGGCAGGTCCGGCGTCAGGTCCGGGGGCGGACTCTGCGTCCCGGGTACCTCGGGCGGCACGAGATCGCCCACCGCCGCGGCCGACTGCGTTTCACCGGCCCACGCTCGCCGGGCGGATGCCGGGTCGCCGTTCTGCGTCATTTCCACTCCCTCTCGCCGCGCGTGACAACCGGAACCGAGTACGTGACAGCGGGTACCAAGTACCCGGGACGCCTCTGGTGATGACAGGACCGGTTCACGGGCGGGCCACCACCCGCAGCGTCCGCACCGAGGAATCCGCCGCGTCCGGGATGAGCACCCCGTGCTCGACACCGCTGCGCAGGTAGTCCAGCACCTCCGCGGTGATGACCTCTCCCGGCGCGATGGCGGGTACCCCGGGCGGGTACGGGCTGATCATCTCCGCGCTGATCCGTCCCACGGCCCGCTCCACGGGCACATGCTCGACCGGCGCGAAGAACGCGTCCCGCGGCAGCATCGCCTGCTCCAGTTCGAGCGCCGACGGCTCCGGCAGGTGCACCGGCGGCTGCCGCTCGATCGTGTCGGCCTTCTCCACCAGCGACCGCAGGGCGTCGATCAGCAACCGCTCGGTCTCGTCGTCGTCGGCATGGGTGATCGAGGCGCTGATGCGGCAGCTGTCGGAGCCGCCGACGTCGACATGCCGGTGCGCCCGCAGCCACTCGGCCGCCTGCATCCCGCTGATGCCCAGCTCCCGCACGTCGATCACGATCTTGAGCGGGTCGAGGTCGGCGGCGAGCCCCTCGTCCACGATCTCGCGGCCCATGACCCGCAGCCCCGGCAGCTCGTCCGCCGCCGCCCGGATCCGCCGCGCCCGGGCGAGCGCGGTGTCCAGCAGCTCGCGCCCGTGCTCCACCATCTGACGCCGCCAGCCGTCCAGGGTGGCGTACACCAGGGCCGAGGCGCTGGTGGTGCCCAGCAGGTCCTCCCGCTGCTTCAGCACCTCCGAGGCGACCCGGTCGTACTGCAGGTGGAACACCGAACTCTGCTCGATCGCCCCGCCCATCTTGTGCACGCTGGTCACGACCAGGTCGGCCTCGGCGTCCATCCCCCAGGCCGGCAGGTCCGGGTGGAACGGCAGATGGGCGCCCCACGCCTCGTCCACGATCAGCGGTACGTCGAACTCGTGGCAGGCCCGGGCCACCCCGCCCACGTCGGCGCAGGTGCCCCAGTCGGTCGGGGTGATCAGCAGCATGCCCTTCGCGTCCGGGTGCTCCCGCAGCCGGTTGCGTACGTCCTCGGGCTCCGGCGGGTGCGCCAGGTGCCGTTCGGCGTCGAACTTCGGGTGCACCCAGATCGGCTCCACGCCGTTGACGACGACGGCCGCCACCACGGACTTGTGCGCGTTGCGCGACAGCAGCATCTTCTCGCCGGGGCCGGCCACGGCCAGCATCGCCGTCTTCACCGACAGCGAGCTGCCGCACGTGGAGAAGAACGCCTCCGTGGCGCCGACCGCGTCGGCCATCAGCTCCTGCGCCTGGCTGAGCACCCCCTGGGACTGACGGCGGTCGTCGAGCCCGTTCAGGGTGAGCACATCGGAGCGGAAGACGTCCATCCCCACGATGTCCACCACTCGCGGGTCCGCACCCCGGCCCTGCTTGTGGCCCGGCGGTCCGTACGCCACGTCCCCCCGGCGCCGGAACTCCTGAAGGGCCTCCAGTACAGGGGCGCGCGAGTGGTCCATCGTTCCTCCCGGATCGTGAGTGGCGGGAACACCGGTCGCGGGGCGTCGCAGGTCGCGGCCGGTACCGGTCGGGCCGCGTCGGACGGCCGTACCGACCGTGTTGCACCGTCACGCCGAGCGAAACTCCGCACGACGTCACACTCCGCGATCAGTGCCTCCTCACCCGTGGTCCGGCCGCCCCCGAGCGGCCACGAGACCTTGTGTGTGTCGAGGCGCCGCCCGGTGGAACCCGTGCGGGGCACGCACGACACCGCGGACGCCCGGGGAGGCCACGTGGCCCACACGCTCGACGACGTCGACACCCCCCTGAACGCCGAGGTGGCCCGCCGGGCCGACGAACTGTGGGACATCGCCCTGCGCCTGCACGCCGACCCGGAGTACGCCTTCGCCGAGCACCGGTCGGCAGCCCTGCTCACCGGCGTGCTCGAACGTGAGGGGTTCGCCGTCGAGCGTCAAGTGGCGGGACTGCCGACCGCGTTCACCGCGCGCTCGGGCCACGGCCGGCCCGCGGTGGCGCTGCTGCTGGAGTACGACGCGCTGCCCGGTCTCGGTCATGCCTGCGGCCACAATCTGATCGCCGCGGCCGGCCTGGGCGCGGCCCTCGCGGTCCGTACGGTCCTCGGCGGCACGCCCGGTTCCGTGCTGGCGGTGGGCAGCCCGGCCGAGGAGGGCGGCGGCGGGAAGGTCCTGGAGGCGGAGGCCGGCGTGTTCGACGACGTGGACGCCGCGCTGATGTTCCATCCCGGCGTGTACGACTGGATGCGGGCCCCGCTGACCGCCCAGGTGCAGTACCGGGTCGGATTCCACGGGCGCGCCGCCCACCCCACGGGCAACCCGACGGAGGGCATCGACGCGCTCGCCGCGCTGATCGAGCTGTTCAACGTGGTGCACGGCATCGGCCGGCGGCTCCCGCAGGCGTCCCACATCCAGGGGATCGTCACCCAGGGCGGCACGGCCACCAACATCGTCCCCGAGTACGCCGAGGGCCGCTTCGGCCTGCGCGCCGCCACCACCGCCGAGCTGGAGGACCTGGTGGAGCAGGTGCGCACCTGCGCCGAGGGCGTCGCCCTCGCCACCGGGACCCGGGCCGAGATCGAGCGGGCCACCGTCCGCTACGAACACTTCCGCGACAGCGATGTCCTCTCCGAGCGGTTCGCCGGGCACCTCGCCCGGGCGGGCATCACCCTCACCCCGCCCGTCCCCGGCGTCCACCTCGGCTCCTCGGACATCGGGAACGTCAGCTCGCGGGTGCCCGCCATCCATCCGTTCGTCGCCATCATGGGCGCCGACGGATCCGATCACACCCCCGAGTTCGCCCGCGCGGCGGCCTCGGACCGGGCCCGAACGGTACTGACCGCCGTCACCGGCGCTCTGGCCCGCACCGCGGCGGACGTCCTGCTCGACGCGGACCTGCGCGCGACGGCGTGGGCCCGGCACCGCGAGCCGGAGGCGCGTCAGCCGTCACGGCGGGGCCTCGCGGAGACGTCGGCGGCGCCCGGCGGTGCGGGCCAGAGCGCCG
>NZ_MUND01000316.1:1310-1799 GCF_002154375.1 Streptomyces glaucescens | reverse complement strand
GGCAGGCGGCCGGCGAGGAGGGCGGTGGCCGTGGTGGCCATCAGGGCGGTCTGGTGCCAGAGGAAGATCGTCATGGCGGAGAGGTTGACCAGGGCCACGGCGGCCCAGGCGACCGGCCGGCGCAGTACGCGGCGCAGGGGTTCACGCAGCAGCAGGGCGAGACCGCACTGGGCCACGCCGAACGTGACGGCGGCCAGCGTCGGCGGGTTCAGATTGGACACCGCGGCGCCCGGCACCCCGACCATCGACGCCGGATACCCCGCCCAGGCCACCAGTGCGGCCGTCACGACCGCCCCGCCGCCCAGCAGGATCCACCCCGCCCGCCGCCGCTCCAGCTCGCCCCGGCTCCAGGCCGCGCCCAGCGTGTAGGGCACCAGCCAGCCCGCGGCCAGGTTGGTCCAGCCCAGCCAGGAGGGGCCGCCGAGGCCGAAGCGCACGAGGTCCACATGGAGGACGACGGCGAGCGGCCACAGCGGGTTGACCCGGGTG
>NZ_MUND01000316.1:0-1196 GCF_002154375.1 Streptomyces glaucescens | reverse complement strand
AGCCGGGCGAGGCGGGCGCGCAGCCACTGTCCGTAGCTCTCCCCGCGGGCCCGGGACGAGGCCAGGCCGCGGGTCGCCACCTGGCCGCCGACCAGGAAGAAGACGGCGAGCGTCTGGAACAGCCAGGAGACCGGGGCCAGCGAGGGGAGGTGCCGCAGCGGGCTGTCGGTGCGCAGGGTGCTGCCGTCGGCGACCAGGGCGGTCACCAGCCAGTGGCCGAGGACGACGCCGAGTATGGCGAGGGCGCGCAGCGCGTCGACCGCGCGGTCCCGCGAGGCGGGGGTGGCCGCGTCGAGGCGCGCGGCGCCCTCGAGGAGTCGGGACATCGGCTCACGCACGGGTCACCTCCGAGGTGTCGCCGAGCACGATCCGGGCGAGGTTGGCCAGGCAGATCGAGCCCGGGGTGAAGTAGTCGCTGTGCCCGCCGTCGCCGGCGGCGAAGACGCGGGCGCCGAACGCCGGTGACACCGGGTCGGTGCCGAAGCCGACGGTCGTGCCGAACAGGTCGGCCTCGACGTGCGGGACGTCCGCGACCCAGTCGGTGCCGCCGCGGGCCGCCCAGATCCGCGCGGAGGTGCGCAGCGCGGCGGCGGAGCCGGCGCCGGTGCCGGGGCTGCCGAGCAGGGCGATGTCGGCCACGGGCGCACCCTGGGCGGCGGAGCGGGCGCAGACGACCGAGCCGTAGGAGTGGCAGAGCAGGGACAGGTGGGCGCGGGGGCCGGTGAGGGTGCGCAGCTGGCGGACGAACTCGCCCAGCCGGGGCGCGGCTTCGTCGGCGCGGCCGGTGGTGAGGACGGTGGTGCTGACCGTGCCGGGCGTCTCGTACCCGAGCCAGGCGACGACCGCCACGCGGGTGGATGCCGCCTCCCGCTCGGCGAGTTGGCGGTGCAGGGCGGTCGCGGTCGCGCGGAAGCGGCCGTAGGTGTCGAGGGTCGTGTCGGAGCCGGGGACCAGGACCGCGACGTGGTCGGCGTGGGCGAGATCGCCGAAGACCTCGGTGACCAGGCCGGTGCCGCGTCCGTCGAAGGCGAGGAGCCGGCGGGCCGGGGCGGCCAGGGCGCGGTCCGCCGCCGCGCGGTGCCGGTCGCCGTGGGCCTCGGCCATCCGGGCGGCCCGCGCGGCGTTGGCGCGGTTGGCCGCGTAGGCCGCCTCCAGGGTGGTCGCGGTGATCGGGGGGAGGTCGGCCGGTGCCGGGG
>NZ_MUND01000315.1:5875-6030 GCF_002154375.1 Streptomyces glaucescens | reverse complement strand
CGCCCCACCCCCGCGCACGTCGAGAAAGCGCTTCCCCCGAACACACGAACACGACCCACGCAAGCGAACGGAGAACAGTCATGGCCCAAGCCGCAGCCGTGGCGAAACCGCCCGCGCCACCCCGGCGGCGCCGTGCCTCCGCCACGCCCCGCAGG
>NZ_MUND01000315.1:0-5827 GCF_002154375.1 Streptomyces glaucescens | reverse complement strand
ACGCCTTCACCGAGGACCCGGTCTTCTGGGACACCCTCGTCTTCAGCGCCAAGTGGGTCGTCGTCGAGGTCGGACTCCAGCTGCTGTTCGGCCTCGCCCTGGCCCTGATCGTCAACCAGACCTTCGTCGGCCGGGCGATCGGACGCGCCCTGGTCTTCTCCCCGTGGGCCGTCTCCGGCGTGCTCACCTCCGCGATCTGGGTGCTGCTCTACAACTCCCAGACCGGCATCACCCGCTACCTCGCCGACGTGGGCATCGGCTCCTACGGCACCAGCTGGCTGTCGGACACCGAGACCGTGTTCCCGGCGGCGATCATCGCCGACCTGTGGCGCGGCGTGCCCTTCTTCGCGATCCTCATCCTCGCCGACCTCCAGTCCGTCTCGAAGGACCTCTACGAGGCCGCCGAGGTCGACGGCGCCAGCCGCATCAAGCAGTTCTGGCACATCACCCTGCCCCACCTGAAGGACGCCATCGTCCTGTCCACGCTGCTGCGCGCGGTGTGGGAGTTCAACAACGTCGACCTGCTCTACACCCTGACCGGCGGCGGACCGGCCGGCGAGACCACCACCCTGCCGTTGTACATCGCCAACACCAGCGTCGACGCCCATGACTTCGGCTACGCGTCGGCCCTGACCACGGTCGCGTTCGTGATCCTGCTCTTCTGCTCGATCGTCTATCTGCGGCTGAGCAAGTTCGGAGGCGAGTCCAAGTGAGCACCATCAAGGAGGCCCCGGTCCTCCCCACGCCCCGCCGGACCCGGCCCGAGCCGCAGCGCCCGGTGAACAAGCACCGCAACTGGGACGAGGTCCCGCGCTGGCAGATCTACCTGCCGCTGTCGATCTACCTGGTCTTCACCCTGATCCCGTTCTACTGGATCCTGCTCTTCGCCCTGCGCCCGGCCGGCTCCACCTCGCTGGTGCCCTGGCCCATCACCTTCGACCACTTCCAGAAGGTGTGGACCGAGCGGGAGTTCGGCACCTACTTCCAGAACAGCGTGCTCGTCGGCCTCGCCACCCTGGTGCTGACCACGATCGTCGCGCTGGCCGGCGGCTACGCCCTGGCCCGGTTCGACTTCAAGGTCAAGCGGGGCTTCATGCTCGCCCTGCTCTGCTCCCAGTTCGTGCCCGGCGCGCTGCTGCTCGTCCCGCTGTTCGAGATCTTCGCCGAGCTGCAGATGATCAACTCGCTCGGCAGCGTCATCCTCGCCGAGACGGTCTTCCAGCTGCCGCTGTCGATGATCCTCATCAGCAACTTCATCAAGAACGTGCCGTACTCCCTGGAGGAGGCGGCCTGGGTCGACGGCTGCAACCGGTTCACCGCCTTCCGGGTCATCGTGCTGCCGCTGCTGCGCCCCGGTCTGATCGCGGTCGGCTCCTTCGCCTTCGTGCACTCCTGGAACCACTTCCTGTTCGCCCTGATGTTCCTCAACAACCAGGCCAAGCAGACCATCCCGGTCGGTCTGAACACCCTGATGAGCTCGGACAGCGTCGACCTCGGCGCCCTGGCTGCGGGCGGCATCATCGCCGCCGTCCCGGTGGTGCTCGTCTTCGCCTTCATCCAGAAGTGGCTGATCACCGGCTTCAGCGCGGGGGCGGTGAAGGGATGAGACTCAGGCACGCGGCCCTGGCCGCCGCTCTGCTGGTCGTGCTGGGCGTGCCCGCGCACGCCGACGACGCTCGCGACATCAGCCGCGACACCCTGCCCCCGAACGACGGCTGGGCGTCCGCCGCCGGCGGCACCACCGGCGGCGCGGCGGCCGACGACGCCCACGTCTTCACCGTCACCGACCGCGCCGGGCTGGTCCGTGCCCTCGACGGCGGCAGCGACACCCCGAAGATCATCAGGATCGCCGGGACCATCGACGCCAACACCGACGACCGGGGCCGCCGCCTCGACTGCGCGGACTACACGACCGGCGGCTACAGCCTGAAGAAGTACCTCGCCGCCTACGACCCCCGCACCTGGGGTGCCGCCAGGCCGAGCGGCCCCCAGGAGGAGGCCCGCAAGGCGTCCGCGGCACGGCAGGCCGAGCGGATCGAACTGCGTGTCGGCTCCAACACCACGATCGTCGGCCTCAACGACGACGCGCTGCTGAAAGGCGCGAGCCTCCAGATCAGCGACGCGGACAACGTCATCGTCCGCAACCTGGAGATCCGCGACGCCTACGACTGCTTCCCCGTCTGGCAGCCGGGCTCCGGCGGCCTCGGCGACTGGAAGGCGGCCTACGACACGATCTGGCTGCGCGGCGCGAGCCACGTCTGGATCGATCACGTGACCCTGAGCGACAAGGGACACCTCGACGAGGACGAGCCCACCTACTTCGCCCGCAACCACCTGCGCCACGACGGACTGCTGGACATCACAGGCGGCTCCGACCTGGTCACCGTCTCCTGGAGCCGGTTCGCGGACCACGACAAGGCGATGCTCATCGGCAACGGCGACACCGCCACCGGCGACCGGGGCAGGCTGCGGGTCACCCTGCACCACAACGAGTTCGAGTCCGTCGTCCAGCGGGCACCCCGGGTGCGCTTCGGGCAGGTGCACCTCTACAACAACCGGTACGTCGTCCCCGAGGACGCCCACGACTACCGCTACTCCATCGGCGTCAGCACCGAGTCGGCGGTGTACGCCGAGCACAACGCCTTCCACACGCCGGGCCACGTCGAGGCCGCCGACCTGGTCAAGAGCTGGAACGGCAGCGCCCTGCACGACGAGGGCTCCCTCTTCAACGGCTACCCCGTCGACCTGCTGGCCATCTACAACGCGTACAACTCGGGCAGCGAGCGCGACCTGACCGCCGACGTCGGCTGGACCCCCGTCCTGCACGGCCCGGTCGACAGCGCGGCGGCGGCCGACCGGGCGGTGGCGCGCGGCGCGGGAGCGGGGAGGCTCCGATGACCGAAGCCCTTCCGCTGGTCCTCGCCGGCGCCCGCGGCCACGGCCGCTGGCACGTGGCGAACATCCGCCGCCTCCAGGAGAAGGGGCTGGTACGGCTCGCCGGGATCTGCGAGCTGACCCCGCTGACCGAGGAGGAGTTCGGCGGGGAACTCCCCATCCAGTCAGCCGACTTCGGCGCCCTGCTGGACCGCACCGGCGCCCGGCTCGCGGTGATCTGCACCCCGATCCCCACCCACACCGACCTGGCGCTGGCCGCCGCCCGCCGAGGCGTGCACCTGCTGCTGGAGAAGCCGCCCGCGCCGTCCTACGCCGAGTTCCGGCGGATGGCCGACGGGGTCGCCGAGGCGGGCGTGGCCTGCCAGATCGGCTTCCAGTCGCTGGGCTCGCACGCCGTGCCCGCGATCCGGGAGCTGATCGCCGACGGGGCGATCGGCACGGTCACCGGCATCGGCGGAGCCGGTGCCTGGGCCCGCGACGAGGCGTACTTCCGCCGCGCCCCGTGGGCGGGCAAGCGACGGCTGAACGGCGTGGACGTGATCGACGGGGCGCTCACCAACCCCCTGGCGCACGCCGTCGCCACCGCCCTCGCCCTCGCCGGCAGCACCCGCGCCGAGGACGTCACCGCGATCGAGACCGAACTGTGGCGGGCCAACGCCATCGAGTCCGACGACACCTCCTGCGTCCGCGTCACCACCGCCCAGGGCCGCCCGGTCACCGTCGCCGCCACCCTGTGCGCCGAGCACCCGGACGAGCCGTACGTCCTGGTGCACGGCAGCCGGGGCCGGATCACCTTCTGGTACAAGCAGGACCGGGTGCTGCTCCAGCGTGCCGGCCACGGACCCGAGGAGTTCGAGTACGGCCGCACCGATCTGCTGGAGAACCTGGCCGGCCACCTCACGGACGGCACCGGCCTGCTCGTGCCGCCGGAGACGACCGGCGCCTTCATGAAGGTCGTCGAGGCCATCCGGCTGGCCCCCGACCCCGCCCCGCTCCCGGAGTCCGCCTGGCACCGGGCGCCGGGGGAGGAGCGCCGGATCGTGCCGGGCGTGGACGGCCTGGTCGCGGCCGCCGCCGACACCCTCGCCCTGTACTCCGAGCTGACGGCCCCCTGGGCCGCCCCGAGAGAGGTGAGCACCCGATGACCAGCGACGACAGCACGGTACTGCGGGTCGCCGGCAGACCGGTGGGCCGGTACGTCACCCGCCCCGAACTGCCCGGCCGGCTCTCCCCGCGCCCCTTCCTGCACCCCGTCACCACCCTGTCCGGCGTCTCGGTCACCGAACTGAGCCCCGCCGACCACCTGCACCACCTCGGCGTCGGTGTCGCCGTTCCCGACGTCGAGGGGTACAACTTCTGGGGCGGGCGGACCTTCGTCCGCGACCAGGGACCCACCGAGCTGGACAACCACGGCGCCCAGCGGCACATGGGCTTCCAGCTGCGCGACCCGGACGGCTTCGTCGAGGAGCTGCGCTGGGTGGCGGCGGGCACCGAGCTGCTGCGCGAGCGCCGTACCGTCGCCGCCGGCGCGCTCACCGACACCGCCTGGGCGCTCGACTTCACCTTCGCCCTCACCAACCCCGCCACCGCACCGCTGACCATCGGCAGCCCCGCCACCAACGGGCGCCCCGGCGCGGCCTACGGCGGCTTCTTCTGGCGGGCCCGCAAGGAGGCGTCCGCGCCGGACGTCTTCACCGCGGACACCGAGGGCGAGCAGGCGGTGCACGGGCGCCGCGCGGACTGGCTGGCGCTGGCCGGCCCGTCCTGGACGCTGGTCTTCGCGGGTGCCACCGACGCCACCCGCCGCGACCCGTGGTTCGTGCGCACCGCCGAGTACCCGGGCGTCGGCTCCTCCCTGGCCCACGAGGAGCGGCTGCCGGTCCCGCCCGGCGAGACCGTCGTCCGGCGGATCGTCACCGTGGTCGCCGACGGCCGTCTCGACCGCGGGGAGGCCGCGGCCCTGATCCGGAAGGCGGTCGCCCAGTGACCCACCAGAGCCATGAGCCGGCCGGGACGTACACCAACCCGATCCTGGACGCCGACTGGTCCGACCCGGACGTGGTCCGAGTCGGCGACGACTTCTACCTCACCGCCTCCAGCTTCGGCCGGGTCCCCGGCCTGCCCCTGCTGCACTCCCGCGACCTCGTCAACTGGACGTTGGTCGGGCACGCGCTCGACCGGCTGGAACCGGCGGCGGAGTTCGAGCGGCCGCGCCACGACTGCGGCGTCTGGGCGCCGTCGATCCGCCACCACGACGACCGCTTCTGGATCTTCTGGGGCGACCCCGACCAGGGCATCTTCCAGGTGAACGCCCCGGAGATCCGCGGTCCCTGGACCAGGCCGCACCTGCTGAAGGAGGGCAAGGGCCTGATCGACCCCTGCCCGCTGTGGGACGACGAGACCGGCGAGGCCTACCTGGTGCACGCCTGGGCCAAGTCCCGCTCCGGCGTCAAGAACCGTCTCACCGGGCACCGGATGCACCCCGACGGCAGCTCACTGCTCGACGAGGGCAAGCTGATCGTGGACGGCGACCGCATCCCCGGCTGGTTCACCCTGGAGGGCCCCAAGCTCTACCGGCACGACGGCTGGTTCTGGATCCTCGCCCCCGCCGGGGGAGTGGAGACCGGCTGGCAGGGCGCCTTCCGCTCCCGCGACTTCTTCGGGCCGTACGAGGAGAAAGTGGTCCTCGAACAGAAGGACACCGACGTCAACGGCCCCCACCAGGGCGGCTGGGTGCGCACCGAGTCCGGCGAGGACTGGTTCGTCCACTTCCAGCAGCGCGGCGCCTACGGCCGGGTCGTGCACCTCCAGCCGATGCGCTGGGGTGCCGACGGCTGGCCGGTGATGGGCGACGACGGCGCACCCGTGGCCGTCCACCGACGGCCCGGCCTGCCGCCGCAGCCGCCCGCCGCGCCCGCCACCGACGACGACT
>NZ_MUND01000314.1 GCF_002154375.1 Streptomyces glaucescens | reverse complement strand
GTCGAGCGGTGCATCAACCGCCTCAAGCAGTGGCGCGGCCTGGCCACACGAACCGACAAGCTCGCCATCGCCTACCAGGCCGCACTCCACCTCGCCGGCATCCTCATCTGGACCCGACGCTGACCAAAGAGACAGAACCTAGCCGACGCCGCGAGGCCGGAAGACCTGTTCCAGAGGCAGTGGCAGAACCGCCAGACCAAGATCGACGACTTCAAGCCGTACCTTCACGAGCGATGGGCCCAGGGCTGCACGAACGCCTGGACCCTCTGGGAAGAGATCAAATCGCAGGGCTATACCGGCGGCTACGGCGCCGTCCGTGCCTACCTCCAACCGTTTCGCACATCCCGACCGCACCTGCAGCCCGTCCTCCGTCCCCGCGCACGGTCACCGGCTGGATCCTGACTCACCCCGACACCCTGCCGGAGTGCGAGCGGCTGAAGCTCAAATCCGTCCTTGCCGACTGCCCTCAACCGGATGCCCTCACCAGGCACGTCCGCGCGTTCGGGAAGATGCTCACTCAGCTCCAGGGCGAACAGCTCCCACAATGGATCAAGGCGGTCCGCGCTGACGACCTGCCCAGCCTCCACACCTTCGTCAACGGCCTCGAACGCGATCTCGCCGCCGTCACCGCTGGTCTCACACTGCCGTGGAGCTCCGGCATCGTCGAAGGCCACGTCAACCGGATCAAAATGATCAAGCGCCAGATGTACGGCCGGGCTGGCTTCGGTCTCCTGCGGAAAGGAGTCCTGCTGGCATCCTGACGGGACAGTCACGAGCTCTGCTGGAGTCGCTCCGCAGCCTGAGCAGGGGTGTCGTAGTAGCCAGGCCGTGCCAGCAGGACCGAGCTGAAGTAGTAGCCCTGTTCTTCTTCCGGCTCATCGTCGGCTGCGAACGGGCGCCAGAAGCTCAGCAGCAAGTCCGGGGCGATGAATGAAGCATCGTCGTCAGGATCTTCCTCGATCGAGGTGAGCTCACCGACGCATCGCACAACCTCGCGGGCCGGAAGCGCGAACACGTCCACACCCTGGAACAACACTCGATCCGTCTGGGACGAGGGCCTTCCCAGCTCGATAGCTTCGAGCATGTCGCGCATGCATTGGATGCTGATCATCAGCCCGCTGGGACGGAACACGTGTTGTCCCGGCCGGTCGGACTCCGAGATCGCAGAAGGATCGCGGAGCGAGTACAACGCGGTGTTGGCCGCGTGTCGAGTCATACCGATCCGCAACGGGCCAACGCCGTTTGGTGGGCCGAGGTCGAAGTCCATGCGGGCATGATCCCAAACAACGGCCGCGACATCAGCCAGGTGCTGGCCATGCCCGTCACCGAAGCCGAGGAATCCTTCGCCACCGGCGCGGCCCGCATCCCCGCGGCACACAAGATCCTCCGACGCCTCACCGACGTCGGCCTCGGCTACCTCACCCTCGGGCAGCCTCTCATCACCCTGTCGGGCGGCGAACGCCAACGCCTCAAACCGGCCACCCGCATGCACGACAAGGGCGGCATCTACATCCTCGACGAACCCACCACCGGCCTCCACCTCGCCGACATCGAACAACTCCTCGGCCTCCTGGACCGACTCGTCGACTCCGGAAAATCGGTCATCGTCATCGAGCACCACCAAGCCGTCATCGCACACGCCGACTGGATCATCGACCTCGGCCCCGGCGCCGGCCACGACGGCGGTCGGATCGTCTTCGAAGGCACCCCCACCGACCTCGTCACCGCCTCCACCACCCTCACCGGCCAGCACCTCGCCGACTACACCAACAGCTGACCCAACCCACCCCACCTGACACTCGGACACGCCACCCAACGACCGCACGCCCACCGAACACGGGCAGGGGGGCCGGGCGGGCTCAGTGACTGGCGAGCCCGCCACCGTGCCCCCTCGGGCAGGCCGGATCCCCTCCGCACGCGCCCGATTCGCCACCCCGGTCACTTCGGCGGCGGCTCGGCCCGCCGCTCCCGCTCGGTCACCCACCCCGGGCGGCCAGGCCGCCCGTGTCCAGGCCGCGGCCCGTCCGGAGCTCCGGTGTGGCACCGGTGACGCGGCGCCACGGCAGCGCAAGGAGGCACTCGCAAGCAATGCACTAAACCGGTTACTTAACTCCCGTGACAGCGTAGACAACGTTGTCTTCGTCCGGCACAGTCGGCACCACGACCGCAACGGGCCACAAGAGCGGGCACTGCCACGACGAGCGAATCGTCGGTGCGTGGTGCGCGTTCCGGTCCGGGCCTGTGGTGAACCTCCCTCATCGCGAGAACCGGCCACGTCCAAGGAGACAGCCATGCCCAACCCTGCCGTGAACCGCCGTTCGTTCGTCCTCATCGGTGCCACGGCCGCCGTGGCCGCGGCGGGTTCGGGGATACCCATGGCCTCGGCGGCGACCCCGACCACGACACCGGCCGACGCGCCGATGCCCGTCCGGATCGTCGACGACAAGGCGACGTCTGCCACGCGCGCGCTGTTCGCGTACCTGATGCGACAGCAGGGCAAGGGCATCCTCTTCGGTCACCAGCACGCCCTGTCCTACGGCTTCACTTTCACCACGCAGGACGGCAAGGCGTCCGACACCAAGGCTGCGGTGGGCGACCACCCCGCGCTGTTCGGCTGGGACACCCTGATACTCGACGGTGACGAGCGCCCCGGCAGGCGGGACGCTGCCGAGGCCGAGAACATCGCCGCGCTCAGCCGGTGCATCCGGCAGGCGGACGCCTGCGGTGGGATCAACACCCTCAGTGCGCACATGCCGAACTTCGTCACGGGCAAGAACTTCTACGACACATCGGGCCGTGTCGTCAGCCAGATCCTCCCCGGAGGAACGAAGCACGCGCAGTTCAACGCCTTCCTCGACCGCATCGCGAAGGCGGTCAAGGGCGCACGGCGGCCGGACGGCACGCTGATCCCGGTCATCTTCCGGCCCTTCCACGAGAACAACGGCGGCTGGTTCTGGTGGGGCGCCGGCCACACGACCTCGGCGGAGTACATCGAGATCTTCCGCTACACGGTCGAGTACCTGAGGGACACCAAGGGTGTCCGCAACCTGCTCTACTCGTACTCGCCCAACTCCAGCTTCGGCGGCGACCCGACGGGCTACCTCAAGACCTACCCGGGCGACGGCTACGTCGACGTCCTCGGCTACGACGCCTACGACAACTCCGCCGGATCGGACGCCTGGCTCCAGGGCCTGGTGAAGGACCTGGCGATGGTGGCCCGCCTGGCCGAGGAGAAGGGCAAGGTCCCGGCCTACACCGAGTTCGGTGAGAGCGGCGAAGAGGGCCGCAACCCGCAGTGGTTCACGAAGCTGCTGGGCGCCATCAAGGCGGACCCGCTGGCCCGCCGGATGACCTACATGCAGACCTGGGCCAACTTCGGGGGCAGCACCCGGTCCTACGTGCCGACCCCGGGCCACGCCTTGCACGCGGACTTCGTCCGTTACGCCCAGGACCCCTACACCGTGTTCGCCGGTGACCTGCGGGGTGTGTACGCCGCGCGCACCACCGCCGTCCGCAACGCCCCGTTCATGCACCTTGTGACCCCCACGGACCGGCAGCGCCTGAACAGCCCCGAGAGCACCGTCCGGGTGCGGGTCACGCATGCGACGGCGAGCCGGGTCACCTACTCGGTGAACGGCGGACGCGCCCGACGGCTCCGCCTCGACGCCGACGGCTTCTACTCCGGTGACTGGCCGATCGACCCGGCCTGGCTGGACAACCGGTCGGTGTCCCTCTCGGTGGACGCCCTGGTGAACGGCAAGACCCTCACGGACTCGGCCCTGGTCCTGCTCGGCGAGGTGGCCCCCCTGCCCACCGGATGGATCGACGACTTCGAGGGGTACGCCGGGGACGACGCCACCCTCAGCGAGGCCTACAGCCACATCAACGCCAACACCACGACCCTGTCGGCCGACCACAAGGCCTCGGGCTCGTACGGGCTGGCCTACTCGTACGACTTCAGCAACGCCGGGTACACCGGCATCGGCAAGTCGGTCGACGCGGACTGGTCCGCCTTCTCGTCGCTGGTGCTGTGGCTGCAGGGTGACGGTTCGGCGAACGGCGCGACGCTCCAGATCGTGTCCGAGGGCGCCTACTTCGAGTACGGCATTCCGCTGTCCGACACCGTCGGGCGGGAGATCCGCGCGCCGTTCAGCGAGTTCAAGCCCGCCCCCTGGGACACCGCGCACGCCGGGGAGGTGCTCGACGCGGCCCACCTCGCCAAGGTGGCGACGTTCAACATCTACCTCGGCCAGGGCAGCGGCGCTCCAGCCAAGGGCGTCGTGTACCTGGACAATATCCGAGCCGAATGAGCGTCACCGACTCCGGGGATGACCTCGCCATCCCTCCCTGAGACGGGCGCTGGTCCCCCTGTCGACCGGACGACGAGCGCGCGGACTCCCGACCGGCCAGCGCCGTGAGGGCTTCCGCTCGCCGACGGCAGCGGCCGGCCCGCACGGGATCGGTGAGCGGCCGTTCGGGCCGCCGGCCGGAACGAGTGAATCAGGCGGCGTCGCGCCAGACCGTCAGCTCGCCCTTGAGGAAGGCGAGGTCCGGGATCGCGGTCGACTTCGTCCGGATCACCAGCAGTCCGATGTTTCCCGCGGAGTCCTTGATGCAGATCTCGGTGCCGTTTGCCGCCGCGGCCAGCGGAAGGGTGTGGGTCTTCACGCGCGCGAGCATGAGACGGCACGTGTCGAGGGTGCCGTCGCCGGGATTGCCGTACACCTGGAGGAACACGGCGGTCTCGCTCCGCAGTTCGCAGCCGGCCATCCTGCAGCCGAAGCGGATGTCCCCCTCGCCGTCCGTCAGTCGAGCGTCCGGGGCCTCCAGTTTCACCGAAGTCTCCGCGTCCAGCCACACCAACGGGTACGGGGTGGCGACGGGCTCCTTGGGTGACGCCGAGGAGGACGGTGAGTCCCCGGACGTACCGTCACCGGCCCCCGACGCAGACGAGTCAGAGGCGTCCGACGAGGAGTCCGGTGCCGAAGCCGACGGGGACGCGGACGATCCTGCGGCCGGGCCCGTGGCGGATGTCGTGGCATCCGCAG
>NZ_MUND01000313.1 GCF_002154375.1 Streptomyces glaucescens | reverse complement strand
GCGTGGTAGAGCCGGGACTGGGTGCGCCACTGGGGGAAGGTCATGCCGAACTCGCTGCGGAACAGCCGGCTGAGGGTGCGTTCGCCGGTGCCGGTCGCGGCGCCGAGCTGGGCGAGGGTGCGGGGCTCGGCGGGGTCGGCGTGCACGAGGGCGCAGACGGCGGCCAGGCGCGGGTCGGCGGGGGTGGGCAGGACCAGCGGCTGCTGCGGGGAGGCGCGCAGCTGGTCGCGCAGGACGGCGAGCAGCCGGCGGCGCTGCGGTCCGGTGTCCTCGGGGTCGCGGGTGTAGGCGCGGATCAGTTCGCGCAGCAGCGGGCCGACGGCGAGGACCGTGGGGGTGTCCAGGCCGAGGGGGTTGTCGTGGGCGGGCAGCCCGACCAGGTGCAGTTGCAGGCGGCCGTGGGCGCGGTGGGCGTGGACGGTGCCGGCGGGGACCCAGATGGCGCGGGTGCCGGGGGCGAACCAGGTGCCCGCGTCGGTGGTGACGGCGAGCACGCCGGAGCCCGCGTAGACGATCTGGTGCTCATCGTGCCGGTGTGCGTCGATGCGGTCGCCCGCGGCCAGGTGCTGGGCGCGGGTGGGCGCCTTCGGCGTGTGGCGGACATCCGGCATGATCGGGCAGTTTATCGAAAGCGGGACAGCGGGCCGGGGCGTGACGATCGGTCCGTGACCGAACAGAAGACCGAACCGCCGTCCGCGTCCCGTTCCCGTTTCCGTTTCCGTCCGCGTGCCCGCCCGATCACGCTGATGTCCCTGGGCCATGCCTGCGTCGACGTGTACCAGGGCGCCGTCGCCGCGCTGGTGCCGTACTTCGTCGCCGAGCGCGCCTACACCTATGCCGCCGCCTCGGGCGTCGTACTGGCCGCCTCCCTGCTCTCCTCGGTGGTGCAGCCGCTGTTCGGGGCTCTCACCGACCGGCGGGAGCTGCCGTGGCTGTTGCCGCTCGCCGCGCTGGCGGGCGGTGCCGGGGTGGCCCTGTGCGGGCTCGGCGGCTCCTACGCCCTCACCCTGGCGGCGGTCGCGCTGTCCGGGGTGGGTGTCGCCGCGTACCACCCGGAGGCGGCCCGCGTGGCGCGGCTCGCGGCGGGCGGCAGCCATACGGCCATGGGCTGGTTCTCCCTCGGCGGCAATGTGGGTTTCGCGCTCGCTCCGCTGCTGGTGTGGGCGGTCGTGGCCGGCGGCGGTCTGGGCGCCTCTCCCCTGCTGGCGGTGCCCGCGCTGGTGGGAGCGGCGCTGTGTGCGGCAGCGGTCCGGGCCGTGGGTCCCCGGGCGGCGCAGGCCGCCGGGGCGCGCGTGGACTGCGGGCGCGACGACTGGCCGTCGTTCCTGCGGCTGTCGGGCGCGGTGGTGTGCCGCTCGATCGTGTTCCTCGGGCTGAGCACCTTCGTGGCGCTGTACGTCCGCGAGCGCACCGGCGGCGGGGAGGCCGCGGGCACGGCGGCGCTGTTCGTGCTGTACGCCGGGGGCGCGGTGGGCACCGTGGTGGGGGCGCGGCTGGCCGAGCGGTACGGGCGGCTGACGGTGGTGCGGCGCTCGTACGCGCTGACCGTGCTCGCCGTGGCGGGGGTGGTGGTGGTGCCCGGCCCGGCGGTGTACGGGTTCGTCGCGCTGGCCTCGGCCGGGCTGTATGTGCCGTTCGCGCTGCACATCACGCTGGGCCAGGACTATCTGCCGGGACGCGTGGGCACCGCGGGCGGGGTCACGCTGGGGCTGACCGTGAGCGTCGGGGGGCTGGCGGCGCCGGGGCTGGGCGCGCTCGCCGACGCAGCCTCGCTGCAATTCGCCCTGGCGCCGCTCGTCGTCCTGCCCGCGGTGGGGGTGCTGCTGCTGCGGGGACTGGCCGAGCCCTGAGCGGCGGGATCAGGCGGTGGCCCTC
>NZ_MUND01000312.1 GCF_002154375.1 Streptomyces glaucescens | reverse complement strand
GCCCCGCGCCGTCCGGCGCGGTCAGCTCGGCGTCCTCCAGGAACAGCGCGCCGGATATCTGGGTGCCCGCGAGCTGCACCTGTCCCAAGATGCGGCAGCCGCTCAGCCGCAAGGTGCCGTCGATGCGGGCGCTGCCCAGGCCGAGCCCGGGAAGGACGGAGCCGTGCAGGCTGAGCCGGCGCAGCTGGATGCCGTACAGCTCGGGCCGCTCGGCGAAGTGACAGTGGCTGAGGCGGACCGGATGGGAGTCGAGGAGGGCGTGGGTGAGGTCCAGCGTGCCGGTGATCCGGGCACCGGAGACCCTGAGGGCCGCGATCTCGCCGTCCTGCTGCGGCGCGCGCAGCAGCAGCGCCTTCACGACCGAGGCGCGGACGGTGCGGTCGGGCCCCCAGGACGCCCCCTCCGCGGCGTCCTCGTCCTCGCCGGTGCGGAAGTCGACCCGCTCCCCGCGGGCGAAGGCCCGCCAGACGCGCAGCTCAGCCGGTGTCAGATCGTTGATCTCCATCGGTCGCGACTCTGGCGGGCCCCTGAGGCCGTGTCAACTCATGGTGTCCGGGCGCATGTTCCACTCGGCGATCACCGGTCGGCCGTGCTCCGTGGACAGCCGGCTCACCGTGCCGGTGGCGAGCTGGAACAGCCGCCCCTCGGCGGGCGGCAGACCGAGGCGGCGGGCCGTCAGGACACGCAGGAAGTGCGCGTGGGCGACCAGGACCACGTCACCGTCGGCCGACGCGGGAGCGATCCTCGCCAGCACCCGGTCGGCGCGGGCCCCGACCTCGGCCGGCGACTCGCCCGGGTGGCCCTCGGGGCCGGGCGGGACGCCGTCGGTCCACAGGTCCCAGTCCGGGCGGGTGCGGTGGATCTCGAGGGTGGTGACGCCCTCGTAGCCGCCGTAATCCCACTCCCGCAGGTCCGGGTCGGGTATCGCCCCGGTCAGGCCCGCCAGTTCGGCGGTGCGGACGGCGCGGCCCAGCGGACTGGTCAGCACCCGTGCGAAGGTCCGGCCGGACAGGAGCGGAGCCAGGGACTTGGCCTGCGCCTCACCGTGCCCCGTCAGGGGCAGGTCGGTGAAGCTGGTGTGCTGTCCCGACCGGCTCCACTCCGTCTCCCCATGGCGGACCAGGAACAGATCCCCCACGGCCCGCCTACTTCTTCGCCGACTCGACGGCGTGCCCGCCGAACTGGTTGCGCAGCGCCGCGATCATCTTCATCTGCGGGGAGTCGTCCTGGCGGGACGCGAACCGGGCGAAGAGCGAGGCGGTGATCGCGGGCAGCGGCACGGCGTTGTCGATCGCCGCCTCCACCGTCCAGCGGCCCTCGCCGGAGTCCTCCGCGTAGCCGCGCAGCTTCTCCAGGTGCTCGTCCTCGTCGAGGGCGTTGACCGCCAGGTCCAGCAGCCAGGAACGGATGACCGTGCCCTCCTGCCAGGAGCGGAACACCTCGCGGACGTCGGTCACCGAGTCGACCTTCTCCAGCAGCTCCCAGCCCTCGGCGTAGGCCTGCATCATGGCGTACTCGATGCCGTTGTGGACCATCTTCGCGAAGTGGCCCGCGCCGACCTTGCCGGCGTGGACGTAGCCGTACGGCCCCTCCGGCTTGAGCGCGTCGAAGATCGGCTGGACCCGGTCGACGTGCTCCTTGTCGCCGCCGACCATCAGCGCGTAGCCGTTCTCCAGGCCCCACACCCCGCCGGAGACCCCGGCGTCGACGAAACCGATGCCCTTGGCGCCCAGCTCGGCGGCGTGCTTCTCGTCGTCGCTCCAGCGGGAGTTGCCGCCGTCGACGACGGTGTCGCCGGGCTCCAGCAGGTCCGCCAGCTCGTCGATGACGGACTGGGTGGGCGCGCCGGCCGGGACCATCACCCACACGGTGCGGGGGGCGTCGAGCCGTTCGACGAGTTCGGCGAGGCCGCCCACGTCGGAGAGGTCGGGGTTGCGGTCGTAGCCGACGACGGTGTGGCCCGCGCGGCGGATCCGCTCGCGCATGTTGCCGCCCATCTTGCCGAGGCCGATGAGTCCGAGTTGCATGATGATTACTTCTCTTCCTTGAGGTCGCGGTACGCCGCGACGAGAGCGGCGGTGGACGGGTCGAGGCCGGGGACGTCGGCGCCATCGGTGAGCGCGGGCTCGACGCGCTTGGCGAGGACCTTGCCCAGCTCGACACCCCACTGGTCGAAGGAGTCGATGTTCCAGACGGCGCCCTGCACGAACACCTTGTGCTCGTACAGCGCGATGAGCTGGCCGAGCACCGACGGGGTCAGCTCGCGGGCGAGGATCGTGGTCGTGGGGTGGTTGCCCTTGAAGGTGCGGTGCGGCACCTGCTCCTCGGCGACGCCCTCCGCGCGGACCTCGTCGGCGGTCTTGCCGAAGGCGAGCGCCTGCCCCTGCGCGAACAGGTTGGCCATCAGCAGGTCGTGCTGCGCCTTGAGGTCGTCGCTCAGCTCGGCGGCGGGGCGGGCGAAGCCGATCAGGTCGGCCGGGATGAGCTTGGTGCCCTGGTGGATGAGCTGGTAGTAGGCGTGCTGCCCGTTGGTGCCCGGGGTGCCCCACACCACCGGTCCGGTCTGCCAGTCGACCTCCTGCCCGTCCCGGCCCACGTACTTGCCGTTGGACTCCATGTCGAGCTGCTGGAGGTAGGCGGTGAACTTGGACAGGTAGTGGCTGTACGGCAGCACCGCGTGCGACTGGGCGTCGTGGAAGTTGTTGTACCAGATGCCCAGCAGGCCCAGCAGCAGCGGTGCGTTGGCCTCGGCGGGCGCGGTGCGGAAGTGCTCGTCGACCATGTGGAAGCCGTCCAGGAGGTCCCGGAAGTTCGCCGGTCCGATGGCGATCATCAGCGAGAGGCCGATCGCCGAGTCGAACGAGTAGCGGCCGCCGACCCAGTCCCAGAACTCGAACATGTTGGCCGTGTCGATGCCGAAGTCCGCCACCTTCTCGGCGTTCGTCGACAGCGCGACGAAGTGCCTGGCGACCGCCTTCTCGTCGCCGAGCCCGGCCGGGCCGTTGAGGAGCCAGTTGCGGGCCGAGGTGGCGTTGGTGACCGTCTCGATGGTGGTGAAGGTCTTCGACGCGACGACGAACAGCGTCTCGGCCGGGTCCAGGTCGCGGACGGCCTCGTGCAGGTCGGCGCCGTCCACGTTGGAGACGAAGCGGACCGTCAGCTCCCGTGCCGCGTACGGCCGCAGCGCCTCGTACGCCATCGCCGGGCCGAGGTCGGAGCCGCCGATGCCGATGTTGACGACGTTGCGAATGCGCTTGCCGGTGTGGCCGGTCCACTCGCCGGAGCGGACCCGGTCGGCGAAGGCGCTCATCCGGTCGAGGACCGCGTGCACACCGGGCACCACGTTCTCGCCGTCGACCTCGACCACCGCCTCGCGCGGGGCCCGCAGCGCGGTGTGCAGCACGGCCCGTTGCTCGGTCGTATTGATCTTCTCGCCGCGGAACATGGCGTCCCGCAGCCCGAAAACGTCGGTGGCGGCGGCCAGTTCGCGCAGCAGCTCCAGCGTCTCGTCGGTGATCAGGTGCTTGGAGTAGTCGATGCGGAGATCACCGACGCGCACCACGTACCGCTCCGCGCGGCCCGGGTCGGCGGCGAACAGCTCACGCAGATGCGCCCGCCATTCGGCGCGGTGGTCCTCCAGGGCCGTCCACTGAGGACGGCGGGTGAGCCAGGGGGAGTCGGACATCTCAGGCGTTCTCCTCGGTGTCCTTGCCGCGCAGGGCGACGGCGTACATCTCGTCGGCGTCGAGGCGCCGCAGCTCCTCGGCGATGAGTTCGGAAGTGGGGCGCACCTTCAGGGCGAGGGTGCGCGGGGGCTGGCCGGGCAGGGTCAGCGTGGCGAGCGGGCCCTCGGGCCGGTCGATGACGATCTCGCCCTTCTCGGTGCCGAGCCGGACGCCGGTGACGACCGGTCCGGCGGTCTCCACCCGCTCGACCCGGACGTCCAGCCGGGCCTCCAGCCAGCGGGCGAGCAGCTCGGCGCTGGGGTTGTCGGCCTCGCTCTCCACGGCCGCCGAGGTGATCGTCAGCCGGGCCTGGTCCAGGGCGGCGGCCAGCATCGACCGCCACGGGGTGAGCCGGGTCCAGGCCAGGTCGGTGTCGCCGGGGGCGTAGGAGCGGGCCCGGCTGTCCAGGACCCGAAGCGGCGACTCGACGGCGTACATGTCGGTGATCCTGCGCTGCGCCAGCGCGCCCAGCGGGTCCTTGGCGGGCACGTCCGGGGCGTCCACCGGCCACCACACGACGACCGGGGCGTCCGGCAGCAGCAGCGGCAGCACCACCGAGTCGGCGTGGTCGGACACCTCGCCGTAGGTGCGCAGGACGACGGTCTCGCCGGTGCCGGCCTCGGAGCCGACCCGGACCTCGGCGTCCAGCCGGGACTGGGTGCGCTCGCGCGGGGTGCGGGCGTGCCGCTTGATCACGACCAGGGTGCGCGAGGGGTGCTCGTGCGAGGCCTGCTCGGCCGCCTTGATGGCGTCGTAGGCGTTCTCCTCGTCGGTGACGATCACCATCGTCAGGACCATGCCCACGGCCGGGGTGCCGATGGCCCGGCGGCCCTGCACCAGCGCCTTGTTGATCTTGCTTGCCGTGGTGTCGGTCAGGTCGATCTTCATGGCCTGCGCCAGCTCCGTCCGTCTCGTGCGAGCATCTCGTCGGCTTCCTTCGGTCCCCAGCTGCCCGACGCGTACTGGGCGGGCCTGCCGTGCGTGGCCCAGTACTCCTCGATCGGGTCGAGGATCTTCCAGGACTCTTCCACTTCCTGGTGACGGGGGAACAGGTTCGCGTCGCCGAGCAGCACGTCCAGGATCAGCCGCTCGTACGCCTCCGGGCTGGACTCGGTGAAGGACTCGCCGTAGGCGAAGTCCATCGTCACGTCCCGGATCTCCATCGAGGTGCCCGGCACCTTCGAGCCGAACCGGACGGTCATGCCCTCGTCCGGCTGGACCCGGATGACGATCGCGTTCTGGCCGAGTTCCTCCGTCGCCGTGGAGTCGAACGGGGAGTGCGGGGCCCGCTGGAAGACCACCGCGATCTCGGTGACCCGGCGGCCCAGCCGCTTGCCGGTGCGCAGGTAGAACGGCACGCCCGCCCAGCGGCGGTTGTCCACACCCAGCTTGATCGCCGCGTAGGTGTCGGTGGTGGAGGCCGGGTCGATGCCGTCCTCCTGGAGGTAGCCGCGCACCTGCGCGCCGCCCTGCCAGCCGTCGGCGTACTGCCCGCGCACGGTGTGCCGGCCCAGGTCCTCGGGCAGCCGCACCGCCTTCAGCACCTTCAGCTTCTCGGCGAGCAGCGACTCGGCGTCGAAGGCGGCCGGCTCCTCCATGGCGGTGAGCGCCATCAGCTGCAGCAGGTGGTTCTGGATGACGTCCCGGGCCGAGCCGATGCCGTCGTAGTACCCGGCCCGCCCGCCGATGCCGATGTCCTCGGCCATCGTGATCTGCACGTGGTCGACGTACGACCGGTTCCAGATCGGTTCGAACATCTGGTTGGCGAAGCGCAGCGCCAGGATGTTCTGGACGGTCTCCTTGCCCAGGTAGTGGTCGATCCGGAAGACCTGATCCGGTTCGAACACGTCGTGCACGATCGCGTTCAGCTCGCAGGCGCTCGCCAGGTCGTGGCCGAACGGCTTCTCGATGACCGCACGCCGCCAGGAGCCCTCGGGCGCGTCCGCGAGACCGTGCTTCTTCAGCTGCTGCACGACCTTCGGGAAGAACTTCGGCGGCACGGAGAGGTAGTAGGCGTAGTTGCCGCTGGTGCCGCGCGAGGTGTCCAGCTCCTCCACCGCCGCGCGCAGCTGCTTGAACGCCTCGTCGTCGTCGAAGTCGCCGGGGATGAACCGCATGCCCTCGGCGAGCTGCTGCCAGACCTCTTCGCGGAAGGGGGTGCGGGCGTGCTCCTTGACGGCGTTGTGCACGACCTCGGCGAAGTCCTGGTTCTCCCAGTCCCGGCGGGCGAACCCGACGAGGGAGAAGCCCGGCGGCAGCAGGCCGCGGTTGGCCAGGTCGTAGACGGCCGGCATCAGCTTCTTGCGGGACAGGTCGCCGGTGACACCGAAGATGACGAGCCCGGACGGGCCCGCGATCCGCGGCAGCCGGCGGTCGCGCACATCGCGCAGCGGGTTGGCCCAGCCGGTCGCCGGGGCGGTCCGCTCCCCGGCCGGGGCGCTGCGCTGCCCGGCCGCGGGGGCGGTCTCCTCCCCGGTGGCGGGGGCGGTCTTCTCGTCGAGCGGGGTCTCGCTCATTTACGCGTCAACTCCCTTGCTCAGCAGGGACTTCGTCACCGCGTCCAGCAGGTCCTGCCAGGCGGTCTCGAACTTGGCGACACCCTCGTCCTCCAGCTGCCGGACGACCTCGTCGTAGGAGATGCCCAGCCGCTCGACGGCGGCCAGGTCGGCGCGGGCCTGGGCGTAACCGCCGCTGACGGTGTCGCCGGTGATCTGGCCGTGGTCGCGCACGGCGTTCAGGGTGGCCTCGGGCATCGTGTTGACCGTGCCCGGGGCGACCAGCTCGTCCACGTACAGGGTGTCCTTGTACGCCGGGTCCTTCACCCCGGTCGACGCCCACAGCGGGCGCTGCTTGTTGGCCCTGGACCCGGCCAGGGCCAGCCAGCGGTCGCCGCCGAAGACGTCCTCGTACGCCTCGTAGGCGAGCCGCGCGTTGGCGAGCGCCGCCCGGCCCTTGAGGGCGAGGGCCTCGTCGGTGCCGAGGAGGGTCAGCCGCTTGTCGATCTCGCTGTCGACGCGGGAGACGAAGAAGGAGGCGACCGAGTGGATGGTGCTCAGGTCCAGGCCCGCGGCCTGCGCCCGCTCCAGGCCGGCGAGGTAGGCGTCCATGACCGCGCGGTAGCGCTCCAGGGAGAAGATCAGCGTGACGTTGACGCTGATGCCCCGGGCGACGACCTCGGTGATGGCGGGCAGGCCCGCCTCGGTCGCCGGGATCTTGATCATGACGTTGGGGCGGTCGACCAGCCAGGCGAGCTGCTTGGCCTCGGCGATCGTGGCCGCCGTGTCGTGGGCGAGGCGGGGGTCCACCTCGATGGAGACCCGGCCGTCGCGGCCGCCGGTGGCCTCGTGCACAGGACGCAGGACATCGGCGGCGGCCCGTACGTCGGCGGTCGTCATCATCCGGACGGCCTCGTCGACCGTCACCCCCCGCACGGCGAGGTCGGCCAGCTGCTCCTCGTACCCGGCGCCGGAGCCGATGGCGGCCTGGAAGATGGACGGGTTGGTGGTCACGCCCACCACATGGCTGGACGCGACGAGTTCGGCGAGGTTGCCGGACGTGATCCGACCGCGGGACAGGTCGTCCAGCCAGATCGACACGCCCTGGTCGGACAGGCGCTTGAGGGCTCCCGCGTTCGCGGTTGCTTCGGTCACTGAGATCATCTTCTTTCTGGCGGTCGGATCAACCGCGCGCGGCGGCCAGGGATTCCCGGGCGGCTGCGGCGACGTTGTCGGCGGTGAAGCCATATGCGGCGAACAGGGTCTTCGCGTCGGCGGAGGCACCGAAGTGTTTGAGGGAGACAATGCGTCCTGCGTCACCTACGAACCGGTACCACGTCAGACCCACCCCCGCCTCGACAGCGACACGCGCCTTCACGGACGGCGGAAGGACGCTCTCGCGGTACGCGCGCGGCTGCTCCTCGAACCACTCCACGGACGGCATCGACACCACCCGGGCGCCGACCCCCTCCGCCTCCAGCGACTCGGCGGCGGCGACGGCCAGCTGCACCTCTGAGCCGGTGGCGACGAGGAGCACGTCCGGCGTGCCCGTGGACGCCTCGCGCAGCACGTAGCCGCCCTTGGCCGCGTCCTCGTTCGGCGCGTACGTCGGTACGCCCTGACGGGTGAGGACGAGGCCGTGCGGGGCCGGCCGGGTGGCGTGGCGGCGCAGGATCTCGCGCCAGGCGACGGCGGTCTCGTTGGCGTCGGCCGGGCGGACCACGTTCAGGCCCGGGATGGCGCGCAGCGCGGCCAGGTGCTCGACCGGCTGGTGGGTCGGGCCGTCCTCGCCGAGCCCGATGGAGTCGTGCGTCCACACGTACGTCACCGGCAGCTGCATCAGCGCGGACATGCGCACGGCGTTGCGCATGTAGTCGGAGAACACCAGGAAGGTGCCGCCGTAGACGCGTGTGTTGCCGTGCAGGGCGATGCCGTTCATCTCCGCGGCCATCGAGAACTCGCGGATGCCGAAGTGGACGGTCCGGCCGTACGGGTCCGCCTCCGGCAGCGGGTTGCCCGCCGGGAGGAACGAGCTGGACTTGTCGATCGTGGTGTTGTTGGAGCCGGCCAGGTCGGCGGAACCGCCCCACAGCTCGGGGATGACCCCGCCGAGGGCCTGAAGGACCTTGCCGGACGCGGCACGGGTGGCGAGCGCCTTGCCCGGCTCGAAGACCGGCAGCTTCTCCTCCCAGCCCGCGGGCAGCTCGCCCTTGCTGATCCGGTCGAACTCGGCCGCGCGCTCCGGCTGGGCCGTGCGCCAGGCGGCGATCCGCTTGTCCCAGGCGGTGTGCGCCTCGGCGCCCCGGTCGAGCGCCCGGCGGGTGTGGGCCAGGACCTCGTCGGCGACCTCGAAGGTGCGCTCCGGGTCGAAGCCGAGGATCCGCTTGGTGGCGGCGATCTCCTCCTCGCCGAGCGCCGAGCCGTGCGACGCCTCGGTGTTCCGCGCGTTCGGCGCGGGCCAGGCGATGATCGTGCGCATGGCGATGATCGAGGGCCGCTCGGTCTCGGCCCGGGCGGCCGTCAGTGCCGCGTACAGGGCGTGGACGTCCACGTCGCCGTTCTCGGCGGGCTCGATCCGCTGGGTGTGCCAGCCGTACGCCTCGTACCGCTTCAGCACGTCCTCGGAGAACGCGGTCGCGGTGTCGCCCTCGATGGAGATGTGGTTGTCGTCGTAGAGGAAGACCAGGTTGCCGAGCTTCTGGTGGCCGGCGAGCGAGGAGGCCTCGGCGGAGACGCCCTCCTGGAGGTCGCCGTCGGAGACGATCGCCCAGACGGTGTGGTCGAAGGGGGAGTCGCCGGCCGGCGCGTCCGGGTCGAACAGGCCGCGCTCGTAGCGGGCCGCCATGGCCATGCCGACGGCGTTGGCGACACCCTGGCCCAGTGGGCCGGTGGTCGTCTCCACTCCGGCGGTGTGCCCGTACTCGGGGTGGCCGGGCGTCTTGGAGCCGTGGGTGCGGAACGCCTTGAGGTCGTCCAGGCCCAGCTCGTACCCGGCGAGGTGGAGCTGGGTGTAGAGGGTCAGCGAGGTGTGCCCGGGGGAGAGGACGAACCGGTCACGGCCCGCCCACTCGGGGTCCGCGGGGTCGTGCCGCATCACCTTCTGAAAGATCGTGTACGCGGCGGGGGCCAGGCTCATCGCCGTGCCCGGGTGACCGTTCCCGACCTTCTGCACGGCGTCCGCCGCCAGCAGGCGCGCGGTGTCGACGGCACGCCGGTCGAGGTCGGTCCACTCGAAGCCGTCGGTTGTCTGCGTGCTCATCTGATCGCAGTCCCCTTCAAAAAGTCATTGAAATCGATGTCTTTCCTGGTCAGCCGCGTTCGACTCTAAAAGTCTGACTTTTTCGAGTGAAGGTCTGGGTGTGTCAGCCTGTGGTGAAAGTGGGACACCCGGACGGCAGCGTGCGGGACCGAGACGGCACGAGACGGACATGGTGGACAGAACGAATCCCGAGGGCGACGACGGCGGCATCAGGACCTTCGCCTTCCCCGCCGACCGCAGCATCAGCGGCGTCGGTATGCAGGTCGGCCCGATGGGCGCCGGCCACACCTGGCACTCCGAGGCCCCGCTCGGCCGTGTCCACCGCATCGACTTCCACGTCGTGATGGTCTTCGCCGCCGGCCCCGTACGCCACATGGTCGACTTCACCGAGTACGAGGCGACGGCCGGCGACGTGCTGTGGATCCGCCCAGGACAAGTGCACCGTTTCACGACCACGAGCGAGTACCGCGGAACCGTGCTCACCATGCAGCCCGGTTTCCTGCCCCGCGCCACCGTCGAGGCCACCGGTCTCTACCGCTACGACCTGCCGCCCCTGCTCCGCCCCGGCCCGCCGCGGCTCGCCGCGCTGGAGGCCTCCCTCGCCCAGCTGCGCCGCGAGTACGAGGACACCGCCACCCTCCCGCC
>NZ_MUND01000311.1 GCF_002154375.1 Streptomyces glaucescens | reverse complement strand
GGACCGCCCCGAGGAACCGGCGCGCCGCGCCCGGTCGCCGGTCCTCCGGCGCGGCGGCCGGGGAGACGGCGGTCCGCGGGCCCGGCCCCCGGCCCGGTGCTCCCGCTGCCCGCCCGCCCAGCGGCGTGGCGGGCAGCGGCACCGGCACCGGCGGCACCCGGCCCGCCCGCCACGCGGCGAGTCCGGTGGTCGCGCCGATGAACAGCACGGCGGCCACCGGTACCGCGACGAGCGCCGCCGTGTGACCGGGCAGCCCCTGCCACACCCCGACCGCGTCCCCGAGCCGCCCCGGTATCCGGCTGCCCAGCGCCTCGGTGAGCGCGGCGGCGGCCACGGCGCCCAGCACGGCGTACGCCAGATGCTGGAGGAGGAAGATCCGGACCACCTGGCCGGGGGTGAAGCCGATCGCCTTCAGCACGGAGATGTCCCGCAGATGGCCGCGGATCCGGGTGCTGATCGCCCCGTGCACGGCGAACCCGGCGGCGATCAGCGCGCCGAGCCCGAACAGCCCCAGCACCTGCCCGAGGAGCCGGTTGCCGCCCTGTGCCTCGGCGCGGGCCTGCTGCCAGGTGGACACCTCGCCGATCGCCCCCGCGCCCAGCACCGTCACGGCGCGCTGGACGGCGTACCCGGTGTCCCCGGGATCCGTCAGCCGCAGCCCGACGGCCTGGGCGTCCGGGGTGGGTACCGCGGACGGCAGCGCCCAGACCAGGCCCGGCTGCTCACCCGGGCGGTAGCGCGGCTCGGCGCTGTCGGCGACGCCCACCACGGTCAGCCTGCGGGCGGTGCCGGGCAGGGTCAGGGTGTCGCCCGGCTCGGCGAGCAGCGCGCGGGCGAGCCGGCTCTCCAGGACCACGCCGTCGGGGACGGCCGGGTCGAGCCAGCGACCGGAGACGAGCAGCGGGCGGCCCACGGACGGCACCTCGGCGGAGCCGGCGCGCAGTTCGACGGAGGCGCGGCTGCCGCGCGCGGCGACGGTGGCGGAGGCGGTGGGGTAGGGCCCGGCGACGGACTCGACGCCGTCCAGCCGGGCCAGTCCGCGCAGGTCGGCCGACTCGTCGGTGTGCAGCCACACGTGGGCGCCGCGCGCCTGGGCGAAGACCCGCTGCCAGGGGTTGGTGGCGTATCCGAACAGGGCCGTGGCCAGCAGCAGGGAGGCGACGACGCCGGCGGTGGCGAGGACGAGGAACACCGCCTCGCCGCGGTGGGTGCGCAGATCGGAGTGCGCCCAGCGCAGGGTGGCTCGCACGGGCCTGAAGCCCCTCGGCCCGGGTGCCGGGCGGCGGTCGTGCACCGGCATCTCAGTCCTTCAGCTCCAGCACACCGGATATCCCGGACCGGCGGGGCGAGGAACCGCCGTCCAGTTCCGCGTCGTCGGCGATCCGTCCGTCGAAGAAGCTGATCACCCGGTCCGCGGCACTGGCCAGCCGGGCGTCGTGCGTCACCAGCAGGATCGTCTGGCCGCGCTGGTGGAAGCGGGACAGCAGCCGCATCACCTCGCGGGTGCCCTTGCTGTCGAGGCTGCCGGCGGGTTCGTCGGCGAGCAGCAGCGGCGGGTGGTTGACCAGGGCGCGGGCGAGCGCGACCCGCTGCTGCTCGCCGCCGGACAGCTCACCGGGCATGCTGCGCTCCTTGCCGGTGAGGCCCAGCTCGGCCAACAGGTCCTCGCGTTCGGCGCGGGCCCGCCTGGGCGGCACGCCGGCGAGCAGGGCGGGCAGCTCCACGTTGTCGGCGACGGACAGGTTCGACACCAGGTTGAAGAACTGGAAGACGATCCCGATCCGCTTGCGCCGCTCCACCGCCCAGCGGGCCTCGCTCCAGGCGTCCGCGCACTCGCCGTCCAGCCAGATGCTGCCGCTGTCCGGCCGCTGGAGCCCGCCGAGCAGGTGCAGCAGGGTCGACTTGCCGGCGCCGGAGGGCCCGGTGATCGCCACGAACTCGCCGCCCCGCACGGACAGGCCGACCCCGCGCACCGCGCGGGCGGGCGCGCCCTCGCCGTGGTGCGTCTTCACCAGGGCCTCGGCGCGCAGCACGGGAGCGGAACCGTCGCTCATTCCAGCTCCTTTGACTTCACCGACTCCTCCAGCTCTTCCTGGCACCGCTCCAGCCAGTCGAGGTCGGCCTGGAGGTGCAGCATCGCGCCCTCGATCAGCAGATGCGCGATGCGGTTGTCCCGGTCTTCGGCGGCGGCCAGCTTCGACAGCTGCCGCATGGTGTTCAGGTACTGGCGCCGCTGCTTGTTGATGAGAGCGATCTGGTCGGCGATGCCGGTCTGCGGGGCGAGGGCCAGTTTCATGAAGAACTCGTCCCGCACCCGGGGCTCGTCCTCGGGTTCCTCGAACCAGGCGCGCAGCGCCGTCCGCCCGGCGTCGGTGAGGTGGTAGACCTTCTTGTTGGGCCGGCTGGACTGCGCGACGTCCTCGCCCTCGATCAGTCCCTGCTTCTCGAGGCGGCCGAGGGTGACGTAGATCTGGCCGACGTTCGGCTGAGGGTACGCGGACCCCAGCAGTTGCTCAAGGTCCTGCTTCAGCTCATAGCCGTGGGCCGGGCCGCGCGCGAGGAGTGCCAGGAGGGGCAGGCGCACTCGTGCAGTCCTCCTGTCCTCACCCTGTGCGTAATGTGTTCCAGGCCCTAGTATCGCCCATACCTAACAGGTATACATGGCCTCTGACCCGGGCGAGGGCGCCCGTGGCCGGTGTACAGGGAGGAACCTATGCGGTGGACGCGTGCCGCGGGTAGGGGCCTCCTCGTCCTCGTGGTCCTGCTGACCGGTTACGTCACGTTCGGCGCGCAGGCGCGGGAGGGGCAGAGCGGCGGCGGACGCGGTCCGCTCACCCTGGCCACCGCGGGCGATCTCACCGGCTATCTCGGCCCTCTGCTGGACGGCTGGAACCGCAACCACCCCGGTGAGCGGGTCACCCTCGTGGAACTGCCCGACTCGGCCGACGAGACCCGGGCCCAGATGGCCACCGACCTGCGGGCCGGTGGTGGCGGCCGGTTCGACGTCCTCAACATCGACGTCAACTGGACCCCGGAGTTCGCCGCGGCGGGCTGGATCCGCCCCCTGCCGCGTGAGCGGTTCGCGCTGGAGAGCTTCCTGCGGCCGGTCGTCGACACGGCGACCTACGACGGGCGGCTGTACGCCGTCCCGTACGTCACCAACGCCGGGCTGCTCCTCTACCGCAAGGACGTCCTCGCCGCCGAGGGCGTCCCGCCGCCGCGCACCTGGGCCGAGCTGGAGCGCCACGCCGAGACGATCGCCCCCCGGCACGGGCTCGGCGGCTACGCCGGACAGTTCCTGCCGTACGAGGGCCTGACCGTCAACGCGGCCGAGGCCGTCTACTCGGCGGGCGGCACGATCCTCGGTGACGAGGGCGAGCGGGTCACCGTGGACTCGGCGGCGGCCCGCGAGGGCATCGGGTTCCTGGCGCGCGGGGTGCGCGAGGGCTGGATCCCGAAGGCGGCGCTGGGCTACAAGGAGGAGGAGTCCAAGCAGGCCTTCCAGGACGGCCGGCTGCTCTTCCTGCGCAACTGGCCGTACGCGTACGCCGTCGCCTCCGGCGAGGGATCGAAGGTCGCCGGGAAGATCGGCGCCGTACCGCTGCCGGGTCCGGACGGGCCGGGGACCAGTGTGCTCGGCGGTTCCAACCTGGCCGTGAGCAGCCATGCCCGGCATCCGGACTCGGCCGCGCGCCTGATCGCGTACCTCACCAGCGAGTCCGTGCAGCGCCAGGTCCTCACGCGTGGCGCGCTGCCGCCCGTACGGGCCGCGCTCTACGACGATCCGGCCCTCGTGCGGGCCTTCCCCTACCTGCCGACCCTGCGCGAGAGCGTGCTCAGGGCCGCGCCGCGCCCCAAGAGCCCGCACTACGACCAGGTCAGCCTGGTGGTGCAGGCCGCCGTGCAGGACGCGCTGACCGGGCGGCAGACGCCCGAGGCCGCGGTGCGCAGGCTCGCGCGGGAGCTGGCGGCCGTCTCCGCCCGCTAGTTACTTGTTAGGTAACGGCGACATCTCAACTGACTTCAGCATGCCCGGATTGGTCCCGCTTTGACGCCCCAACCAACCAGTATCTTCCGTTCTCTTCGTTGACACCCCTCTGACACGCCTACCTAACATGCATGCATGTTGAGTAAGTACCACTGGTGGCGGGACGCGGTGATCTACCAGGTCTACGTCCGCAGCTTCCTGGACAGCACCGGCGACGGCGTCGGCGATCTCGCGGGCGTCCGCGCCGGGCTGCCGTACCTGAAGAAGCTCGGGGTCGACGGGATCTGGCTGAGCCCGTTCTACCCCTCCCCGCAGGCCGACCACGGCTACGACGTGGCCGACTACTGCGACGTCGACCCGCTCTTCGGCGACCTCGCCGAGTTCGACGGGCTGGTGGCCGCCGCGCACCGGCTCGGCATCAAGGTGCTGCTCGACATCGTCCCCAACCACTGCTCCAGCGCCCACCCGTGGTTCCGCGAGGCGCTCGCCTCCCCGCCGGGCAGCGCGGCCCGCGCCCGCTTCCACTTCGCCGACGGACGCGGACCCCACGGCAGCGAGCCCCCCAACAACTGGCACGCCATGTTCGGCGGGGCGGCCTGGAGCCGGGTCACCGAGGCGGACGGCCGCCCCGGCCAGTGGTACCTGCACATGTTCACGCCCGAGCAGCCCGACTGGAACTGGCGCAACCCGGCGATACCCGCCGAGTTCGACCGGATCCTGCGCTTCTGGCTCGACCGGGGCGTCGACGGCTTCCGCATCGACGTCGCCGCCGGCCTGTTCAAGCACCCGGCGCTGCCCGACTCCGACGACCCCGAGGCCGACGCCCGCACCCGCGACTCGGTCAACCCGCTCGCCTGGAACCAGCCCGAGGTGCACGACGTGTGGCGGCACTGGCGGTCCGTGTGCGACGAGTACGCCGCCCGCGACGGCCGCGAACGCCTGCTGGTCGGCGAGGTGTCCGTGCCCACCGCCCGCGAGCACGCCCTGTACGTCCGCCCCGACGAACTCCACCAGGCCTTCTTCTTCGACCTGCTCGGCGCCCCCTGGGACCCCGACGCCTTCCGCAAGGTCATCTCCGAGGCCATGGACGACATCGCCGGCACCGGCTCGACCGTCACCTGGGTCCTCAACAACCACGACCAGGTCCGCACCGTCACCCGCTACGGCGAACCCGCCCCCGGCGGCAGCGGCCTCGGCGCCGCCCGCGCCCGCGCCGCCGCCCTGCTGATGCTGGCCCTCCCCGGCGCCGCCTACATCTACCAGGGCGAGGAACTGGGCCTGCCCGAGGTCGTCGACCTGCCCGACGACGTCCTCACCGACCCGATCTTCCGCCGCACCGGCAGCCGCGCCCGGATCCGCGACGGCTGCCGGGTGCCCCTGCCGTGGTCCGGACAGGCCTCGCCGTTCGGCTTCACCTCCGGCGCCGAGAGCGCCAAGCCGTGGCTGCCGCAGCCCGACTACTTCGCCGAGTACGCCACCGAGCGCGCCCTCGCCGACACCCGCTCCTTCTGGCACCTGTACCGCGACGGCCTCCAGCTGCGCGCCGCCCTGCCCCAGCTCGGCGAGGGCACCCTGCGCTGGCTGGACTCCCCGCCCGGCGTGCTGACCTTCGTCCGCGGCGACGACCTGGTCTGCGCGGTCAACTTCGGCACGGCCTGCGTACCCGCGCCGGTCTCCGGCACCCCGCTGCTGTCCAGCGGCGCCTGCCCGGCCGGGGAACTGCCCGGCTCGACGGCGGCCTGGTGGATCAACGACCTCCCCGTCTCCTCCTGAGACAACCTGCGAAGGGACATCGACGATGATGCGACGACGTACCACCCTCCTCACCACCTGCACCGCCCTCGCCCTGGCGCTCGGCGCGACCGCCTGCGGGGGCGGGCCCGTCAGCGCCGGCGGCGGCGACCAGGCGCTGAGCGGCCAGACGGTCACCGTGGCCGGTGTCTGGTCCGGCACCGAGCAGCGGAACTTCCAGAAGGTGCTGGACGCCTTCACCGAGAAGACCGGCGCCAAGACCCAGTTCGTGTCCACCGGCGACAACGTCTCCACCGTCGTCGGCAGCAAGATCGAGGGCGGCAACGCCCCCGACGTCGTGATGGTCCCGCAGGTCGGCGTCCTGAAGCAGTTCGCCGAACAGGGCTGGCTCAAGCCGCTGTCGGAGAAGACCGAGCAGTCCGTGGACGCGGGCTTCGCCCCCGTCTGGAAGAAGTACGGCAGCGTCGACGGCGAGCTGTACGGCCTCTACTTCAAGGCCGCCCACAAGTCGACCGTCTGGTACAGCCCCGACGCCCTCGCCCAGGCGGGCGTGAAGCCGCCGAAGACGTACGACGAGATGCTGAAGGCCGGACGGACCGTCTCCGACTCCGGACTCGCCGCCTTCTCGGTCGCCGGCCAGGACGGCTGGACCCTCACCGACTGGTTCGAGAACGTCTACCTCTCCCAGGCCGGGCCCGAGAAGTACGACGCCCTCGCCGCGCACGAGCTGAAGTGGACGGACGCCTCCGTCGTCGAGGCGCTCACCACGCTCGGCAAGCTCTTCAAGGACAAGCAGCTGATCGCGGGCGGCCAGAAGGGCGCCCTGAACACCGACTTCCCCGGCTCGGTGGAGAAGGTGTTCGGGCCGGAGCCCGAGGCGGGCATGGTCTACGAGGGCGACTTCGTGGCCGGAGTCGCCAAGGACCAGTTCGGCAGGGCGATCGGCGAGGACGCGGACTTCTTCCCCTTCCCCGCGGTCGGCGGCGGCAAGGCACCCGTGGTCAGCGGCGGCGACGCGGCCGTCGTCCTGAAGGAGGGCAAGAACCAGAAGGCCGCCATGGCGCTCGTGGAGTACCTGGCCACCCCCGAGGCCGCGGCCGTGTGGGCCGAGGCCGGCGGCTTCCTCTCCCCGAACAAGAACCTCGATCTCGCCTCCTACGGCGACGACGTCACCCGGGCGACCGCCAAGTCCCTCGTCGCCGCCGGGGACTCGGTCCGCTTCGACATGTCCGACCAGGCCCCTGCGGCCTTCGGCGGCACCAAGGGCACCGGCGAGTGGAAGATCCTCCAGGACTTCCTGCGCGACCCGTCGGACCCGAAGGCCACCGCGGCGCAGCTGGAGGCCGCGGCTGCCAAGGCGTACCGGGGCTGACATGACCGCCACCCTCGTGAAAGAGGCGAGCCGTCCGGCCGCCGCGAGCACCGACGACGTCCGTCGGCGCCCGCGGCGCCGGGGCCGGATCATCGCCCTGCTCTTCGTCCTCCCCGCGCTGCTCCTGCTGGGCGCCCTCGTCGTCTACCCGGTGCTGTTCTCGGTCGGCCGCAGCTTCTTCGACGCCTCCGGGACCCGGTTCGTCGGCGGCGAGAACTACGCCGAGATGTTCCGCGACCCCGCCACCCTCAAGGCCGTCCGCAACACGGCCATCTGGGTCGTCGTCGCGCCGACCCTGCTGACCGGCCTCGGCCTGATCCTCGCCGTGCTGGTGGAGAAGGTCCGCTGGGCCACCGCCTTCAAACTGCTGCTCTTCATGCCGATGGCGGTCTCCTTCCTCGCCGCCGGCATCATCTTCCGGCTCGCCTACGACGAGGACCCCGACAAGGGCGTGCTCAACGCCGCCGTGGTCTCCGTCCACGACGCCTTCACCGGCACCTCCTCCTACCCGACCGCCCGGGCCCGCGACGGCCAGGGCCTGACGAAGCAGCCGGACGGCGCCTACCGCACGACCGCGGCGCTCTCGCCGGGGGACACGGTGACGCTGGGCCTGGTCGGCGTCCAGCCGAAGGACCTGCCCGGCGGCGCAGAACCCGCCCACGCCGCGGCCGGCCGCACCCCCGGCCCCGACGAGCTGCGCGGCGTCGTCTACCTGGACTTCACGCCCGGCGGGGGAGGGGAGCAGGGCCGGGTCGACCGGCGCGAGAGCGGACTGCCCGAGATGCGGGTCGAGGCGGTGCGCGACGGCGAGGCGGTCGCCTCCACGACCACGGCGTCCGACGGATCGTTCCGCTTCGACGGCCTCTCCGAGGGCTCCTACACGGTGCGACTGCCCGCCTCGAACTTCGCCCCGCCCTACGAGGGCGTCTCCTGGCTCGGCCCGGCGCTCGTCACGCCCGCGATCATCGGGGCGTACCTGTGGATCTGGACCGGCTTCGCGATGGTGCTGATCGGCGCGGGCCTGTCCACACTGCCCCGGGACGCCCTGGAGGCGGCGCGGATGGACGGCGCCAACGAGTGGCAGATCTTCCGCCGGATCACGGTCCCGCTGCTCGCCCCCGTGCTCACGGTCGTCTTCGTGACCCTCGTCATCAACGTGATGAAGGTCTTCGACCTCGTCTACATCATCGCGCCCGGCCCGGTACAGGAGGACGCGACCGTGCTCGCCACGCAGATGTGGCTGGTGTCGTTCGGCGGCGGCAACAACCAGGGCCTCGGCAGCGCGCTCGGCGTCCTGCTCCTGCTGCTGGTCGTCCCGGCGATGGTCTTCAACGTCCGCCGTTTCCGAAGGAGTCAGCGATGAACGCGATCCGGCGCGGACTGGGCAACGGGCTCGTCCAGGCCTTCCTCGTGGTGACCGGCCTGGTCTGGATGACCCCGCTCGCCGGGCTGTTCCTCTCCTCGCTGCGGTCCGCAGAGGACACCGCGACGGGCGGCTGGTGGACCGTCTTCACCAGCCCCGGCCAGCTCTCCTTCGACAACTACTCGGCACTGCTGGACAACTCGGGCATCACCCAGGCCTTCTGGAACACGGTGCTGATCTCGGTCCCGGCGACCGTCCTGGTCGTGGTGATCGCGGCACTCGCCGGATACGCCTTCGCCTGGCTGGACTTCCCGCTGCGCGAACCGCTGTTCCTGCTGGTGGTGGCCCTGCTGGTGGTCCCCGTGCAGATCGGCCTGCTCCCGGTCGCCAAACTCTTCGGCCAGCTCGGCCTGTTCGGCACCATCCCCGGCGTGGTCCTCTTCCACGTGGCCTACGGCCTGCCGTTCGCGGTGTTCCTGCTGCGCAACTACTTCGCCGAGATCCCGAAGGAGATGCTGGAGGCCGCCCGCATGGACGGCGGCAGCGAGTGGCGCATCTTCATCCGCCTCGTCCTGCCCGTCGGCCGCCCGGCCATCGCCAGCCTCGCCATCTTCCAGTTCCTCTGGGTGTGGAACGACATGCTGGTCGCCCTGCTGTTCGCCGACAGCACCGCCCAGCCGCTGACCGTGGAACTCCAGTCCCAGATCCGCCAGTTCGGCAGCAACATCGACGTCCTGGCCCCCGGCGCGTTCCTCTCCCTGGTGGTCCCGGTGGCGGTGTTCTTCGCCTTCCAGCGGCACTTCGTGCAGGGGGTGATGGCGGGGTCGGTCAAATAGCCGGACACACGAGGGGCGGCGGAGAACCCGGTTCTCCGCCGCCCTTTTCCGTGCTCCGCTCACCCGTTCACGGCGTAGCCGGCGGATACAGCGACCGTGGCAGCTGGGAGGCCGCCGCCGTGTCCAGGAGCCACAGGGTGCGGGAACGGCCGTGGGCGCCCGCTGCCGGGGCCTGGATCTCGCCCGCGCCCGAGAGGGCGATCGCCGCGGCGTTCGCCTTGTCCTCGCCGGCCGCCAGCAGCCACACCTCACGGGCCGCCCGGATCGCCGGGAGGGTGAGGGTGACCCGGGTGGGCGGCGGCTTGGGCGCGCCGCGCACGCCGACGACCGTGCGCTCGGTCTCGCGCACCGCGGGCAGCTCCGGGAAGAGCGACGCCACGTGCGTGTCCGGGCCGACGCCCAGCATCAGCACGTCGAAGGTGGGCACCGCGCCGTGGTTCTCCGGCCCGGCCGCGCGGGCCAGCTCCTCGGCGTACGCGGCGGCCGCCGCGTCCACGTCGGTGCCGTACGGCCCGTCCGAGGCGGGCATGGCGTGCACCCGCTTCGGATCCAGCGGCACGGAGTCCAGCAGGGCCTCGCGGGCCTGGGTGACATTGCGGTCCGGGTCGCCCTCGGGCAGGAACCGCTCGTCGCCCCACCACAGGTCGAGCCGGGTCCAGTCGATCGCGTCCCGCGCGGGCGCGGCGGCCAGCGCGGCGAGCAGACCGTTGCCGTTGCGCCCGCCGGTGAGCACGATCGACGCGGAGCCGCGCGAGGCCTGCGCGTCCACGATCTTCGTGATCAGCCGGGCCGCCGCGGCCTGTGCCATCAGTTCCTTGTCGCGGTGCACGACCAGCTGCGGAGTGCTCACTTCGCCGCCGCCTTCTTCGCCGGGGCCTTGCGGGTGGCCTTCTTCGCGGGGGCCTTCGCGGCCTCCTCGACGGGCTCCGGCACGGCGACCGGGTCCTCGGAGGCGACCGGGTCCGGCCCGGCCTCCGGCTCCTGCCGCGCGGGCTTCGCGTTCAGCCGCTCCACCCCGTACCGCAGCGCCGAGGCGTAGGTGTCGTCCGGGTCCAGCCGCCGCAGCTCCTCCGCGATCAGCTCGGCCGTCTCCCGCCGCTTGAGGGCCACCGCCCGGTCCGGCTGGCCCTCGATGGACAGCGTCGCCAGCGAGCCGTCGGCGCGGTCCAGCACGATCGGGCCGCAGTCGGTGTCCATCCGGACCGCGGTCAGCCCGGGCCCGGCGGACACCGAGCGCCGCACGGGCACGTCCAGCCGGTCCGCGAGCCACATCGCCAGCAGCTCGCAGCTCGGATTGAACTCCTCGCCCTCGACCTCGACGCCCCGCACCTGGCAGACCACCTGGTCCAGCGCCGCGGCCAGCATCGAGCGCCAGGGCGTGATGCGGGTCCACGACAGGTCGGTGTCGCCGGGGGTGTAGGTCCCGGCGCGGGCGGTCAGGTCCCGGACCGGTTCCTCGGCCGCGTAGGTGTCGGTGACCCGGCGCTGGGCCAGCGCGCCCAGCGGGTCGTTCGCCGGGTCCAGCGGCGCGTCGACCGGCCACCAGACGACCACGGGGGCGTCGGGCAGCAGCAGCGGCAGCACCACCGACTGGGCGTGGTCGACGACGTCGCCGTACAGCCGCAGCACCACCGTCTCACCGGTGCCCGCGTCCGCGCCGACCCGCACCTCGGCGTCGAGGCGGGACTTGGTGCGGTCGCGAGGGGTGCGCGAGACGCGCTTGACGACCACGAGGGTGCGCGAGGGGTGCTCGCGCGAGGCCTCGTTGGCGGCCTTCAGGGCGTCGTACGCGTTCTCCTCGTCCGTGACGATGACCAGCGTGAGCACCATGCCGACGGCCGGGGTGCCGATGGCCCGGCGGCCCTGCACCAGCGCCTTGTTGATCTTGCTGGCCGTGGTGTCCGTGAGGTCTATCTTCATGGCCGGCGCCAGCTCCGTCCGTCTCGCTCCAGCATGTCGTCCGCCTCGACCGGACCCCAGGTGCCGGCCGGGTACTGGGCCGGCTTGCCGTTCTGGTCCCAGTACTCCTCGATCGGGTCGAGGATCTTCCAGGACAGCTCGACCTCCTCGGTGCGCGGGAAGAGGTTCGAGTCGCCGAGCAGCACGTCCAGGATCAGCCGCTCGTACGCCTCCGGGCTGGACTCGGTGAAGGACTCGCCGTACGCGAAGTCCATCGACACGTCCCGGATCTCCATCGACGTGCCCGGCACCTTCGAGCCGAACCGGACCGTGACGCCCTCGTCGGGCTGGACGCGGATCACGATCGCGTTCGAGCCCAGTTCCTCCGTCGCCGTGGTGTCGAAGGGGGAGTGCGGGGCGCGCTGGAAGACGACCGCGATCTCCGTCACCCGGCGGCCCAGGCGCTTGCCGGTGCGCAGGTAGAAGGGGACGCCCGCCCAGCGGCGGTTGTCGATGCCCAGCTTGATCGCGGCGTAGGTGTCGGTCTTGGAGTCGGGGCTGATGCCCTCCTCCTCCAGATAGCCGATGACCTTCGCGCCGCCCTGCCAGCCCGCCGAGTACTGGGCGCGCACGGTGTCGCGGCCCAGGTCCTTCGGCAGCCGCACCGCGCCGAGCACCTTGGTCTTCTCCGCGGCCAGCGCGTCCGCGTCGAAGGAGGCGGGCTCCTCCATCGCGGTCAGCGCGAGCAGCTGGAGCAGGTGGTTCTGGATGACGTCACGGGCGGCGCCGATGCCGTCGTAGTAGCCGGCCCGGCCGCCGATGCCGATGTCCTCGGCCATGGTGATCTGCACGTGGTCCACGAAGGACCGGTTCCAGATCGGTTCGAACATCGTGTTGGCGAAGCGCAGCGCCAGGATGTTCTGGACGGTCTCCTTGCCCAGGTAGTGGTCGATGCGGAAGACCTGGTCCGGGGCGAAGACCTCGTGGACGACCTTGTTCAGCTCCTCGGCCGACTTCAGGTCGTGGCCGAACGGCTTCTCGATGACCGCGCGCCGCCAGGAGCCGCCGGTCTGGTCCGCGAGGCCGTGCTTCTTCAGCTGCTGGATGACCACCGGGAAGGAGCGCGGCGGCACGGACAGGTAGAAGGCGAAGTTCCCGCCGGTGCCCTGTGCCTTGTCCAGCTCCTCGATGGTGGCGCGCAGCTTCTCGAACGCCTCGTCATCGTCGAAGGTGCCCTGGACGAACCGCATGCCCTGGATGAGCTGCTGCCAGACCTCTTCGCGGAAGGGGGTACGGGCGTGTTCCTTGACGGCGTCGTGGACCTCCTGCGCGAAGTCCTCGTGCTGCCACTCGCGGCGGGCGAAGCCGACCAGCGAGAAGCCCGGCGGCAGCAGACCCCGGTTGGCGAGGTCGTAGACGGCCGGCATCAGCTTCTTGCGCGACAGATCCCCCGTGACGCCGAAGATGACCAGGCCCGACGGCCCCGCGATACGCGGGAGCCGTCGGTCTGCGGGGTCACGGAGCGGATTCGCTCCTGTGACGGAGGGAGACAAGGTGTCAGCCCTCCGCGGGGGCGAGGCGCTTCAGCTCGGCCTCGGTCGACTTCAGCAGGTCGTTCCAGGACGCCTCGAACTTGTCGACGCCCTCGGCCTCCAGGAGCTGCACCACGTCGTCGTACTTGATCCCGAGCCTCTCGACGGCGTCGAGGTCGGCGCGGGCCTGCTCGTACGTGCCGGCGATGGTGTTGCCGGTGATCTCGCCCGACTCCTCGGTGGCCAGCAGGGTGGCCTCCGGCATGGTGTTCACCGTGTTCGGCGCGACCAGCTCGTCGACGTACAGCGTGGACTTGTACGCCTTGTCCTTCACACCGGTGGAGGCCCACAGCGGACGCTGCTTGTTGGCGCCCGCCTTCTCCAGCGCGCTCCAGCGGTCGGAGGAGAAGACCTCCTCGTACGCCTGGTAGGCGAGCCGGGCGTTGGCGAGGGCGGCCTTGCCGCGCAGCGCCTTGGCCTCGTCGGTGCCGAGCGCGTCGATCCGCTTGTCGATCTCGGTGTCCACACGGGACACGAAGAAGGACGCCACGGAGTGGATCTGCGAGAGGTCGAGACCCTTCTCCTTCGCCTTCTCCAGGCCGGAGAGGTAGGCGTCCATCACCTTGCGGTAGCGCTCCAGCGAGAAGATCAGCGTGACGTTGACGCTGATCCCGTTGCCGATGACCTCGGTGATCGCGGGCAGGCCCGCCTCGGTCGCCGGGATCTTGATCAGCGTGTTGGGGCGGTCCACCAGCCAGGCCAGCTGCTTGGCCTCGGCGACGGTCGCCTTGGTGTCGTGCGCGAGGCGCGGGTCGACCTCGATCGACACCCGGCCGTCCTGGCCGCCGGTCGCGTCGTAGACCGGGCGCAGGATGTCGGCGGCGTCGCGGACGTCCGCCGTGGTGATCATGCGGATGGCCTCTTCGACCGTCACCTTGCGGGCGGCGAGGTCGGACAGCTGCTGGTCGTAGCCGTCGCCCTCGGAGATCGCCTTCTGGAAGATCGTCGGGTTGGTGGTGACGCCCACGACGTGCTGCTGGTCGATCAGCTCGGCGAGGTTGCCCGAGGTGATCCGCTTGCGCGACAGGTCGTCCAGCCAGATCGCGACGCCTTCCTCGGAGAGGCGCTTCAGTGCGTCTGTCATGGAAAATGCATCTCCTACGTGTCGTATATGAGCGTCAGCGCTGGGCGGCGGCGAGCGATTCCCGGGCCTTGGCGGCCACGTTCTCCGCGGTGAAGCCGAACTCGCGGAAGAGCACCTTGCCGTCGGCCGAGGCACCGAAGTGCTCCAGGGACACGATCCGGCCGGCGTCCCCGACGTACTTGTGCCAGGTGAGGCCGATGCCGGCCTCGACGGCGACGCGCGCCTTCACGTGCGGCGGCAGGACGCTGTCCCGGTACCCCTGGTCCTGCTGTTCGAACCACTCGACGGAGGGCATCGACACCACGCGGGTGGGCACACCGTCGGCCTGGAGCGCCTCGCGCGCCTCGACGGCCACGTGCACCTCGGAGCCGGTGGCGATCAGGATCACCTGCGGCTCGCCGCCGTCGGCCTCGAACAGGACGTAGCCGCCCTTGGCCGCGTCGTCGTTGGGCTCGTAGGTCGGCACGCCCTGCCGGGTGAGGGCGAGGCCGTGCGGCTGCCCCTTGCCGAACTCCTTGGTGTACCGCTTGAGGATCTCGCGCCAGGCGATGGCGGTCTCGTTGGCGTCGGCCGGGCGGACCACGTTCAGGCCCGGGATGGCGCGCAGCGCGGCCAGGTGCTCGACCGGCTGGTGGGTCGGGCCGTCCTCGCCCAGGCCGATGGAGTCGTGCGTCCACACGTACGTCACCGGCAGGTGCATCAGCGCCGACAGCCGCACCGCGTTGCGCATGTAGTCGGAGAACACCAGGAAGGTGCCGCCGTAGATGCGGGTGTTGCCGTGCAGGGCGATGCCGTTCATCTCCGCGGCCATGGCGTGCTCGCGGATGCCGAAGTGGATCGTCCGGCCGTACGGGTCCGCCTCCGGCAGCGGGTTGCCCGCCGGGAGGAACGACGACGTCTTGTCGATCGTCGTGTTGTTGGAGCCGGCCAGGTCGGCGGAGCCGCCCCACAGCTCGGGGACGACCTCGCCGAGGGCCTGGAGGACCTTGCCGGACGCGGCACGGGTGGCGACGCCCTTGCCGGGCTCGAAGACCGGGATCTTCTCCTCCCAGCCGGTGGGCAGCTCACCCTTGGCGATGCGGTCGAACTCGGCCGCGCGCTCCGGGTTGTTGTCGCGCCACTCCTGGAACGACTTCTCCCACTCGGCCTTGGCCTGGCGGCCCCGCTCCAGCGCCTTGCGGGTGTGCTCGATGACCTCGTCGGCGACCTCGAAGGTCTGCTCCGGGTCGAAGCCGAGGACGCGCTTGGTGGCCGCGACCTCCTCGTCGCCCAGCGCCGAGCCGTGCGCGGCCTCGGTGTTCTGCGCGTTCGGGGCCGGCCAGGCGATGATCGAGCGCATGGCGATGAAGGACGGCCGGTCCGTGACCTTCTTGGCCTCCTGGATCGCGGCGTGGATCGCCTGCGGGTCCAGGTCGCCGTCGGCCTTGGGCTCCACGCGCTGCACGTGCCAGCCGTAGGCCTCGTAGCGCTTGACGGTGTCCTCGGAGACGGCCGTCTCGGTGTCGCCCTCGATCGAGATGTGGTTGTCGTCCCACAGCAGGATCAGGTTGCCGAGCTTCTGGTGGCCGGCGAGCGAGGACGCCTCGGCGGAGATGCCCTCCTGGAGGCAGCCGTCACCGGCGATGCAGTAGACGTAGTGGTCGAAGGGGGACTCCCCGGCGGGGGCCTCCGGGTCGAAAAGACCGCGCTCGTAGCGGGCGGCCATGGCCATGCCGACGGCGTTGGCGACACCCTGGCCCAGCGGGCCGGTGGTCGTCTCCACACCCGTGGTGTGGCCGTACTCGGGGTGACCCGGGGTCTTGGAGCCCCAGGTGCGGAAGGCCTTCAGGTCGTCCAACTCAAGGCCGAAGCCGGCCAGGTACAGCTGGGTGTACAGGGTCAGGGACGAGTGGCCCGCGGACAGCACGAACCGGTCGCGGGCGACCCACTCGGCGTCCGCCGGGTCATGCCGCATCACCTTCTGGAAGAGGGTGTAGGCGGCGGGCGCCAGGCTCATCGCCGTACCCGGATGGCCGTTGCCAACCTTCTGTACGGCATCGGCGGCCAGGACTCGGGCGGTGTCCACGGCCCGCTGGTCCAGCTCGGTCCACTCGAGGTCTGTGGTGGTCGGCTTGGTGCTCACCCTGGGTCAGGGCTCCTCTCCACATGTCGAATGCCGGTGTGGGCGTACACCGACCGCCGGTGCACTCCGCGCCCACCGGCCTTGTCGAGCCTACCCCCGCGAGAACGTGCATTTTTTCGAGTCATTACAGACTGCCGGGACTCTCGGGAATCCGCCTCCTGACTGGGCCGTACCGGCTTTCGCCAAGTGAATACGCAGGCGCTCATCTGACCGCTCAACCGTCGCCCGACCGGCCCATTTGAGGGGGCCGCAAAACGGCCGTCCGACGATCGCCCCGGCGACCGTCCGGAGATCGTTCGGAGGTCGTCCGGAATCCGTCCGGGACTATTCGTCCGGGGTTCGTCCGGAGTTCGTCCGCGGGGCCGCTGCGGTGATCGTCGGGGGGGCCGCTCCGATGATCGTCCGGGGGTGCCCCGGTGATCGTCCGGATGATCGTTTCCGGCCCGCCGTCCGCGCGCCGGAGCGTGCCGCCCAACACGACCCCACCCCCGCGAAGGCCGGGGTATGGGCAACGTCTACAGTGGCGTGGTACGCGCGAGCCCTTTACCGGCACCTCACACCGGGAGGCTCGCTGGGATGTCTCTGTCAGGGGTGTGCGTGACGGCCGTTGAATCCCGTCCTGCGGGGGTTATCGGGACGAGCCAGAGCCCGAGTCGCCGGCCGTTCGGGGCCCGTGCGAAGGCGTTCGTGGCGCTGACCAAGCCGCGGATCATCGAGCTGCTGCTGATCACCACGGTGCCGGTGATGTTCCTCGCCGAGCAGGGCGTGCCGGACCTCGGTCTGGTGCTGCTCACCTGCGTCGGCGGGTACCTGTCGGCCGGCGGCGCGAACGCGCTGAACATGTACATCGACCGCGACATCGACGCGCTGATGGACCGCACGTCGCAGCGTCCGCTGGTCACCGGCATGGTCAGCCCGCGCGAGTGCCTCGTCTTCGGCATCACCCTCGCGGTGGTCTCCACCCTGCTGTTCGGCCTGACCGTCAACTGGCTGTCGGCCTGGCTCTCCCTCGGCGCGCTCCTCTTCTACGTCGTCGTGTACACGATGATCCTCAAGCGCCGGACCTCGCAGAACATCGTCTGGGGCGGCATCGCCGGCTGCATGCCGGTGCTGATCGGGTGGACCGCGGTCACCGACTCGCTCGCCTGGGCCCCCGTCATCCTCTTCATGGTGATCTTCTTCTGGACGCCGCCGCACTACTGGCCGCTGTCCATGAAGGTCAAGGAGGACTACGCGCGCGTGGGCGTGCCGATGCTGCCGGTCGTCGCCTCCAACAAGACCGTCGCCAAGCAGATCGTGATCTACAGCTGGGTGATGGTCGCGGTCTCCCTGCTGCTGACCCCGCTCGGCTACACCGGCTGGTTCTACACCGCGGTCGCCCTGGTCGCGGGCGGCTGGTGGCTGTGGGAGGCGCACGCGCTCCAGAACCGTGCGAAGGCCGAGGTCACGGGCGCGAAGCTGAAGGAGATGCGCCTGTTCCACTGGTCCATCACCTATGTGTCGCTGCTCTTCGTCGCCGTCGCGGTGGACCCCTTCCTGCGCTAGACACCCCTTCGTACCGTCCGCACGCCGGGCGATGGGGGTGCCCCGTGAGCGGTCGAGGCCGAGAGCCTGGGGGAACGTGGTCAAGGCCACGCACCCCTCCCGTCGCCGTTTGATCTACCCGTCGGTAGCATCCTGGCCATGGCAGACACGCAGCAGGTTGACGCGAAGGCCGAGCGCACGGTGGCCCGGCTCGCCAAGCGGATCGGCGCCTTCTCCAAGGCGCACGGCGGTGCCGAGGGCCAGGTGGCGTACCTCGGGCAGCGCGGCGCCCGGATCGTCCTCGTGGGCGAGGACGGCGGCTGGGGCGACCTGGTGGCCCCCTCCTACGCGATCGCCGAGCAGGCCGTCGCGAAGGCCGGGATCACCGTCCACGAGGACTTCGACGGCGAGTTCGCCGCCAAGGTGAGGACCGGCCCGTACGAGTGGACCCGCATGGCGGGCATCCAGGTCGGCGGCCCCTCGAACGGCTGACACCGGCCGGCGCCCCGCCCCCGGGACGGCCCTGGAACGGCTGACAGTCGTCGGCGGTTCGCACGGGGTGTGCGCCCGCGGTACCTGACACCCGGTTCACCCGTTAGGACTCGTAGGAGTACGCGGTCCAGTCACGGGAGTCCCGGATGATCGAAACGCCGTCCCTCGTGGACCAGTACTGCCACGGCGTACTGAGAACGGAGCTGGGCCTCGGCACCTTCGAGACCCAGCTGGCCCGCACCGAGGGACCGCCCGCCTCGGGCACCACCCTGTTCGACACCCAGACGGGCTTCGCCGTACGGCGCTGGTGCCCGCCCCTGCTCGGCCTGGAACCCCACTGCCCGCCCGCCCGCTACCTCGCCCGGCGCCGGGAACTGGGCGTCCTGGAGGCCGGCCGGCGGCTGCTGCGCGGCAGCGGCATCACCACGTATCTCGTCGACACCGGCCTGCCCGGCGACCTCACCGGCCCCGCCGAGCTGGCCGCCGTCTCCGCCGCCGAGGCCCGGGAGGTCGTACGGCTCGAACTGCTGGCCGAGCAGGTCGCCGACACCTCCGGCACCTGCGAGTCGTTCCTCGCCAACCTCGCCGAATCGGTGCACGGCGCCGCCGCGAACGCGGTCGCCTTCACCTCCGTGGCCGGCGTCCGCCACGGACTCGCCCTCGCGCCCGAACCGCCCGGCCCCGGCGAGGTACGCGGTGCGGCGGGGCGCTGGCTGGCCGCCCGGCCGGTCGGCGGAGAGCTGAGCGACCCCGTGCTGCTGCGCCATCTGCTGTGGATCGCGGTCGCCACCGGCCGGCCGCTCCAGCTGCACGCCGGACTCGGCGAGCCGGGACTGCGGGTCGACCGGACGGACCCCGTGCTGCTCACCGACTTCGTCCGGGCCGCGGCGGGCCTGGGCACGGACCTGGTGCTGCTGCACGGCTACCCGTACCACCGGCACGCCGCCCACCTCGCCGGAGTCTTCCCGCACGTCTACGCCGACTCCGGCGCCGCCCTGGTCCGCACCGGCGCCCGGGCCGCCACCGTCCTCGCGGAGATCCTGGAACTCGCCCCCTTCGGCAAGGTCCTCTTCTCCAGCGGTGCCCAGGGGCTGCCCGAACTGCACGTCGTGGGCGCCCGGCTGTTCCGCGAGGCGCTGGCCCGGGTGCTCGGCGGCTGGGTGGCCGAGGGCGCGTGGTCCCTCGGGGACGCCCAGCGGGTGGCGGGGCTGATCGCGGCGGGGAACGCGCGGCGGGTGTACGGGCTGGAGTGAGCGCCCTCCGGGCGGAAGACGGCCGGTCAGGCGGTGGTCAGCGCCCGGTCCGGCTGCTCCGGAAGGTCCGCCGGGGCGGCGTCGGGCCGCTCGCGCAGCGCCAGCAGCACCCGCAGGGTGCCGATCCACACCAGGCACGAGCCGAGCATGTGCGCGCCGACCAGGACCTCGGGGAGGTCGGTGAAGTACTGCACGTAACCGACCACGCCCTGGAGCAGCAGGATCACGAACAGATCCCGGGTGCGGTCCAGCGGGCCCTTCGGCGCGTCGACCGCCTTCAGCACGAACCACAGCGCGAACGTCAGCGTCACCACGATCCACGCCAGCACGGCGTGCAGCTTGCTGACCATCTCCCAGTCCAGCGGCATCCGCGGCACGTCACTGGAATCGCCCGCGTGCGGGCCCGCACCGGTGACGACCGTGCCGACCGCGATCAGCAGCACCGTGACGCCGATCAGCACCCACACCAGCTGCTGAACGGACTTTCCGACCAGCGGCCGGGGCACCCCGTCTCCCTCCCGGGTGCGCTGCCACATCACGGTCGCGACCGCGATCAGCGCGGAGGAGAGCAGGAAGTGCGCGGCGACCGTGTACGGGTTGAGACCGACCAGCACGACGATGCCGCCGAGGATCGCGTTGCCCATCACGACCCAGAACTGGATCCAGCCCAGCCGGGTCAGGTCCCGCCGCACCGGCTTCTGCGAGCGGGCCGCGATGATCGCCCAGCCGACGGCCGCGCACAGCACGTACGTCAGCATGCGGTTGCCGAACTCGATGGCGCCGTGCAGGCCCATCTCCGACGTCGCGGTGAGCGAGTCCTCCGTGCACTTCGGCCAGGTCGGGCAGCCCAGACCGGAGCCGGTGAGGCGGACCGCGCCGCCGGTGACCACGATGACCACCGACATGACGAGCGCGGCGAGAGCGGCCCGCCGAACCGTCCGGGGGTCCGGGGTCCAGCGGGCGGCGATGAAGGCGAGCGGGTTGCGCAGCGCCGCTGCGGCGTCGGCGCGGGTCAGCTTTGGCACGCGCACCATCGTAGGGGGCCGCTTGTGCACCCGTTCACGAGGGGTGCGAATCAGGCGGTACGGGCTACTCCCAGCGGAAGAACCTCCCCGCCGCCGCCAGTCCCGCGACCGCCCAGACCGCGAGGATCGCCAGGTTCCCCCACGGCATCCCGGCGCCGTGCTGGAGCACGTCGCGCAGTCCGTCCGAGAGGGCGGAGATCGGCAGCAGGCCGAGGACGTCCTGGGCGGCGGGCGGGAACTTGTCGAGCGGCACGATCACCCCGCCGCCGACGAGCAGCAGCAGGAAGACCAGGTTGGCGGCGGCCAGTGTCGCCTCCGCCTTGAGGGTGCCCGCCATCAGCAGGCCGAGCCCGGAGAAGGCGGCCGTGCCGAGCACCAGGAGCAGCAGGACGGCGAGCGGGCTGCCGTGCGGCGACCAGCCCAGCGCGAAGGCGATCACCGTCACCAGGATCACCTGGAGCACCTCGGTGACCAGCACGGACACCGTCTTGGCGGTCATCAGGCCCCAGCGCGGCAGGGGCGAGGAGGCGAGCCGCTTGAGCACGCCGTAGCGGCGTTCGAAGCCGGTGGCGATGGCCTGGCCGGTGAAGGCGGTCGACATCACGGCGAGCGCCAGGATGCCGGGCGTGAGGAAGTCGACGGCCTCGCCCGCGCCGGTGTCGACGATGTCGACGGTGCTGAACAGGACGAGCAGCAGGGTCGGGATGATCACCGTCAGGAGCAGCTGCTCGCCGTTGCGCAGCAGCATCTTCGTCTCCAGGGCGGCCTGGGCGGCGATCATGCGGGGGAGCGGGGCGGCTCCGGGCCTGGGCGTGTGGGTCCCCGTCGTCATGCGCGCAGCTCCTTGCCGGTCAGCTCCAGGAAGACGTCCTCCAGGGTGTGCCGCTCCACCGAGATCCGGTCCGGCATCACCCCGTGCTGGGCGCACCAGGAGGTGACCGTCGCCAGCAGTTGCGGGTCGATCTTGCCGACGACCCGGTAGGAGCCAGGTGTCAGCTCGGCCGCCGCGCAGTCCGCGGGCAGCGCCTTGAGCAGGGAGCCCACGTCGAGGCCGGGGCGGCCGGTGAAGCGCAGGGTGTTCTCGGCGCCGCCGCGGCACAGCTCCTCGGGGGAGCCCTGGGCGATGACCTTGCCGGCGTCGATGATGGCGACGTCGTCGGCGAGCTGCTCGGCCTCGTCCATGTAGTGAGTGGTGAGGATGACCGAGACGCCGTCGGCGCGCAGGTCGCGGACCAGGTCCCAGGTGGCGCGGCGGGCCTGCGGGTCGAGTCCGGCGGTGGGCTCGTCGAGGAAGACCAGCTCGGGGCGGCCGACGACGGCCATCGCCAGGGCGAGCCGCTGCTGCTGTCCGCCGGACAGCCGCCGGTACGTCGTACGGCCGCAGGAGCCGAGCCCGAGCCGTTCGACGAGGGCGTCCACGTCGAGGGGATGGGCGTGCAGTTTCGCGACGTGGCGCAGCATCTCGTCGGCCCGGGCGCCGGAGTAGACGCCGCCGGACTGGAGCATCACGCCGATCCGCGGGCGCAGCTCGCGGGACTGGCGGACCGGGTCGAGGCCCAGGACGCGCACCGTGCCGGAGTCCGGCCTGCGGTACCCCTCACAGGTCTCGACCGTGGTCGTCTTGCCCGCCCCGTTGGGGCCGAGGACGGCGGTGACGCCCGCCCGGGCCACCAGGTCGAGGCCGTCCACCGCGGTCTTCGGGCCGTACCGCTTCACCAGGGCCTGGACCTGGAGCACGGGCTCGTTTCGCATGGTCCCGAGTCTAGGGAGCCGCGGGGTGCCTCAGGCGGGCGGGTGCGCAAGTGCACCCCGGGACGGCCGGCTCCGTCACTCGGGTTCGCTCGCGCGGGGCCGGTGCCGGGCCAGCCAGCGCTCGGCGTACGCCACCGCGTCGGCCACGGGGAAGAGCCGTGCCACGGCGGCTCCGGCGGTCCCGCGTACGACGGGGCGGTCGCGCTCGAAGTCGTGTCCCAGTTCGTCGAACCGCTCCGAGGAGATCGACGGCTCGGTGACCACCTCCCAGCCGTCCGGCCCGGGGCGGCCGACCTCGACCGGCGGTGCCGGTATCCGGTACTCGGCGAGGTGGAAGCTCGTGCACGCGTCGTAGTCCGCGCCGAGCAGCAGCACCCGGGCGCCGAGGCGTTCCAGCGCCGCGAGCGGGCTGCGCTCGCCGAGGCGGCAGTCGGGGGCGTGGCCGTCGGTGATCTCCGCGGCGCGCGGGCCGAGGGCGGCGAAGGAGGTGTGGGGGTGGGCGGAGCGGCGGGCGCCGGGCCAGGTGCGGACGGTCTCGGGGACGACCCCGACGCCCCGGGTGGGCGTGATCCGCGGGTCGTAGGCGGGCATGGCGGCCCGGATGGCAGGCCACCACTCCTCGGGGACCGGCGGGTTCGACCACCCGGCCGGGTCGGAGAGGTCGGCGGTCTGGGTGGGGACGACGAGGGTGCCGTCGGGGCCGAGGGCGTCCAGGAGGGCCTGGACGACGGCGACGGCGCCTCCGCACACCCAGCCGAGGGAGCTGAGGGAGGTGTGCGCGAGGAGGGTCTCGCCCGGGCGTACGCCCAGGTCGGCGAGGTCCGCCGCGAGGGTGTCGCGGGTGACGAGCGGGCCGGTCGGAGCGGAGGTGGACATGATCATGGAGTGTCCAGGCCGGGGGGTGGGGGCGCCACCGGTTTTACGCACGGGCGGACCTGCGGTTTGATCGATCAAAGATCGTTTGCGCAGGTCAGTTTAGGTATGCCTAAGTGACGCAGGGCACCGTCCGGTGGACCGGGCGCCGCTTGTCACGCTCTCGGGAATTACGCAACAATGGCGTTGTGAAAAACGTCGGCGCAGCTCGGGAGACCCCCGCGGGGGCCCCGCAGGAGGAGCTCGCGACCGGGGAGCGCTCGACGCGCAACCGGGTCGCGCGGTCGATCCTGGACCACGGTCCGTCGACCGTCGCCGAACTCGCCGGCCGGCTGGGCCTCACCCAGGCCGCCGTCCGCCGGCACCTGGACGCGCTGGTCGCCGACGGCGTCGTCGAAGCCCGCGAGCGGCGGGTGTACGGCGCCCGCACCCGGGGCCGCCCCGCCAAGGTCTTCGCGCTGACCGACTGCGGCCGGGACGCCTTCGACCAGTCGTACGACACGCTGGCCATGGACGCCCTGCGCTGGATCGCCGAGCGGGAGGGCGGGGACGAGGCGGTCGCCGCCTTCGCCCGCGCCCGGATCGCCGCCCAGTCCACCGCCTACCGGAAGGCGGTCGAGCAGGCCGCCCCCGAACAGCGGACCGAAGCGCTGGCCAAGGCCTTGAGCGCGGACGGGTACGCTGCTACCGCGCGCAGCGCGCCCACCGGCGAGCAGCTGTGCCAGCACCACTGTCCGGTCGCCCACGTCGCCGAGCAGTTTCCGCAGCTCTGCGAGGCCGAGACGGAATTTTTCGCCGAGCTGCTCGGTACACATGTACAGCGGCTGGCCACGATCGCCCACGGCGACGGCGTGTGCACGACGTTTATCCCGAAGACCTCCACGACGAAGGCCTCGACGGCGACGGCCGCGAGGACTCCGAAGATTTCCGACACCACCCACAACGCATCTGCAAGCACGGCCGGGAGGAACCCCGCATGACTCTCCCCACGGAGACTGCCCACCCTGAGCTCGAGGGCCTGGGCAAGTACGAATACGGCTGGGCCGACTCCGACGAGGCCGGTGCCGCAGCGAAGCGCGGCCTGAACGAGGACGTCGTCCGCGACATCTCGGGCAAGAAGTCCGAGCCGGAGTGGATGACCAAGCTGCGCCTCAAGGGCCTGAAGCTCTTCGAGAAGAAGCCCATGCCGAACTGGGGCTCGGACCTGTCGGGCATCGACTTCGACAACATCAAGTACTTCGTGCGCTCCACGGAGAAGCAGGCGGAGTCCTGGGAGGACCTGCCCGAGGACATCAAGAACACCTACGACAAGCTGGGCATCCCGGAGGCCGAGAAGCAGCGCCTCGTCGCCGGTGTCGCCGCCCAGTACGAGTCGGAGGTCGTCTACCACCAGATCCGCGAGGACCTGGAGGAGCAGGGCGTCATCTTCCTCGACACCGACACCGCGCTGAAGGAGCACCCGGAGCTCTTCAAGGAGTACTTCGGCACCGTCATCCCGGCCGGTGACAACAAGTTCGCCGCGCTGAACACGGCCGTGTGGTCCGGCGGCTCCTTCATCTACGTCCCGCCGGGCGTGCACGTGGAGATCCCGCTCCAGGCCTACTTCCGGATCAACACCGAGAACATGGGCCAGTTCGAGCGGACCCTGATCATCGTCGACGAGGGTGCCTACGTGCACTACGTCGAGGGCTGCACCGCCCCGATCTACAAGTCGGACTCGCTGCACTCCGCGGTCGTCGAGATCATCGTCAAGAAGAACGCCCGCTGCCGCTACACGACCATCCAGAACTGGTCGAACAACGTCTACAACCTGGTCACCAAGCGCGCCGTCGCCTACGAGGGCGCGACCATGGAGTGGATCGACGGCAACATCGGCTCCAAGGTGACGATGAAGTACCCGGCCGTCTACCTGATGGGCGAGCACGCCAAGGGCGAGACCCTGTCCATCGCCTTCGCGGGCGAGGGCCAGCACCAGGACGCCGGCGCCAAGATGGTCCACATGGCCCCGAACACCTCGTCCAACATCGTCTCCAAGTCGGTGGCGCGCGGCGGTGGTCGTACCTCGTACCGCGGTCTGATCGAGATCGGCGAGGGTGCCCCGGGCTCCAAGTCCAACGTCCTCTGCGACGCGCTGCTGGTCGACACGATCTCCCGCTCGGACACCTACCCGTACGTCGACGTCCGCGAGGACGACGTGTCCATGGGCCACGAGGCGACCGTCTCCAAGGTCTCCGAGGACCAGCTCTTCTACCTGATGAGCCGCGGTCTCTCCGAGGACGAGGCGATGGCGATGATCGTGCGCGGCTTCGTCGAGCCGATCGCCAAGGAGCTGCCCATGGAGTACGCCCTCGAGCTCAACCGGCTGATCGAGCTCCAGATGGAAGGCGCGGTCGGCTGACCACCGGCCCGCGATCCCATCAGGCCCCTTACGCAACGGAAAGCGAGCATTACGACAGCCATGGCTGAGGCTCAGAACTCCCCCGTCCTCAACTCCGTTCGGGCGGGGGGACCCCTACCGGTGGGCTCCACCACCGCCGGCTCGATCGCGGTGGCCGCCGAGTCCACCGTCGTCTCGCGCATGAGCGCGCCCCCGTCCTTCGACGTGGCGGACTTCCCCGTCCCGCACGGCCGTGAGGAGGAGTGGCGGTTCACCCCGCTGGAGCGCCTGCGCGGGCTGCACGACGGCACCGCGGTCGCCACCGGCGACGGCGTGAAGGTCACCGTCGACGCCCCCGAGGGCGTCGTCGTCGAGACCGTCGGCCGGGACGACGCCCGGATCGGCAGGGCGGGCACCCCCGTGGACCGGATCGCCGCGCAGGCGTACTCGGCCTTCGAGAAGGCGTCGGTCGTGACCGTCCCCAAGGAGACCGTCCTCACCGAGCCGATCCGGATCGCCGTGCACGGCCAGGGCGGGGTCGCCTTCGGCCACCAGGTGATCGAGCTGGGCGCCTTCGCGGAGGCCGTCGTCGTCATCGACCACACCGGTGACGCGGTGCTCGCGGCCAATGTCGACTACGTCCTCGGTGACGGTGCCAAGCTGACCGTCGTCTCCGTCCAGGACTGGGACGACAAGGCCGTGCACGTGGGCCAGCACAACACGCTGATCGGCCGCGACGCCTCCTTCAAGTCGGTCGTCGTCACCTTCGGCGGCGACGTCGTCCGCCTGCACCCGCGCATCACCTACGCGGGCCCCGGCGGCGAGGCCGAGCTGTTCGGCCTGTACTTCACCGACGCCGGCCAGCACCAGGAGCACCGCCTGCTGGTCACCCACAACGTGCCGCACTGCAAGTCGAACGTCGTCTACAAGGGCGCGCTCCAGGGCGAGGCCGCGCACGCCGTGTGGATCGGCGACGTGCTGATCGAGGCCAAGGCCGAGGGCACCGACACCTACGAGATGAACCGCAACCTCGTCCTCACGGACGGCGCGCGGGTCGACTCGGTGCCGAACCTGGAGATCGAGACCGGCGAGATCGTCGGCGCCGGCCACGCCTCCGCGACCGGCCGCTTCGACGACGAGCAGCTGTTCTACCTGATGGCCCGCGGTATCCCGGAGCACGAGGCGCGCCGCCTCGTCGTCCGCGGCTTCTTCGCCGAGCTGGTCCAGCAGATCGGCGTCGCGGACATCGAGGAGCGTCTGCTCACCAAGATCGAAGAGGAGCTGGAGGCGTCGGTCGCATGACGTTCGTCCGCGCCTGTGGGCTGAGCGAGCTGGAGGAGGACACCCCGAAGCGGGTGGAACTCGACGGCACGCCGGTCTCGGTCGTCCGTACCGAGGGGGAGGTGTTCGCCATCCACGACATCTGCTCCCACGCGAACGTCTCGCTCTCCGAGGGCGAGGTGGAGGACTGCCAGATCGAGTGCTGGCTGCACGGCTCCGCGTTCGACCTCCGCACCGGCAAGCCGTCCGGTCTCCCCGCGACGCGCCCCGTCCCCGTATACCCCGTAAAGATCGAAGGGGACGACGTGCTCGTCTCCCTCACCCAGGAGTCCTGAGGCACCCATGGCAACGCTTGAAATCCGAGACCTGCACGTCACCGTCGAGGCCGACAACGCCACGAAGGAGATCCTCAAGGGCGTCGACCTCACCGTGAAGCAGGGCGAGACGCACGCCATCATGGGCCCCAACGGCTCGGGCAAGTCGACGCTCGCTTACTCCCTCGCGGGCCACCCGAAGTACACGATCACCGGCGGCACCGTGCTGCTCGACGGCGAGGACGTCCTGGAGATGTCCGTCGACGAGCGCGCCCGCGCGGGCCTGTTCCTGGCGATGCAGTACCCGGTCGAGGTCCCCGGCGTCTCGGTCTCCAACTTCCTGCGCACCTCCGCCACCGCCATCCGCGGCGAGGCCCCCAAGCTGCGCACCTGGGTGAAGGAGGTCAGGGAGGCCATGGAGCGCCTCAACATGGACCCGGCCTTCGCCGAGCGCAACGTCAACGAGGGCTTCTCCGGCGGTGAGAAGAAGCGCCACGAGATCCTCCAGCTGGAGCTGCTGAAGCCGAAGGTCGCGATCCTCGACGAGACGGACTCCGGTCTGGACGTCGACGCGCTCCGCATCGTCTCCGAGGGCGTCAACCGCGTCCGCGAGACCGGTGAGGTCGGCACCCTGCTGATCACCCACTACACGCGCATCCTGCGCTACATCAAGCCCGACTTCGTCCACGTCTTCTCCGGCGGCCGCATCGTCGAGTCCGGCGGCGCCGAGCTCGCCGACAAGCTGGAGAACGAGGGTTACGAGGCATACACGAAGGGTGGCGCATCCGCGTGACACAGCTGCCGGGCCTCCTCGACACCGAGGCGATCCGCAAGGACTTCCCGATCCTCGACCGGGTGCTGCACGGCGACAAGAAGCTCGTGTACCTGGACAACGCGGCGACCTCGCAGACTCCGCGCCAGGTCCTCGACGTGCTCGGTGAGTACTACGAACAGCACAACGCCAACGTGCACCGCGGCGTGCATGTGCTGGCCGAGGAGGCCACGGCGCTGTACGAGGGCGCGCGGGACAAGGTCGCGGAGTTCATCAACGCGCCCAGCCGCGACGAGGTGATCTTCACCAAGAACGCCTCCGAGTCGCTGAACCTGGTGGCCAACATGCTCGGCTGGGCCGACGAGCCCTACCGGGTGGACGCGGACACCGAGATCGTCATCACGGAGATGGAGCACCACTCCAACATCGTGCCGTGGCAGCTGCTCGCGCAGCGCACGGGTGCGAAGCTGAAGTGGTTCGGCCTCACCGACGACGGCCGCCTTGACCTGTCCAACATCGACGAGGTCATCACGGAGAAGACGAAGATCGTCTCCTTCGTGCTGGTGTCGAACATCCTGGGCACGTTCAACCCGGTCGAGGCGATCGTGCGCCGCGCCCAGGAGGTCGGCGCGCTGGTCTGCGTCGACGCCTCCCAGGCCGCCCCGCACATGCCGCTGGACGTCCAGGCCCTCCAGGCCGACTTCGTGGCCTTCACCGGCCACAAGATGTGCGGCCCGACCGGCATCGGCGTCCTGTGGGGCCGCCAGGAACTGCTGGAGGACCTGCCTCCGTTCCTCGGCGGCGGCGAGATGATCGAGACCGTGTCGATGCACTCGTCGACGTACGCGCCGGCCCCCCACAAGTTCGAGGCGGGCACCCCGCCGATCGCCCAGGCGGTCGGCCTCGGCGCGGCGATCGACTACCTCAACTCGATCGGCATGGACAAGATCCTCGCCCACGAGCACGCCCTCACCGAGTACGCGGTGAAGCGTCTCGGCGAGGTCCCCGACCTGCGGATCATCGGCCCCACCACGGCCGAGGACCGCGGCGCCGCGATCTCCTTCACGCTCGGCGACATCCACCCGCACGACGTGGGCCAGGTCCTCGACGAGCTGGGCATCGCCGTCCGCGTCGGTCACCACTGCGCCCGCCCGGTCTGCCTGCGCTACGGAATTCCTGCGACCACGCGAGCGTCGTTCTATCTGTACTCCACGCCGGCCGAGATAGACGCTCTGGTGGACGGCCTGGAGCACGTACGGAACTTCTTCGGCTGAGGGGCGTGCTGACAAGGTGAAGCTGGACTCCATGTACCAGGACGTCATCCTGGACCACTACAAGAACCCGCACGGGCGGGGCTTGCGGGATGGCGACGCCGAGGTGCACCACGTGAACCCCACGTGCGGCGACGAGATCACACTGCGCGTGAAGTACGACGGCACGACCATCAGCGATGTCTCGTACGAGGGCCAGGGCTGCTCCATCAGCCAGGCCAGCGCGTCGGTGCTGAACGACCTGCTGGTCGGCAAGGACGTCGCCGAGGCGCAGAAGATCCAGGAGACCTTCCTGGAGCTGATGCAGTCCAAGGGGAAGATCGAACCCGACGACGCCATGGAGGAGGTGCTGGAGGACGCGGTCGCGTTCGCCGGCGTCTCCAAGTACCCGGCCCGGGTCAAGTGCGCCCTCCTCAGCTGGATGGCGTGGAAGGACGCGACGGCCCAGGCGCTGGGCGCCGACGCCGAAAGGAAGACGGCATGAGCGAGACCGTTGAGATGAAGCCGGCCTCGGAGGAGGAGATCCGCGAGGCGTTGTACGACGTCGTCGACCCCGAGCTGGGCATCGACGTCGTCAACCTGGGCCTGATCTACGGCATCCACATCGACGACGCGAACATCGCGACGATCGACATGACCCTGACCTCCGCGGCCTGCCCGCTGACGGACGTCATCGAGGACCAGGCCAAGTCCGCCACGGACGGCCTGGTCAACGAGCTGCGCATCAACTGGGTCTGGATGCCGCCGTGGGGCCCCGACAAGATCACCGACGACGGCCGCGAGCAGCTGCGGGCGCTGGGGTTCAACGTCTGACCCTGTCGGCACATGCGTGAAGTGGCCCCCCGGTGGTTCGCACCGGGGGGCCACTGCGCTGTGTGCGGGCCGCGGCTGGGCTCATCCGCATGGGATACCTGACGCTCGCCGGAGCCTTCGGGCAACAGCCGGGTGCCATGCGGGGCGGGCGACGACCACTCGCCCCGCGAGCAGTACGCCTTCCCCCAGAGCCTCCCCGACGACCCGCGGCAGGTCAGGGCGAGGGTCCGCGCCTTCTTCCACGCCACGGACGCGTCCGAGACCCGTACGGAGCACGAGTACCGCGCCCTCGCCACGATCCCAGGCGTGCGGGCGGCGGACGCCCCGGGCACGGCGGGCCGGGACGCGATCGCGCTGTACCTGTACCAGGAGGGCCCGGCCCCCGCTCGGGCCTGCGCAGGAGACGCTCCTCGACCCGTGACCCGCCTCTACAGCGGTTGCCGCTACCTGGAGGGGCGAGGTGATCATCACCGGCGCCCGCCTCACGACCCGGGTCGTGGACGATGACGACGAGCGGCGCCGAGACCGTCCCGCGGTCCTCTCCCGGCACGTGAGACGGAGGCCGGGCCGGTTCGCCCGGGTGGGCGGGCCCACGTTAGGTTTCCCTCATGACCGACACGACTGCTCCCCGCACCACCGGCGCCGTGGCCGCCGGCCTCGCCACGATCGCCGCCGACGGCACCGTTCTCGACACCTGGTTCCCCGCGCCCGAGCTGACCGATGCGACCGCCGAGGGCCTCGGCCCGGCCGGCACCGAGCGCCTGGACGCCGACCGCACCGCCGAACTGCTCGGCGAGCACGGCGTCGCCGCCCTCGGCAAGGACGACGTCCGCGGTGTGGAGATCGTCGCGGTCCGTACGGTCATCTCCTCCCTGGACGACAAGCCGCTCGACACCCACGACGCCTACCTGCGGCTGCACCTGCTCTCGCACCGCCTGGTCAAGCCGAACGAGCCGAACCTCGACGGCATCTTCGGCCTGCTCGCCAACGTCGCCTGGACCTCGCTCGGCCCGGTCGCCGTCGACACCCTGGAGACGGTCCGCCTCGCCGCCCGCGCCCGCGGCCTGCACCTCAGCGTGTTCGGCGTGGACAAGTTCCCGCGCATGACGGACTACGTCGCCCCCGCGGGCGTCCGCATCGCCGACGCCGACCGCGTCCGTCTCGGCGCCCACCTCGCCGCGGGCACCACCGTCATGCACGAGGGCTTCGTCAACTTCAACGCCGGCACCCTCGGCACCTCCATGGTCGAGGGCCGCATCTCCCAGGGCGTCGTCGTCGGCGACGGCTCGGACATCGGCGGCGGCGCGTCCACCATGGGCACCCTGTCCGGCGGCGGCAAGGAGCGCGTGGCCATCGGCGAGCGCTCCCTCGTCGGCGCCGAGGCCGGCATCGGCATCGCCCTCGGCGACGACTGCGTGGTCGAGGCGGGCCTCTACCTCACCGCCGGCACCCGCGTCACCCTCCCCGACGGCCAGATCGTCAAGGCCCGCGAACTCTCCGGCGCCTCCAACATCCTCTTCCGCCGCAACTCGGTCACCGGCACGGTGGAGGCCCGCCCGAACAACGCGGAGTGGGGCGGCCTGAACGAGATTCTGCACAGCCACAACTGATCACGGGCGGCCGTGACCTGCGACCGCCTTATCGATCAACGGCCTGACCTGCTGCTGAGCTGTCGGTAGCTGTCGACGTTGGTCATCGTTGAGCGCCCTTCCACGGCCCGAGGACGGCCCGGGAGGGCGCTCCTTCTTGGTTGTCTGACTGCCGGATGTAGTGCACGGCATGTTCGTCTGGAGGACGTGCGCCTGGTAGGTCTCCGCCTGCCGCGACGGTCCGTAGGTAGGTGCGTGGCGTCCGGCGACAGCCGTCGGCCAGGTGGTTGCCTAGACGGTGGGCCACCACTCAGCAGGGCTGCCCAGCCTGTGCGTGAATCTGCACAAATGAGGGTGCAGCAACCTCCACACATGACTACCATTTGCCGTCAGAACAGCCGTGAGGGCTGCTCCAGAGAAAAGTCTCGGGTGCGGGGAGAGTCAATGAAAATGGAGCCACGCAGCATGGCGCTCGACAAGGTGTTCAAGCGTCGTGGTCGCTACGACATCCCCGACTGGCAGCGCGATGAGGTGTGGTCGCCTCAACAGAAGAGGCTTCTTATTGACTCGATCCTGAACGGATGGAAGCTTCCGAAGTTCTATTTTGCCAAGACGTCGAGCGACCCTGATGAGTTCGACGTGGTAGATGGGCAGCAGCGTCTTGCTACGATCTGGGAGTTCTTCGAGGATAAGCTGAGGCTCTCCGATGAAACTGCCAAGCGGTTTGGAGGGTATACTTACTCTGAGCTCCCTGAGTCCGTCACTGACGATTTCGACGACTTTGAGATTCAGTACGACGAGATCACCGAAGCTACTGACGATGATATTCAGGAGTTTTTCCAGCGGCTCCAGGCCGGGAAGGCCCTCACTTCCGCCGAGAGGCTCAACTCGGTAAACAGTAACCTCATCGGCTATGCTCGGAAGCTGGCTACCCACAAGTTCTTCGCTGAAAAAGTGGCGAGTAGCAACACGCGAAAAGCTTACTTCGATATGGCTTTGAAGGCCCTCGCTCTCGAAATTGAAGGGTTCGATCTTGGTCTTCGATACGACGATCTGAAGGCGTTGGCCGACTCGCAGAGTAATTTCTCGGAGGACTCGCAGGTAGCAAAAAGGCTCCTGAATACGCTTGACTACCTCGATCGTTGTTTCCCGAAGAGGAGTTCGGCTCTGCGTAACAGGAGTACCATCCAATCGTTCATCACGCTCGCGGCAGTTATTGTGTCGAGTGGGCGGTCTGAAGGGACGGAGGAGCGCCTGTACTCATTCTTTGAGGATTTTACCGCGCAGCTCGCGAAACAAAACGAGCTTGGCACGAAGGCGACCGATACTGCATATCTGGAGTATCAGCGCACGCTATCAGCGAACGTCAAGTCCGGTGCTAAAGATCGGCATGAGATTCTTCTGCGTAAGTTGCTAATTGCAGATCCTGCATGGATGAGCGTGCTGACGCTCAAGGACTCTGCTCCTGCAGCGATCCAAGAAGAAATTGACAACCTGGGGCGGAGGATCAGCGCCCTGATTTCACAGAAGAACGAACAGTACTCCGCCAAGAATGGATCCGACCTGTTCAAGCCTACTAACAGAACCTTCGCCGCCATGACATCGATTCGCGAGCCCATCGAGAACTTCGACGCCTACTCGAAGCTGATCGGAGAACTCTACTTTGTTCTTCGTGAGGGCCCGGGATCCCGTCTCGACGGTAACGTCCCTCCATCCTTTGTCGACGTAAACCTCCTCCGTACCGGACTTCAACACGATGTCGATCACGGGAAGTCAGGGGCGGTCGCCAGTAAGAGGAAGAAGATCGGCGAAGCGTTTGCGCGCTACGCTTCGGGGGAGACCTCGCCCTCTACTTTGGCCCCCGAGCGTTTCCCCCTCGTGCAGGCGGCGCTTCTTCGTGCGATCGCCGAAGACCTGGATTCCCTAGCGGTGTAGGTTCTACGTGAGGAATTCCCTGCTAGGTCGGCGGAACGGCTTTGGGCTGGAGCTGATTTGGCGCGAGTGTCATGGCCCATTACGCTAGCCCGCGGATCGGGCAGGTTTGTGAGCCTGCCCGTTAGTGCCCGATTTTGGGCCATGATCTTCGAGGCTCGCGTCAAATTGGCTGCCTAACTGGCTGTTC
>NZ_MUND01000310.1:1366-1818 GCF_002154375.1 Streptomyces glaucescens | reverse complement strand
GGTCGGGCCGCCGCCGTCCGTCACCTCGACGACCAGCCGCCCGGTCGGGTCCACTCGCCATGCGGCCCGGACGTCGCCGTCCCCGGCGAGGGCGTTGCCCAGCGGCCGGCCGTGTTTGCAGGCGTTGCTCAAAAGTTCGGAAAGGATCAGTACGGCGTCATCGATGACCGATTCCGCCACCCCGCCGCTGCGCAGCTGAGCACGCATCCGGTGCCTTGCCGCGCCCACGCCCGCAGGGCCATGGGGTACGGCCATGCTCGACGACGTGGGCACCTCCTGTGCCACCACCAACGCCACCCCCGAGACCTCCTTCGCCCCACGCCACGGTGTGGATGCCCCATTGGCCTGAACCGGAAACCGGCCGATCCACCTCCGGTGACGCATTCGCAACGATCGAACACGTTCCGAACGCGCCGGTGCACTCCCCGTGACAACATCTACAGGAGATCTTG
>NZ_MUND01000310.1:0-1342 GCF_002154375.1 Streptomyces glaucescens | reverse complement strand
GCGGCCACAGCATGAAGCGGCCACAGCATGAAGCGGCCACGACATCTCCCGGCCACGGCATCTCCCGGCCATGACACTCACGGTCCTGGCACGCTGCGGTCATGCACGTGCTGCGGCGCTCAGCGGCCGAGCCGGTGGAGCACCGCACGCGGACGGTTGGTGATGATCGCGTTCACGCCCAGGCCGACACAGAGATCGACGTCCTCCGGCTCGTTCACCGTCCAGACGTGCACCTGGTGCCCGGCCCGCCGCAGCCGCTCGACGTACATCGGGTGACTGCGGACGATGCGGATCGACGGACCGGCGATGCCGACCCCCGCGGGCAGCCGCCCGTCGCGCAGCCGGGGCGAGACGAACTGCATCAGATAGACCGTCGGCAGCGTCGGCGAGGCGGCCCGGATGCGGTGCAGCGAGCGCGCCGAGAAGCTCATGATCCGCACCGGGGACTCCTCCGGTACGGCCGGGGCGTCGAGGCCGAACCGCTTCAGGAGCATCAGCAGCCGCTCCTCGACCTGGCCCGCCCAGCGCGTGGGGTGCTTGGTCTCGATGGCCAGCTCCACCCGGCGGCCGGCGTCGGCGACCAGCTCCAGCAACCGCTCCAGGGTGAGGACGGAGGTCTCCGCGGGGTCCTCGGGGCGGTGCTCCCAGTCCGGGTCCTCGGTCCGCGCGCGACCGGCGGGGGTCCTCTTCCAGGACCCGAAGTCCAGCGCGGCGAGGTCGGCCAGCTCCAGGGCGGAGACCGCTCCGCGGCCGTTGGACGTACGGTTGATCCGACGGTCGTGCACACAGACGAGGTGGCCGTCGGCGGTCAGCCGCACGTCGCACTCGAGGGCGTCGGCGCCGTCCTCGATCGCCTTCTTGTACGCGGCCAGGGTGTGCTCGGGAGCCTCCTCGGAGGCCCCGCGGTGGGCAACGACTTGGATCCGATGCTGCCGTGCAGGTGTCACCGCGTCATGGTGCCACCGGCACGGGGTAGCCGTCGGGTCGTCGGAGCCCGTGGACGCCTGAGATGCGGCGCTTGCCATAGAAAGATCCTATATAAAGAGTGACCGCGGACGCACAGGCACGGCTTATGGTGCCCTGACGGCCCGTGGGAAAAGCTGGCGGCATACAAAAACACCGGCACAGCTGCGTGACCAAGCATCGAGGAGAAGAGCTGTGAGCACCGAGAACGAGGGCACTGCGGTCCCCCCGGCCCCGTCCGCACCTCCCGTGCCGGTGGACAGCCCCGCAGCCGTCCCGCAGGCGGACGCACCCCGGAACCGGCCCGCGGCCGCGGACGCGGCACCGCCGCACGCCCCCACGCCCGCGACCCCTTCCTCCGGTGCGCCCGGAGCGGCAC
>NZ_MUND01000031.1 GCF_002154375.1 Streptomyces glaucescens | reverse complement strand
GCCGCGATCGCGGCAGGCCTGTACAAGCTGGCTTTCGTCTAGAACATCCGCCAGAGCATCAGCGCACCACAGCAGACCGTTTCCGTGAATCCCCAGGAGCACACCGTGACCGACGCGCACACCGCCGGCCCGTTCATCGCCGCCATCGACCAGGGCACGACCTCCTCGCGCTGCATCGTCTTCGACCGGGACGGCCGCATCGTCTCCGTCGACCAGAAGGAGCACGAGCAGATCTTCCCCAAGCCGGGCTGGGTCGAGCACAACGCCACCGAGATCTGGACCAACGTCCAGGAAGTCGTCGCCGGAGCCATCGAGAAGGCCGGCATCACCCGCGACGACATCAAGGCCATCGGCATCACCAACCAGCGCGAGACCACCGTGCTGTGGGACAGGAACACCGGTGAGCCGGTCCACAACGCCATCGTCTGGCAGGACACCCGCACCGACGCCCTCTGCAAGGAACTGGGCCGCAACGTCGGCCAGGACCGCTTCCGCCGCGAGACCGGCCTGCCGCTGGCCTCCTACTTCGCCGGCCCCAAGGCCCGCTGGCTGCTGGACAACGTCGACGGCCTGCGCGAGCGCGCCGAGGCCGGCGACATCCTCTTCGGCACCATGGACTCCTGGGTCATCTGGAACCTGACCGGCGGTGTGGACGGCGGCAAGCACGTCACGGACGTCACCAACGCCTCCCGCACCATGCTCATGAACCTGCACACCATGCAGTGGGACGAGAAGATCGCCGAGTCCATCGGGGTCCCGACCGCGATGCTCCCGGAGATCCGCTCCTCCGCCGAGGTGTACGGCGAGATCACCGGCGGCCGCCTCGGCGACCTGCTCGGCGGCATCCCGGTCGCCTCCGCGCTCGGCGACCAGCAGGCGGCCCTGTTCGGCCAGACCTGCTTCTCCGAGGGCGAGACCAAGTCGACGTACGGCACCGGCACCTTCATGGTGATGAACACCGGTGACAAGATCATCAACTCCTACAGCGGCCTGCTGACCACGGTCGGCTACCAGATCGGCGACGACAAGCCGGTCTACGCCCTGGAGGGCTCGATCGCCGTCACCGGCTCCCTGGTGCAGTGGATGCGCGACCAGATGGGCCTCATCTCCACCGCCGCCGAGATCGAGACGCTCGCGCTGTCGGTCGAGGACAACGGCGGCGCCTACTTCGTACCCGCCTTCTCCGGCCTGTTCGCCCCGTACTGGCGCTCCGACGCCCGCGGTGTGATCGCCGGCCTGACCCGGTACGTCACCAAGGCGCACCTGGCCCGTGCCGTTCTGGAGGCCACCGCCTGGCAGACCCGCGAGATCGCGGACGCCATGACGAAGGACTCCGGCGTGGAGCTGGCCGCCCTCAAGGTCGACGGCGGCATGACCTCCAACAACCTGCTGATGCAGACCCTCGCCGACTTCGTGGACGCCCCCGTGGTGCGCCCGATGGTCGCCGAGACCACCTGCCTCGGCGCCGCCTACGCCGCCGGCCTCGCCGTCGGCTTCTGGACCAGCACCGACGACCTGCGCGCCAACTGGCGGCGGGCCGCCGAGTGGACCCCCCGCATGGACGCGGAGATCCGCGACCGTGAGTACAAGAACTGGCTCAAGGCCGTCGAACGGACCATGGGCTGGCTCGAGGACGAGAACTGACCCGAACCCGGCTTCGGGAGCGAGTTCTCAGCCGAGCTCTGATGAGGAGTAAGAACCCGACATGACCAGTCAGTCCACCCTGCAGTCCGTGCCCGCCCTCGGTACGCGCCCGGCCTCCGGCGTAGGCCCGAGCCGCGCCGAGACCCGGGAACGGCTCGCCAAGGCGTCGTACGACCTTCTTGTGATCGGCGGCGGCATCCTGGGCATCTCCACCGCCTGGCACGCCGCGCAGTCCGGGCTCAGGGTGGCCCTGGTCGACGCCGGTGACTTCGCCGGTGCGACCTCCTCCGCCTCGTCCAAGCTGCTCCACGGCGGTCTGCGCTACCTGCAGACCGGCGCGGTGAAGCTGGTGGCGGAGAACCACTTCGAGCGCCGTGCGGTCTCCCGCCAGGTGGCCCCTCACCTGGCGAACCCGCTCACCTTCTACCTCCCCGTGTACAAGGGCGGGCCGCACGGCGCCGCGAAGCTCGGGGCCGGTGTCTTCGCCTACTCGATGCTGTCGGCGTTCGGCGACGGCGTCGGCCACCTGCTCTCCCCCGCCAAGGCCGCGGCGGACGTGCCGGAGCTGCGCACCGAGAACCTGAAGGCCGTGGCCGTGTACGGCGACGACCAGATGAACGACGCCCGTATGGCGCTGATGACGGTCCGCGCGGCCGTCGAGGCCGGTGCGGTCGTCCTCAACCACGCCGAGGTCACCGGCCTGCGCTTCACCAAGGGCCGGGTGACGGGTGCCGAGCTGAAGGACCGTCTGTCCGGCGACGAGTTCGGTGTGAACGCCCGTCTGGTGCTGAACGCGACCGGCCCGTGGGTGGACCACCTGCGCCGGATGGAGGACCCGGATGCCGCGCCGTCGATCCGGCTGTCGAAGGGCGCGCATCTGGTCCTGAAGCGGACCTCCCCGTGGAAGGCCGCGCTCGCCACCCCGATCGACAAGTACCGCATCACCTTCGCCCTCCCCTGGGAGGACATGCTGCTGCTGGGCACCACCGACGAGGAGTTCGAGGGCGACCCGGCGGATGTCGCGGTCAACGACAAGGACATAGCCCAGATCCTCGACGAGGCCGCGTTCTCCATCCGCGACCAGCAGCTGGACCGCGATCTGATCACGTACGCGTTCGCCGGTCTGCGGGTGCTGCCGGGCGGCCCCGGCGACACGGCGAAGGCCAAGCGCGAGACGGTCGTCACCGAGGGCCGGGGCGGCATGCTGTCCGTCGCGGGCGGCAAGTGGACGACCTTCCGGCACATCGGCCGCACGGTGATGAAGAAGCTGGAGGCGCTGCCGGGCCACCCGCTGGGTGAGGACTTCGAGCCGATCTCGTCGCTGCCGAAGAAGCTGCCGCTGCCGGGTGTCGCCAACCCGCGCGCGGTCGCCCACCGGCTGCTCGTCGACGGCCCGGCGCCCGGCCCGCGCATGGCGGCGGACACCGCCAGGCACCTGGCCACCCACTACGGTTCGCTGGCCTTCGACATCGCCCGCCTCGCCAACGACAACCCCGAGCTGGCCCGGCGCGTCCACCCGGACGCGCCGGAGATCTGGGCGCAGGTCGTCTGGGCCCGCGACCACGAGTGGGCGGAGACCGCGGACGACGTGCTGCGCCGCCGTACCACGCTGACCATCCGCGGCCTGGCCACGGACGAGGTCCGCGCGAAGGTGCAGGACCTGCTCGACGAGAAGTAGACCTCGACGAGAAGTGGACCCGGTGCCGGCTCCTCCCTGACCGCCGCCGGCACCCGAGGAACGGCCCTCTCCGCACAGGGGGCCGGGCCCGCCCGAGGGGGCGGCTCCGCGTCGGCGGAGCCGCCCCCTTCGTCATGCCCGCGCGGCTACAGCAGGGCGTCGCCGAGCAGGCGCCAGGCGGGGAGGGAGGAGGCACCCGGTTCGGTGCCGATGACCTGGACGGCCACGTGGTCGGCGCCCGCCTCGACGTGGGCGCGCAGTCTGGCGGCGACGGCGTCCGGCTCGCCCCAGAAGACCAGGTCGTCGACGAGGCGGTCGCTGCCGCCGCCGGTGAGTTCGTCCTCCGCGTAGCCGAGCCTGCGGAACTTGGCGAGGTTGTAGGGGGTGTCGAGGTACGGGCGCACGTGCTCGCGGGCCGTCGCGCGGGCTGTGTCCGGGTCGGTCTCCAGCAGGACGGCGTGCTCGACGCCGAGGAAGGAGTCCGGGCCGAGGATCTCGCGGGCCTCGGCGGTGTGGGCCACGCTGACGTGGTAGGTGTGCGCGCCTGCCGTGCGGTCCCGGGCGAGTCCGAGCATCCTGGGGCCGTAGGCCGCGAGCAGCCGGCGCACCGGGTGCTTCGGGGCGGGCGCGGCCAGGGCGTCCATCTCGTCGAGGTAGGCGGCCATGGCGGCGAGGGGTTTGACGCCGGGGCGCGGCCGGCCGCCGTAGCCGAGGCCGAGGATGTGCCGGCCGGGGTGGGCCTCGGCGAGGAGGGCCGCTCCGGCCTGGGCCGCGGCGGCGTCGCGCGCCCAGATCCGGGCGATGCCGTTGACGACGTGCAGGCGCTCGGTGGCGGCGAGCAGATGACCGGCGAGGGTGAGCGCCTCGCGCCGCCCCACCTCGGGGAACCAGAGGGCTCGCCAGCCCCGTTCCTCCAGTTCCTGTACGGACTCGCGGATCCGTCCGGCGGGCTGGTGCTCGAAGTCGAAGGTGTAGATGCCGTACGTGCCCAGGTCCAGGCCGTCGATCCCGCTCATGGGTCCCCCTCGTGATGCGCTCGCTCGGTGTTCGCTCACTCGTCGATCACATCGAAATATCGCAGATCTTCGATGTGAAGCGCAACGGGTGATCCCGGCCACTGAACGACACGACTAGATGGTGCGGCCCAGTTCCTCGACGAGCGCGGCGATCCGCACCTCGTCCCGTTTGTAGTGGGTCCACTTGCCGATCCGGGTCGCCCGCACCAGGCCCGCCCGCTGCAACTCGGCCAGATACGCCGACACCGTCGACTGGGCCAGCCCGGCCTTGGCCTGGATATGGCTCACGCACACCCCCACCTCCGCCGGATCGGCGACGGCGGCCTCCATGGGGAAGTGACGCTCGGGCTCCCGCAGCCACTGGAGCAGCTGCAACCGCACGGGGTTCGAGAGCGCGCGCAGCGCGTCGACCAGCCCCGGGTCCGGTGAGATCGCTGCGTCCGCCATGGCTCCGGAGTATAGGCGGCGGCCCTTCCGCCATGACCTGAGTCATCGAAGGTCCGAGGCCGCCGGGATCGAACGATCTTCACGGGGCACTCTAGGAGGTGACGGCGGACACGGCGGGTTCACAGCTCGGACGACGGGCCGGGTGTTCCGGGGTGGCGATCGGGGCAGTGATCCGTTCACTCCCCCGTGCAAGGGGGCTGCGGGCGCCCGCGCCGCACGCCGTAAGGTTGGGACGTCAAGCGAGGGCACGTCGGAAGGAGGCACTGGGTGATCGAGCTGGAGGGGGTTCCCGAGCTGATCGACCCAGTCATGGTGGCCGCGTTCGAGGGCTGGAACGATGCCGGCGACGCCGCCTCCACCGCGGTCGCTCACCTGGAACGGGAATGGAAGGGCGAGGTCTTCGCCGCGCTGGACGCCGAGGACTACTACGACTTCCAGGTGAACCGCCCCACGGTGTTCATGGACGGCGGCGTGCGCAAGATCACGTGGCCGACGACCCGGCTGTCGGTGGTCCGGGTCGGCGGCGAGAAGCCGCGCGACCTGGTGCTGGTGCGCGGGATCGAACCGTCCATGCGCTGGCGCTCGTTCTGCAACGAGCTGCTGGGGTTCGCCCACGAGCTGGGGGTGGAGCTGGTGGTCATCCTGGGCGCCCTGCTCGGGGACACGCCGCACACGCGTCCGGTCCCGATCAGCGGGACCACGTCCGACCCGGACCTGGCGCGCCGGATGGACCTGGAGGAGACCAAGTACGAGGGCCCGACGGGCATCGTCGGCGTCCTCCAGGAGGCCTGCACCCACGCGGGCGTCCCGGCGGTCTCGCTGTGGGCCGCCGTGCCGCACTACGTCTCGCAGCCGCCCAACCCGAAGGCGACGCTGGCGCTGCTGAACCGCCTGGAGGACCTGATCGACGTGCGCATCCCGCTGGGCGAGCTGCCCGAGGACGCGCGCGCCTGGCAGGTCGGCGTGGACCAGCTGGCCGCGGAGGACAGCGAGGTCGCCGAGTACGTGCAGACGCTGGAGGAGGCGCGGGACACCGCCGAGCTGCCGGAGGCGTCGGGCGAGGCGATCGCGCGCGAGTTCGAGCGGTATCTGCGGCGCCGGGACGGCGGCCGGGACACCCCCGGGGACCGCACCCGCCCGCCGATGCCGCCGAAGCCGGGCACGGACGACGGGGAATCGCCGGAGGACTGACGCGTCGGAGGACTGACGCGTCGGAGGACCGGCCTGTCGGAGGACCGAACGGCCTCTCGGGAAGGGCGGTGCGGCACCTGCCCGCACCGCCCTCTCTCGCACCCGGGCCACCGCCGCCCCGTCGGACTCGGTGACGCGAGCCCGCAGTACGGGCGATCGGACGCGTCGGGGCGCCCCCTCGCGGCGGAGGAGACGCCCCGGACCGGGCTCGGCTCGCTACAGGGCCACGCCGAGCAGCGCGTCCACCGCGCGGGTGACGACACCGGGGGCGCCGGCGTCCTCGCCGCCCTGCGCGTGCTGAAGCTCGGCCCAGCGGTCGACGGCGGCCAGCGCGGCCGGGGCGTCGAGGTCGTTCGCCAGGGCGTCGCGGATCTCCTCGACCAGCGCGTCGGCGCCCGGCCCGTCGGGGCGGGAGACGGCGGACCGCCAGCGCTCCAGCCGGGCCTCGGCGTCCCGCAGCACCTGGCCGGTCCACTCCCAGTCGGCCCGGTAGTGGTGGGCGAGGAGCGAGAGCCGGATCGCTGCCGGGTCGACGCCGTCGCGGCGCAGCTGGGAGACGAAGACCAGGTTGCCCTTGGACTTCGACATCTTCTCGCCGTGCAGGGCGACCATGCCGGCGTGCACGTACGCCTTGGCCATCGGGAACTCGCCGGTCAGCACCTGGGCGTGCGAGGCGCCCATCTCGTGGTGCGGGAAGGCGAGGTCGGAGCCGCCGCCCTGGACGTCGAAGCCCATCCCCAGGTGGTCGAGCGCGATGGCGACGCACTCGATGTGCCAGCCGGGGCGGCCGGGACCGAGGGAGCCGCCGTCCCAGCTGGGCTCGCCCGGCCGGGCGGCCATCCACAGCATCGGGTCGAGCGGGTTCTTCTTGCCCGGCCGGTCCGGGTCGCCGCCGCGCTCGGCGGACAGCAGCCGCATCGCGGCGGCGTCCAGGTTCGAGACCTGGCCGAAGTGCGGGTCGGCCTCGACGGAGAAGTAGATGTCGCCTTCCAGCTCGTAGGCGGCGCCCGTGTCCCGCAGGCGCTCCACGAGCGGAACGATGCCGGGTATGGCCTCGACCGCGCCGATGTAGTGCCGCGGCGGCAGCATCCGCAGGGCGGTCATGTCCTCACGGAAGAGGGCCGTCTCCTTCTCGGCCAGCGCCACCCAGTCGATGTCGTCGCGCTGCGCCCGCTCCAGCAGCGGATCGTCGACGTCGGTGACGTTCTGGACGTAGTGGACCTGCCGCTTGGTGTCCAGCCACACGCGCTGGACGAGGTCGAACGCGTTGTAGGTCGCCGCGTGACCGATGTGGGTCGCGTCGTACGGGGTGATGCCGCAGACGTAGATACGGGCGACGGGACCGGGATCGAGGGGGACCAGAGCGCCGGTCGCGGTGTCGTGGATCCTCAGGTCGCGGCCCTGACCAGGCAGGGCGGGGACCTCGGAAGCGGGCCAGGCATGCATGTCATGAGCCTAACCGGACTGGAGTTCCGTATACGAACCGGACCAGGCCATATGGCCGGGAAGGCGCTCTTGCGGCTGCCCGGCCGATGTGCGTACGCGGTCTCCCGGCCCTGGTGCGGAGGAGACCTCCGTCACACGGGCGGCCAGGGGATGGCCGGCCACTCGCCGCCGGGTTCCGGGTGGACCTTGGCGGTGAGCAGCGCGTCGACCCGCGCCCGCGTGGCGTCCAGCTCGGCCGGGGTGATCAGTCCCGCGAGGCGTTCGGCGAGCGCCGCGCCCTCCGTCAGCTGCTCCTGGAGCCCGCCGAGGACCGTGACGGCCTCCTCGGTGAGGGCCTCCCCCGCCCAGCCCCACAGCAGGGTGCGGAGCTTGTTCTCGACGTTGAAGGTGACACCGTGGTCGATGCCGTAGAGCCGTCCGCCGGCGGCGGGGAGCAGATGGCCGCCCTTGCGGTCGGCGTTGTTGATCACCGCGTCGAGCACGGCGAGCCGCCGCAGCCGTGCGTCGTCGGCGTGCACCAGCAGCGCGGTGCGCCCCTCCCCCACCTCGGCGAGGCCGATCGCCTTCCAGCCCGGCCCCGGCTCGTCCTCCTCGACCAGGGCCAGCAGCTCGGCGTCGGGGACGGCCTCGATCCACAGCTGGACCATGCCCTCGCCATACGGGCCGTCCCGCAGCACGGTCGGCGGCACCAGGCCCCATCCGGTGGCCTCCGAGACCAGATGCGCGGCCACCTCGCGGGCGGCGAGCGTGCCGTCCGGGAAGTCCCACAGCGGACGCTCCCCGGCGACCGGCTTGTAGACGCAGGCCGCCTCCTGTCCGTCGTGCGCCACCGTGCAGTACAGCGCCGCGTTGGAGGCCTCCCGGATGCGTCCGCGCACCGTCAGCTCACCCTCGGAGAGCAGGTCCGCCGGCGTCATGCTCCGCGGCGGTATCCGTTCTGGCGCGGACATACGTGTCCTTCCGGGTCGAGCGGCAGGCTGCACAGCGGGCAGGGCGGCCGGCCGGCGTTGACGACGTCGAGGGCGCGCTTGGCGAAGGCCCTGGCCTGGGCTCCGGTGAGCCGGACCCGCAGCATCGGCGGCCCGTTCTCCTCGTCCTGGAGGAGCCGCTCCTCGGCCTCGGCCAGGTCCTCGTCGGAGTCGGCGTCCAGCTCCACGAGGGCCTGCGCCTCGACGATCATGCGCTGCTCCTCGCCGTCCCAGGCGAGGGCCATCGTGCCGACCCGGAACTCCTCCTCGACGGGGGTGTCCAGCGGGGCGGTGTCGGTGATCTCGGCGGGGGCGACGGCCGGCACGGCTGCACTGCCGCCGCTGCGCCGTACGACCTCGTCGAGGAGTTCGTCCATGCGCTCGGCGAGCGCGGCGACCTGTGTCTTCTCCAGCGCCACGCTGGTCACCCGGGAGCCGGCGGTGGCCTGGAGGAAGAAGGTACGGCGCCCGGGCAGTCCGACCGTGCCGGCCACGAAACGGTCCGGTGGGTCGTAGAGGAACACCTGACGGGACACGTCCTGTCTCCTGGAATCGTCTGGACTTGTGGATCGGCATCGACTGCGGACCGACTGACCGCTTCACCCTACTGCGGGCGACGATCACGGTGCGCCCGCACCACCCCCGACGGTCGCGTCCTCGGCCGGCGGCTCCTCGCGCGGCACCAGGGACGCGAAGTCGCCGGTGTCGCCGAGGCGGAGGAGAAAGGGGCGCGCGCGGGTGTAACGGATCGCGGTGATGGAACACGGTTCCACACTGATCCGCTGGAAGAGGTCGAGATGAAGTCCGAGGGCGTCCGCGACGAGCGACTTGATGATGTCGCCGTGCGAACACATCAAGTACACCGCGTCGGGCCCGTGATCGCGCTCCACGCGCGCGTTCCACTCGCGTACGGCCTCGGCGGCGCGGGTGGCCATCGCGCGCATCGACTCACCGCCGGGGAACGCGGCGGCCGACGGGTGCGCCTGCACGACCTCCATCAGCGGCTCGTCCTTCAGCTCGGCGAGCTTGCGGCCGGACCAGTCGCCGTAGTGGCACTCGCCGATGCGTTCGTCGGTGTGCGCGGTCAGGCCGGGGCGGGCGTCGAGCAGCGGCCGGACCGTCTCCTGGCAGCGCTCCAGGGGGCTGGTGACGACCTCGGCGAGCGGCAGCGCGGCCAGGCGCGCGGGCAGGGCGGCGGCCTGCCCGGCCCCGCGCTCGTCGAGCCGCACGCCGGGCGTCCAGCCGGCGAGCAGTCCCTCGGTGTTGGCGGTGGAACGTCCGTGCCGGACGAGGATCAGCGTGGGCATGCCGCCCAGGGTAGGCGTACACCCGGGTGCGGTGGCCGGACGGCGAAAGGAGAATGCGCTCAGTGATCGTGGATTGCGCCATCTACCGGAACGGACGTCGGACGGAGGGCCCCGAGGATTTCTCCGACGCCCTCGACGATGCGCGGGCGGGGGGCGGGTTCGTGTGGATCGGCCTGCACGAGCCGACCGAGCGGGAGTTCAGCCATGTCAGCGAGGAGTTCCGGCTGCATCCGCTGGCCGTGGAGGACGCCCTGAAGGCCCACCAGCGGCCCAAGCTGGAGGTGTACGACGACTCGCTGTTCCTGGTGCTGAAGCCGGTGGTGTACGAGCCGGAGAGCGACGCGGTGTCCTCCGGGGAACTCATGGTCTTCCTCGGCGACGGGTTCGTGGTGACCGTGCGGCACGGCGAGGGCGCCCCCCTGGCCGCCGTCCGGCGACGGCTGGAGCACGAGCCGGAGCTGCTGGGCAAGGGTCCCACGGCGGTGCTCTACGCCATCGCCGACGCCACCGTCGACCACTATCTCGAGGTGGCGGGCGAGCTGCAGAACGACCTGGAGGAGCTGGAGACGGAGGTCTTCTCCCCGGACCAGGGCGGCTCGCGGCACACCGCGTCGCGGATCTACACCTTCAAGCGGCAGATCCTGGAGTTCCGCAGGGCCAGCGGGCCGCTGGCCCTGCCGCTCACCCGGCTCGCGGAGACCGGGACGTTCGGCGGGGCGGTGCCGTTCGTGAACGAGAAGGCACGCCCCTTCTTCCGGGACGTCCACGACCACCTCACGCGCGTGAACGAGTCCGTGGAGGGCCTGGACCGGCTGGTGTCCGACGTGCTGTCCGCGCACCTGGCGCAGATGAGCGTGCGGCAGAACGACGACATGCGGAAGATCTCCGCGTGGGCGGCCATGGCCGCGGTCCCCACGATGATCGCGGGGGTCTACGGCATGAACTTCGAGCACATGCCGGAGCTGCGCTGGACGTGGTCCTATCCCGCGGTGATCGTGGTGATGGCCGTCCTGGAGGTCATGCTGTACCGGCTGTTCAAGGGGCGGGGCTGGATGTGAGGGGCCGCGCCTGCGCACGAGGGCGGTGAAGATGCGCCGTGCTCGCCCTCGTCGGCGCCGTACCGGGTGATCTCGGGGCGCGATCGCGCTCGCTCGCGGGGACGAGCGCGGCGACGCGGGCGTTCTCCCACCCGCCTCGCGCCTCACCGCCGGCGGCGGGATTCCGCCGGCCGCGAAGAACGAACCGGATGCGGTGCGCCGGGCGGTGCGACTGCCGTGCCCGCCAGCTCCGCCGGAAGACGGAGCGCCGGGTGCGCCGAGGGCGTAACCGGGCGCGGGACGGCGCGTTGTTCCGCGTGACGGCCGTGGCGGGGTCGACCCCCGAGCCCCCACCACGGCCGCGGAACTCCGCCGCGCCGGTCCCGGCGCCCGGGCGGCCGTCGGGCCGGGCGGGCGCGCTCCAGGGCCAGGGCCTGTCTGGTGAATGATCTCCGGGTCGTCGCTGCTTCTGCTTCACTGTTCGCCAGTGATTCGGAGGGCTTGGTGCAGCCCTCACGAAGGGAACGACCGTGGGCGTCGAAATAGAACTGCATGCCGACCGGCCTGTCCTGGACTGGGATCGGTCCAGGACGACTCTGATCCACGGGTCATACGAGCATGGCGACGCGCTCGCCGACGTGTTGCTCGGCATGGACGAAACCCACCAGGGCAGCCTTGGGCGCGTGGATCCGTACGGCGACACGTTGTTCAACGAGCAGCAGGCGGAAGCCGCGCTGCGCGAGGTGCCTGACCTGTTGGAGCAGTGTTCCGGCCGCGCTCAGACGGCGGCCGTCGTCGACCTCGAGAGGCTGCTGCAGTCCTGCTCGCAGACTCCAGGCAGCTATCTGTGGTTTGTCGGCGACTGATCATCCGGTGCCTCCGCGGAGCCACAGGATGGGTGAGGCGAGGTGAAGTCCGGCCTGATCGCGGGGAGCCAGTTCGTCGAGGCGCGTCGCGATCGCCCGGAACTGCTTGAGCCTGTTGGAACGGCGTTCGACCACATTGGGGGCCTTGTGGAGCTCACGGTCGAAGGCCGGTGGTCTGCCGCAGGCCGATCCGCGCCGCAAGGGTCGGCCTTCTGATCCGCCCGTTCCGGGAGCACCGCCCGGATGCCTCGGCGCCCCAGATCCCGTCGGCTCGCCCGCGACGAACACGCCTTGTCCGCGATGACCGCGTCAGGCCCGCGGCGGGGCCGCCCAGCACTGGTGCGCGGCACTCGTACGGCGTCCGACACCGCGTCGGAGACGGTGGAGTCATGGAATTGCCTGGGCTGACGACTGACGGCCAGGGAAAGGCCCCGACCGTCAGTCGCGTAATGAGCCTTGGCGGTCAGTCCGCCGCGGGACCTAGGTCGTGTCCGCAAA
>NZ_MUND01000309.1 GCF_002154375.1 Streptomyces glaucescens | reverse complement strand
TGCAGCAGGCCGCCCCAGCCGGGCGGCTGGGGCGGCCTGCTGCAGACGCGGTCCGACGGCACCGTGCTGCGGGCGCTGTCCCCGGCGCACGGGATCGGGACCGGGAAGCTCCCGGCGTCCGTGATGGACGACTACATCAACCGCGTGTGGCAGAAGTACGCGACCACGACGCTGACGGTCACCCCGTTCGCCGACCGGCCGCAGATCAGGTACCAGGGCCGGGTGTCGGGCGGCGTGCTGCGCTTCACCAACAGCGCGGGGGCCGTCGTGACGAGCTTCCAGAAGCCCGACGCCGACAGCGTGTTCGGCTGCCACAAGCTGCTGGACGCGCCCAACGACGAGGTGCGCGGCCCGATCTCCCGCACCCTGTGCGCGGGATTCAACCGCTCGACACTGCTGGCCAACCCGAACCAGCCGGACAGCTCGTCCGCCGGGTTCTACCAGGACTCGGTGACCAACCACTACGCGCGGATCATCCATGAGCGGATGACCGACGGCAAGGCGTACGCGTTCGCCTTCGACGACGTCGGGCACCACGAGTCCCTCGTCCACGACGGCGCTCCGCAGCAGGCGTATCTGACACTCGATCCGTTGAGCTGACCAACTCGTCGTGACGCGGCGCGAGATGGGACCGGAGATTCGTCCGAGGTCCCGTCCCGCGCCGTCCTCGATCATCATTACGATGCACTGGTGTCTGACTCCTCACGTGATACCGCCGAAGGCGCCGGCTGGGGCGCGCTTGAACCCGGCGACTACCGGCGACTGGTACCGGCCCGGGGCAGGAAACTGTCCTGGCTCGACCCCAGGACGCTGTGGGCCGCCCGCAACGGGATGCTGGCGTCCTGGTTCGGGGACCCCACGGGCCGTACCCGCAGCCGCTGGGTGGCCCAGCAGGCGGCGGCCGGGGCGCCCGCGGACAAGGTGATCCGGCGCTCCGACCCGGACCGGTTCGCGTTCCTGGTGGCCGGGGACACGGGTGAGGGCGGCGATCCGCAGTACGCGGTGGTGCCGGGCCTGCTGCGGGTCGGCCAGGACACCCAGTTCATGATCATCGCCAGCGATGTCATCTACCCCGTGGGCGCCACGGACGACTACGGCGACAAGTTCTTCCGCCCGTACCAGGACTATCCGGCGCCCGTCTACGCCGTCCCAGGCAACCACGACTGGTACGAGGACCTGCACGGCTTCATGCGTGTCTTCTGCGACGACGCGCCGTCCCTGCCGCCCGAGCCCCGCCCGCGTCCGCTGACCCGGGCCTGGCTGCGCGCCCTGCTGTGGCACCGGCCGGGCCCGGCCGACGAGGCGGGCTTCGCGCAGGCCCGCAAGCTGCGCTCCGCGCCCGCCCAGCTGTCCGTCCAGCCGGGCCCGTACTGGGCGATCGACGCCGGGCCGATCCGGATCGTGGGCATCGACACCGGGCTGCTCGGCACGCTCGACGCCGAACAGGGCGCCTGGCTGCGCGAGGTGTCCCGCGACCCGCGCCCGAAGATCCTGATCACCGGGCGGCCGCTGATCGTCGACGGCGCGCACCGGCCGTGCCCCATCGAGGGCGGCGGCACGGTCGACGAGATCGTCCGCGACCCCGCGCACCGCTATGTCGCGGCGATCGGCGGCGACATCCACAACTACCAGCGCTATCCGGTGCGGGTGGAGGGGGACCGCACCATTCAGTACGTCGTCGCGGGCGGCGGCGGGGCGTTCACGCACGCCACCCACACCATTCCCCCGGTCCGGGTGGCCGGCCTGACGGAGGACGACTTCCGCTGCTACCCGCTGCGCGGCGATTCGCTGGCCTTCTACAGCGGGATCTACGCACGCCGCACCCGGCTGCGGCGGTTCTTCACCCTCAGCGAGGCGGAGGCCACGGCCGTCGTCGCCGAACGACTCCACGGCCGGCCCGCGCGCACCGCCGAGGCACCGGCCCCCGTCACCCGCCGCACCCGTCTGGTCGCCGCCCTGCTCGGCACCGGCCGCCGGCCGGGCCGCGCCGCCCGCTTCCGCCTCCCCGTCCGCAAGATCTACACCGGCCTGCTCTCCCCCTGCTGCGCGACCCACAACCCGCCCTTCTTCAAGTCGTTCCTGCGGATCGACGTGTCCCCCGACGCCGTGCGCCTGCGCTGCCACGCCGCGACGGGCCACCACGCCCAGGAACTCGACCCGCCGGTGGAGGACGAGGTGATCATCCCGCTGACCTGAACCGGTCCGGCCGTACCCGTCCGCAACCGGGATCATCCACCGATGGACGACATCATCCTCATGTCCGACCCGAGGGTGGCGGCCGTCCCGGTGCGGGACGACGGGCAGCCTGCTGGTCGACGCCCGCGGTCGAGATCCGGCCGGCGCCTTCGCCCATCTGCGGCAAGGGGTGGCGGAGCGGCTCCACACGGCGCAGGACCTGCTGCCGGACGAGTTCAGGCTGCTGTTCGTGGAGAGCTGCCGCCCGCTCGCCCCGCAACGCGCGTACTCCGCCCTTCGGCGCGCGGCGTGTCCCGGCCGTGCGGGTCCGCCGAAGGCGGGCCTTCCGGGCAGGCCCGCCTCGCGGCGGACGCGGTCGGGGCGCGCGGCCGGCCGCCCTGGGCGGAACGCGAGACATGGGGCCGCTGGGCCGCTCCGGCCGCGCTGGGCGTGCGCCGCCGGTCGGCTGCGCCCGCGCGTCCTCCGCCGGTCGGGTCAGCCCAGGTGGGCGCGGAGCGCGGCGAGGGCGCGGTCGGCGTGGGTGTTCATGCGTAGTTCGCTGCGGACGACCTCCAGGACCCTGCGGTCCTTCCCTATGACGAAGGTGACCCGCTTGGTGGGCGCCAGGGTGAATCCGCGCTTGACGCCGAAGCGTTCGCGGACCGTGCCGTCGGCGTCGGACAGCAGCGGGATGCCGAGCGTGTGCCGGCCGGCGAACTCCTGCTGGCGTTCGACGCTGTCGCCGCTGATGCCGACCGGGCGGGCGCCGACGGCGGCGAACTCGGCGGCCAGGTCGCGGAAGTGGCAGGCCTCGGCGGTGCAGCCGGGGGTGAGGGC
>NZ_MUND01000308.1 GCF_002154375.1 Streptomyces glaucescens | reverse complement strand
GCGCCTGCCGTGACCTCGCCGCCTCGCTCGCCGAGGGTCTGCGCCTGCACCTGGACGAGGTGCGCCGCCGCGTGCCCGGCGCCCGCCTCGTGCTCCAGCTCGACGAACCGTCCCTGACCGCCGTCCTGCGCGGTGAGGTGAGGACCGCCAGCGGCTACCGCACCCACCGCGCCGTGGACCGCCAGGTCGTCGAACAGGGCCTGCGCGAGGTGATGGGCGTGCACGACGGCGGCCCGGTCGTGGTCCACTCCTGCGCCCCGGACGTCCCGTTCGCCCTGCTGCGCCGAGCCGGCGCAGCCGCGGTGTCGTTCGACTTCTCGCTGCTCACCGAGCGTGACGACGAGGTGATCGGCGAGGCCGTGGAAAGCGGCACCCGGCTCTTCGCCGGTGTCGTGCCGAGCACGGACGGCCGATTGTCAGACCCTGCCGGTAGCGTCATGGGTGTCAGGACGCTGTGGCGCAGGCTGGGGCTGTCACCGGCGCTTCTCGCGGAGGCGGTCACGGTCACGCCGACGTGTGGACTCGCGGGGGCCTCCCCGGACTACGCGCGCCGGGCACTCGCCCACTGCGTCCGGGCGGCGAGATCACTCGCGGACAACCCTGAGTAACGGGAGGACAACACGGTGGCCGGCGACAGGCAAGCGGAGAGCACGGTGCCCACCGAGGCACGGGAGAAGCACGCGCAGCTCGCTGAGCAGATCGAGGAGCACCGCTTCCGGTACTACGTGAAGGACGCTCCCGTCATCAGCGACGCGGAGTTCGACCGGCTGCTGCGCACGCTGGAGGCCCTGGAGGAGGAGTATCCGGAGCTGCGGACGCCGGACTCGCCGACCCAGAAGGTCGCGGGTGCCTACGAGACGGAGTTCACCTCCGTCGAGCACCGCCAGCGCATGCTGTCGCTCGACAACGCCTTCGACGACGTGGAGCTGGCCGCCTGGGCCGAGCGCGTCCACAAGGACGTCGGCAGCACCCCGCACCACTTCCTGTGCGAGCTGAAGGTCGACGGCCTGGCCGTCAACCTGACCTACCAGCACGGGCGTCTCACGCGCGCGGCGACCCGGGGCGACGGCCGCACCGGCGAGGACATCACGCCGAACGTGCGGACGATCGCGGAGATCCCGGACCGCCTGACCGGCGACCGCGTCCCGGACCTGGTCGAGATCCGCGGCGAGGTCTACTTCCCGATGGAGAAGTTCGAAGGGCTGAACGCCCGGCTGATCGCGGCCGGCGACAAGCCCTTCGCCAACCCGCGCAACGCCGCCGCGGGCTCGCTGCGCCAGAAGGACCCCCGGGTCACCGCCACCCGCCCGCTGCACATGGTGGTGCACGGCATCGGCGCCCTGGAGGGCTTCACCGGCCTGACCCGCCTCTCGGAGGCGTACGACCTGCTGCGCACCTGGGGCCTGCCCACGTCCCGGCACAACAAGGTGGTCGACGACCTCGACGGCGTACGGGAGTTCATCGCGTACTACGGCGAGAACCGCCACTCCGTGGAGCACGAGATCGACGGTGTGGTCGTCAAGCTCGACGAGATCCCGCTCCAGGGCCGGCTGGGGTCCACCTCCCGCGCGCCCCGCTGGGCGATCGCGTACAAGTACGCGCCGGAGGAGGTCAACACCAAGCTGGTCAACATCCGGGTGGGTGTCGGCCGCACCGGCCGGGTCACGCCGTACGCGCAGGTGGAGCCGGTGACGGTGGCCGGCTCGGAGGTCGAGTTCGCCACCCTGCACAACCAGGACGTGGTCAAGGCCAAGGGCGTCCTCATCGGGGACACGGTGGTGCTGCGCAAGGCCGGTGACGTCATCCCGGAGATCCTGGGCCCGGTCGTGGACCTGCGCGACGGCACCGAGCGCGAGTTCGTGATGCCGGCCGAGTGCCCCGAGTGCGGGACGCCGCTGCGCCCGATGAAGGAGGGCGACGTCGACCTGCGCTGCCCGAACTCCCGTGCGTGCCCCGCACAGTTGCGCGAGCGCCTGTTCTACCTCGCGGGGCGCAAGGCGCTGGACATCGAGCACTTCGGCTATGTCGCCGCCGCCGCCCTCACCAAGCCGCTGGAGCCCGCGGACCCGCCGCTGAAGGACGAGGGCGATCTGTTCGACCTCACCGTGGAGCAGTTGCTGCCGATCAAGGCGTACGTCCTCGACCAGGACAGCGGCCTGCCGAAGCGGGACCCGAAGACCGGCGAGGAGAAGATCGCCACGGTCTTCGCCAACCAGCAGGGCGAGCCCAGGAAGAACGCGCTCGCGATGCTGGAGAACATCGCGGCGGCCAAGCGGCGCCCGCTCGCCCGCATCCTCACGGGCCTGTCGATCCGCCATGTCGGGCCGGTCGCCGCCGAGGCGCTGGCCCGGGAGTTCCGCTCCATCGACCGGATCGAACAGGCGACCGAGGAGGAGCTGGCGGGCACCGAGGGGGTCGGGCCGATCATCGCCGCCTCCCTCAAGGAGTGGTTCGCCGAGGAGTGGCACCAGGAGATCCTGCGCAAGTGGCGCGCGGCCGGCGTGCGCATGGAGGACGAGCGCACCGGTGAGGACGAGGGCCCGCGCCCGCTGGAGGGTCTGACGGTCGTCGTCACCGGAACTCTGGAGCACTTCACGCGTGACGGCGCCAAGGACGCCCTGCAGAGCCAGGGTGCGAAGGTGACCGGCTCGGTTTCGAAGAAGACGTCGTTCGTCGTTGTGGGTGACAACCCCGGATCCAAATATGACAAGGCGATGCAGCTGAAGGTGCCGGTCCTGAACGAGGACGGCTTCAACATCCTGCTGGAGCAGGGGCCTGAGGCGGCGTCGGAGGCCGCGCTCCCGGTCGAGGAGTAGCGGTTGAAGACCACCCGATCGGCGCATATCAGATGCATACGGGCGGCCGGTGCGCATTCGGGCAACCGTCGACGACCGCTGCCCGTGGAAGCCTTCTGCGGCCTACTGTTGGGATGTGCGCCTGCCGTGCCCAGCTGCGGTTGGGGCATCCCCTGCTCCTGAGGAGCGCGGGGAAGGGATTTCCGACGCGGCGCCGCTGAAGGTTGTCGGGCATCGGTCGCGGGGCGTGGGCACCGCCGGCTGTGAGAGGGACGGGAATGGAACCGACCGAGAGCGCCGCCCCGGATGCACGGCCGCGCCGGTTGGCCGGCGTCTGGCGGGGCGGCCGCCGGCCCGCCCGGAGCGCGGGCACGCGCACGAGTGCCCCGGGAGCGTCCGCCGCCGCGGACGGTCCCGGCACCGTACCGCTGAGAGCCGTACGCGGCACCGGGCCGGCGGGGCCCGACAGCGAACGGCACCTGCCCTGGCCCGCGCTGCACGCGGGCGTCGTCGCCGCCGCCGGGTTCGCGCTCGGCGCCGGTTTCCTGGGGGCCTTCACCGGCCACCACCCGCTCTTCCCGTCCGGCACGGCGGGCTGGTCGCTGGCCCTGCTGACCGGCGTCATCGTCGGCCACCTGGTGCTGCTCGGCCGCGCCCGCTGGTGGGGCGGCACCGGCTCCGGCGCCGCCCTCACCCTGGCCGTGCTGCTGCTGTACGGCTGGGTGCCGGCCGGCCTGGTCAGCCTGACCGTCGTCGTACTGGTCGGCATAGCCCGGCGCCACCGCTGGCGGCAGGGCGTCCTGCACGGCGCGGTCGACGTCCTCGGCATCGGCGCCGGCGCGCTGATCCTCTTCGCCTTCGGCCGGGTGCCGTCCGTGGAGAAGCCCTGGAACCCCGACACCTGGACGCTCTACACCGCCCCCGAGGTGGTGCTGGTCGCGACCGCCTACCTGCTCGTGACCCGCGTCCTGCTGTGGTACCTGCACGCGCCGCGCGCCGGCGGCCTGCCCACCGTCGCCCGCACCGCCCTGGTCAGACAGGGCCTCGTCGCGATCGCGCTGCTCGGCATCGCCCCGCTGGTCTGCGTCGTCGCCGTCGCCAAGCCGATCCTGCTGCCGCTGTTCTCCATCCCGCTGATCGCCCTCGACTCCACCCTGTGGATAGCCCGGGCCCGCGCCGAGGAGCAACTGCGCGACCCGCTCACCGGTCTGCCCAACCGTCAGTGGCTGCTGGAACGCATCTGGACCGCCCTGGACGACGCCGAGCGCATCGGCGCCCGGGCCGCCCTGGTGCTGATCGACCTCGACCGTTTCCGATCGGTCAACGACACCCTCGGGCATCTGGCCGGTGACCGGCTGCTGCTGCAGACCGCCGACCGGCTGCGGCTGGCCCTGCCGCGCGGCGCGGAGGTCGCCCGGCTCGGCGGTGACGAGTTCGCCGTCTTACTTCCCGTCGCCGACTCCACCACCTCCGCCACCCGCATCGCCCGCGGCCTGGCGGCCGCACTCAGCTCCCCGCTCGACCTCGACGGACTCACCCTCGTCCTGGAGGCCAGCGCCGGAGTCGCCGTCTTCCCCGACCACGCCCTCGACGCGGAGGGGATGCTCCGCCGCGCGGACGTCGCCATGTACCAGGCGAAGCGGGACCGCACGGGTGTCGAGGTCTACGAGTCCAAGCGCGACTCGAACACTCCCGACCGGCTCGGTCTCCTCGCCGACCTGCGCCGGGCGCTGGACGCCCACGAGGTCCAGCTGCACTACCAGCCCAAGGTCCGCTTCGACGGCCAGGTGGCCGGCCTGGAGGCGCTGGTGCGCTGGGTGCACCCCGAGCGCGGCAAGGTGCCGCCGGACGAGTTCATAGCGATCGCCGAGTCCTCCGGGCTCATGCCCCACCTCACCGAGTACGTGCTGGAGACCGCGCTCGGCCAGGTCGCCGAGTGGCGCTCCCAGGGCCTGTTCGTCCCGGTCGCCGTCAACGTCTCCCCGCGCGACGTGCACACCCCCGGCTTCGCCGGCTCCGTCGCCGCCCGCCTCGCCCGCCACGGCGTCCCCGCCGGGGCGCTCCAGCTGGAGATCACCGAACACGTCCTCCTGGAGGACCCGCAGCGCGCCGCCGACACCCTCGCCGGTCTCACCGGCCACGGCGTGAAGATGTCCCTCGACGACTTCGGCACCGGCTACTCCTCCCTCGTCCACCTGCGCAGCCTCCCCGTCAGCGAGCTGAAGATCGACCGCTCCTTCGTGGCCCGGCTCGCCGTCGACGCCGAGGACGCCGCGATCGTGCGCTGCACCGTCGACCTCGCCCACTCCCTCGGCCTCCTCGTGGTCGCCGAGGGCGTCGAGGACGACGAGACCTGGGAACGCCTGCGCGACCTTGGGTGCGACGCCGTACAGGGCTGGCTGGTCGCCGCGGCGATGCCGCCCGAGGAGACCACGGCCTGGCTGCGGGCGCGCGGGACCCGCGGGTGGCAGCGGCCCGCGGCGGCGCTGCCCGCGGCGGCGGCGGACGAGTAGCGAATCGCCGGTCGCTCGTCGGTGTGCCGCGGGCGGGCTGTGGCTGGTCGCTCAGTTCCCGCGCCCCTGGGTGGGCCGGTGCCGCCGCAGGCCCGTCCCTGCACGCGTTGCCCGCGCCCCGGGCGGGCCGGCCCGCGTGCGCGGGCCCGCGCCGCCGGGTGGAAGCAGGGCACGTGCCTCGGCCCACGGGCCTGCCACGGGGAAACCGTTTCACGGGCATGGGGCGCCGCCCCATAGGATTGGGCCAAAACACTCACACTCACCCCAGAGGATCGCTGCATGCCTGGCATCACGCGCGAGGAGGTCGCCCACCTCGCCCGGCTGGCGCGTCTGGAGCTGAAGCCCGAAGAGCTTGACCACTTCGCGGGACAGCTGGACGACATCATCGGCGCGGTCGCCCGCGTCAGCGAGGTCGCCGACCAAGACGTACCGCCGACCTCGCACCCGCTCCCGCTGACGAACGTCATGCGCCCGGACGAGGTCCGCCCGTCGCTCACCCCCGAGCAGGCGCTTTCCGGCGCCCCCGCCCAGGAGCAGCAGCGTTTCAAGGTGCCGCAGATCCTGGGGGAGGAGTAATCCGTCATGACGGACATCATCAAGCTGACCGCGGCCGAGATCGCCGCGAAGATCGCTTCCGGCGAGCTGACCGCCGTCGAGGTGACCGAGGCGCACCTGGCCCGGATCGAGGCCGTCGACGAGAAGGTGCACGCCTTCCTGCACATCGACCGTGAGGGCGCCCTCGCGCAGGCCCGCGCGGTCGACGAGAAGCGGGAGCGGGGCGAGAAGCTCGGACCGCTGGCCGGTGTGCCTCTCGCGCTGAAGGACATCTTCACCACCGAGGGCGTGCCGACGACCGTCGGCTCGAAGATCCTCGAGGGCTGGATCCCGCCGTACGACGCGACCGTCACGCGCAAGCTGAAGGCCGCCGACGTCGTCATCCTCGGCAAGACCAACATGGACGAGTTCGCCATGGGGTCCTCCACCGAGAACAGCGCCTACGGGCCGACCGGCAACCCCTGGGACCTCACCAAGATCCCCGGCGGCTCCGGCGGCGGTTCCTCCGCCGCGCTGGCCGCCTTCGAGGCCCCGCTCGCCATCGGCACCGACACCGGCGGCTCCATCCGCCAGCCGGCCGCCGTCACCGGCACGGTCGGTGTGAAGCCGACGTACGGGGCCGTGTCCCGTTACGGCATGGTGGCGTTCTCGTCCTCCCTCGACCAGGGCGGGCCCTGCGCCCGTACGGTCCTGGACGCGGCGCTGCTGCACGAGGTGATCGCCGGGCACGACCCGCTGGACTCCACCTCCATCGACGCCCCGGTCCCGCCGGTCGTCGAGGCCGCCCGCAACGGCTCGGTCGCCGGCATGCGCGTCGGCGTGGTCAAGCAGTTCCGCGGCGAGGGCTACCAGGCCGGTGTCATCCAGCGCTTCGACGAGTCCGTCGCGCTGCTGAAGGAACTGGGCGCCGAGATCGTCGAGCTGGACTGCCCGTCCTTCGACCTCGCCCTGTCGGCGTACTACCTGATCGCCCCGTCCGAGTGCTCCTCCAACCTCGCCCGCTTCGACGGCCTGCGCTACGGCCTGCGGACCGGCGACGACGGCACGCACTCCGCCGAGGAGGTCACCTCCCTCACCCGTGAGGCGGGCTTCGGCCCCGAGGTGAAGCGCCGCATCATGCTCGGCACGTACGCGCTCAGCTCCGGCTACTACGACGCGTACTACGGCAGCGCCCAGAAGGTCCGCACCCTCATCACGCGGGACTTCGAGAAGGCGTTCGAGCAGGTCGACGTGATCGTCTCCCCGACCACGCCGACCACCGCCTTCGCGATCGGCGAGCGCGCCGACGACCCGATGGCGATGTACCTCGCGGACCTGTGCACCATCCCGACCAACCTGGCGGGCAACGCGGCCATGTCGCTGCCCTGCGGTCTCGCCCCGGAGGACAACCTTCCGGTGGGCCTGCAGATCATCGCCCCGGCGATGCAGGACGACCGGCTCTACAAGGTCGGCGCCGCCGTCGAGGCCGCCTTCGTGGAAAAGTGGGGCCACCCGCTTCTGGAGGAGGCTCCGTCGCTGTGAGCAAGCTGTCGAAGGCCAAGGGCTTCAAGAAGTCCAAGAACGGCCTGTACCTGTCCATGGCCACCACCGCGTTCGGCGCGTTCAGCGTCGCGAAGCAGGCGAAGCTCGCCCGCGCCGAGAGCGACACGCTCCGTCTGCTCGACGCCGCCGTGTCCGCCGCCGCCATCGCCACCGGTCTCGCCATTCTCTACCGCGAGCTGAAGCGGCTGGGCGACGACGACGTCCTGCTGGGCTGAGAGGGAAGTTTCACCGTGACCACCACGACCGACCTGGTGTCGTACGAGGAAGCACTCGCGTCGTACGACCCCGTCATGGGCCTCGAGGTCCATGTCGAACTCGGCACCAAGACCAAGATGTTCTGCGGGTGCTCCACGGAGCTGGGCGCCCAGCCCAATTCGCAGACCTGCCCCGTCTGCCTCGGCCTGCCCGGCGCGCTGCCGGTCGTCAACGCGACCGGCGTCGAGTCCGCGATCAAGATCGGTCTCGCGCTGAACTGCGAGATCGCCGAGTGGTGCCGCTTCGCCCGGAAGAACTACTTCTATCCGGACATGCCGAAGAACTTCCAGACCTCCCAGTACGACGAGCCGATCGCCTTCAACGGCTACCTCGACGTGCAGCTGGAGGACGGCGAGACCTTCCGCGTGGAGATCGAGCGCGCCCACATGGAGGAGGACACCGGCAAGTCGACCCACGTCGGCGGCGCCACCGGCCGCATCCACGGCGCGTCCCACTCCCTGCTGGACTACAACCGCGCGGGCATCCCGCTCATCGAGATCGTCACCAAGCCGATCGTCGGTGCCGGCGAGCGCGCCCCCGAGGTCGCCCGGGCGTACGTCCGTGAGCTGCGCGAGGTCATCCGCGCGCTCGGCGTCTCCGAGGCCCGCATGGAGATGGGCCAGATGCGCTGCGACGTCAACCTGTCGCTGATGCCGAAGGGTGCCGACAAGTTCGGCACGCGCTCGGAGACGAAGAACGTCAACTCGCTGCGGTCCGTGGAGCGCGCGGCCCGCTTCGAGATCCAGCGGCACGCGGCCGTGCTGTCGTCCGGCGGCACGATCGTCCAGGAGACCCGCCACTTCCACGAGGACACCGGGTCGACGACCTCGGGCCGCGTGAAGGAGGAGGCCGAGGACTACCGGTACTTCCCGGAGCCCGACCTGGTGCCCGTCGCCCCGTCCCGCGAGTGGGTCGAGGAGATCCGCGCCGGTCTGCCGGAGCTGCCGCTGGTCCGCCGCAACCGGCTCCGCGAGGAGTGGGGCATCTCCGGCACCGACATGCAGGCGATCCTCAACGCCGGTGCGCTGGAGTCGATCGTCGCCACGATCGACGCCGGTGCCGACGCCGCGTCCGCCCGCAAGTGGTGGATGGGCGAGCTGGCCCGCAGCGCCAACGAGTCCGGCAGGGCGCTGGACGAGCTGGCGATCACGCCGGAGCAGGTGGCGCGGGTCGCCGAGCTGGTCACCAAGGGCGACCTGAACGACAAACTGGCCCGCCAGGTCATCGAGGGCGTCCTCGCGGGCGAGGGCACCCCGGACGAGGTCGTCGAGAAGCGCGGTCTGAAGGTCGTCTCCGACGAGGGCGCGCTCACCGCCGCCGTCGACGAGGCGATCGCCGGCAACCCGGGCATCGCCGACAAGATCCGCGGCGGCAAGGTGGCCGCGGCCGGTGCCCTGGTCGGCGCGGTCATGAAGGCCACCCGCGGCCAGGCCGACGCGGCGCGCGTCAAGGAGCTGATCCTGGAGAAGCTGGGCGTCAGCGAGGGCTGAGTCCCTTCTTCGCCGCCTGGGGGGATGCACCGCGACCGGTGCGTCCCCCCAGGCGCGTGCTCAGGCGGCCCCGCCGCTGAGGCCCCGTCCTCAGCGGCGGCGGCCCACCACCCGGGCGAAGCCCAGCGACCGGCCCCGGTCCGCGCGGAGCATCTCCGCGCACCGGCCGGCCATCCGGACATGCCAGTCGTCGCTGCTCTCCTCCACGACCACCTCGCACCACAGCAGCCACTCGCGCCAGCCGTCGGTCAGCCAGTCGGCGGTCTCCACCTCCACGGCACCGCTGCGGGTCCAGTGGCGGCGCCACCAGGCGGGGGAGTGGAAGCACCAGAAGTCCGGCTCCCACCACGGCGCCAGGTGCTCCGGCGGTTCGACGCCGTCCGGCTCCTCGCGCAGTGCCGGTACGACGACGCCGATCCGCCCGCCCGGCTTGAGCAGCCGGGTCAGCGAGGGCAGGTACAGGTCGTCGGTGCCGAAGTACTGGTACGCGTCGACGGAGACGATCGCGTCGAAGGTCCCCTCGCCGAACGGCAGGTCGTGCGCCTCGGCGTGCACCGGCAGCACCAGGTCGGCGACGCCCGCCTCGGCGATCCGGGCGGCGTTCTCCTCCGGCCTGATCCACAGGTCGGCCGCGGCGACCTGGACGCCGTACTCCCGGGCGAGGAACACGGACGTCATGGCGCGCCCGCAGCCCAGGTCGAGCGCGCGGGCGCCGGGCGGCAGGGTGTCGAGGCCCAGGGCCGGGGCGAGCCACTCCAGCAGCCAGAGCGCGTTCGGGCCCATCTGGTTCTCGACGGTCCAGCGGGCGTCGTAGCCCGCGCTGCGCGGGTAGCGGGGGAGGGTCACCCGGTCGGTGAGCGGGGTGGCCGAGGTGCTGGGGACGAGGTCGGACATCGGTGACGGGCTCCTTGGGTCCTGGCTGTCGCTGGGCGCGGGGCCGAGGGACGCTAGCAGCCGGGTGTGCCGCCCCGCACCGGGTTTTCCCGCCGTACGCGCTACGCTCCCGCGCCATGAGTGGACGCGCTGATTCGGATCCGGCCGCCGGGACGTCCGAGACCACCGGGACGTCCGACGCGGCCGGGATGTCCGGGACGGCCGGGATGACCGAGGCCCGGCGGGCCCGCTGGGCCGCCACCGCCGCCGGGGCGCTGCTGGCCCTCGCGGGGCTGGCCGCGTCCGCCCTGCGGCTCACCGCTCCCGTCCCCGCGCTCGTCCCGGCCGCCTACGCCGTGGGCGCCGGTGCCTGCGCGCTCGCCGGGGTGCTGGGCTCCCGTGGCCGTACCCGGAGGGCGCTGTGGCTGCTGGTGGGCGGGGTGATGGTGATGGCGCTGGGCGACCAGTTCGACTGACGCGTCTCACATGTGAAGAAGCGCACGAAACGGCCAAACGATCACTTCCGCCTGTAAGAGTGTCCCCGCACTGCTCATATGTTCTTTGCGGGCCGTTCAACGCCTGAACGACTGTTCCCGGTCAAAGATCCACATGTCACCACACTGGGAGCACGTCCGTGGCAGCCCTCGCACACTGGTGTGTCCGGCACCGTCTGGTCGCTGTTCTGCTGTGGCTCCTCGCCCTGGGCGCGGTGGGCGCGAGCGCGTTCGCCGCGGGCACCGCGTACTCGAACGACTACCAGGTCCCGGGCACCGAGTCCGGCCGCGCCGGAGAGCTGCTGAAGGACGGTTTCCCGAACCTCGGCGGAGACAGCGACACGGTCGTCTGGCACACCGAGCGGGGCACCGTCCGCGCCGCCGACGTCGAGCAGACCATGACCCGGACCCTGCGGGAGATCGCGGACCTGCCGGGCGTGGCCTCCGTGACGGGCCCCCACGACGGCCACGGCGCCGGCCGGATCAGCGAGGACGGCCGTACGGCCTACGCCACCGTCACCTTCGAGGACCAGGCCAAGGACATCGACGCCGACGAGGCAACGGCCGTCGTCGACACCGCCGAGTCGGCCGAGGGCGACGGGCTCCGGGTGGAGCTGGGCGGCAGCGCGGCCGGGCTCACCGAGTCCCCCGGCGGGCACCTCGCCGAAGTGGTCGGGGTGGTCGTCGCCGCGGTCGTGCTGTTCCTCGCCTTCGGCTCGCTCGCCGCGTCCCTGCTGCCCATCGCCACCGCGCTGGTGAGCGTCGGCACCGCCTACGCGGGGACCGTGCTGCTCGGCCACGTCATGACCGTCGCCGACTTCGCTCCCATGCTGGGCATGCTGATCGGCCTCGGCGTCGGCATCGACTACGCGCTCTTCATCGTCACCCGGCACCGGCGCGGCCTGAAGCGCGGGCTGAGCGTGACCGAAGCGGTCACAGGCGCCGTCGCCACCACCGGCCGCGCGGTCGTCTTCGCGGGCGCCACCGTGTGCATCGCCCTGCTGGGCATGCTGATCCTGCGGCTCGGCTTCCTCAACGGCGTGGCCGTCGCCGCCTCGCTGACCGTGGTCCTCACCGTCGCGGCCTCCGTCACGCTGCTGCCCGCCCTGCTGTCCCTCATCGGCATGCGGGCGCTCAGCCGCTGCGAACGCCGCAGGCTCGCCGAGCGCGGGCCCGAGCCCGACCTGCCCACCGGGTTCGCCGCCCGCTGGTCCGCGTTCGTCGAGCGGCACCCCAAGAAGCTCGGCGCGCTCGCCCTCGCCGTGATGACCCTGCTCGCGCTGCCCACCCTCTCCCTCCACCTGGGCACCTCCGACCAGGGCAACGACCCGAGGACGGCGACCACGCGGCAGGCCTACGACCTCCTCGCCGACGGCTTCGGACCCGGCGTCAACGGTCCCCTCACCCTCGTCACCGAGGTGCACGGCGCCGCGGACCGGCTCGCCCTCGACAACCTGGACGCGACCCTGCGCGCCACCGAGGGCGTCGCCTCCGCGACCCCCGTGACCTTCGCCGCCGGTGGCGACACCGCGTACCTCACCGTCGTACCGGAGTCCTCCCCGCAGTCGGCACGGACCAGCGACCTCGTGGACCGGCTGCGCACCGAGGTGCTGCCCCGCGCGGAGGCGGGCACCTCGCTCGACCTGCACGTCGGCGGCGTCACCGCCGGCTACGACGACTTCGCGGACGTCATCGTCGGCAAGCTGCCGCTGTTCGTCGGCGTCGTCATCGGCCTGGGCTGTCTGCTGCTCCTGCTCGCCTTCCGGTCCGTGGGCATCCCGCTGAAGGCCGCGGCGATGAACGTGGCCGCCGTCGCCGGCGCGTTCGGCGTGGTCGTGGCGGTCTTCCAGTGGGGCTGGGGCAGCGAACCGCTCGGCCTCGGCGCCGCGGGCCCGATCGAACCGTTCCTTCCCGTGATCATGGTCTCGGTCCTCTTCGGCCTCTCCATGGACTACCAGGTCTTCCTGGTCAGCCGGATGTACGAGGAGTGGCTGGAGACCGGCGACAACCGGCGCGCCGTGCGGGTGGGCCTCGCGGAGACCAGCCGGGTGATCAACTCGGCCGCCGTGATCATGATCTCGGTGTTCCTCGCGTTCGTGCTCAGCGGTGACCGGGTGATCGCGATGTTCGGTGTCGCGCTCGCCGCCGCCGTCGCCCTGGACGCCTTCGTCCTGCGGACGCTGCTGGTGCCCGCGCTGATGCATCTGCTCGGCGGCGCCAACTGGTGGCTGCCGCGCTGGCTGGACCGGCGCCTGCCGCGCATCAGCATCGAACCGCCCGAGTGCCGCGCCGAGCAGGAAAAGCTCGCGGACGCCGACGCCGAACGTGAAAGGCTCACGGAGGTCGTGGACGGAACACACAAGGAGCGGCAACCGGATGTACGCGATATCCCTGGGCGATGACGGGGCCGAACTGAGGCCTCTGGAACCCTGGCACGCCGAGGAGTTCCTGGCCCACCTGGAACGCGGCAGGGAGTTCATCAACCGGTTCGTCCCCTTCGGGGAGAAGGCCACCGACGTGGCCGGGGCGCGCGAGGTGCTGCAGCGGCACGCCGACGGACGCGCCGCCGACACCTCCTCGCTGCACGGACTGTGGCTGGACGGCAGGCTCGTGGGCGGGGTGCTGTTCCTGAACTTCGACGCCGCCCGGGGCACCTGTGAGGCGGGCTGCTGGCTGGAACCCGCCGGCACCGGACGGGGGCTGGTCACGCGCGCGATGCGGGTGCTGATCGACTGGGCCTTCGAGGAGCGCGGGATGCACCGCGTGGAGTGGATCGCCGCCGCGGGCAACGAGCCGAGCCTGAACGTCGCCCGGCGGCTCGGGATGACCCGGGACGGCGTCCTGCGCCAGAGCTATCCCCACCGCGGGGAACGGCACGACATGGAGATCTGGTCGGTGCTCGCCCCCGAGTGGCGCACCGCCCGCGACGAGCGTTAAGGCGGCTCTCAGACTCCGTCCGTACGGTGCGGGGCATGGGTACCAGGACTGTGGACGAGACCGCGGCGACGACCGGCAAGGACGAGGAGGCCGTCACCGAGGAGACGACCGGTGCCGACGGGACGAGTGCGGACGTGACGAGCGGCGAGGCGGCGGAGGGGGACACCGCTGACGGGGACACCGCCCCGGCGGACACCGCCGTGAAGGAGGCGGGCCCTTCCGGAGTCGGGCAGGGCGCCGGGGCCGTCGTCTCCGCCGCGCTCGGCGTCGTCTCGCTGACCGGCAGCTGGGTCGGCACGGTGGCCTCCGCCCGGGAGTCGCTGATCGGCCAGCTGGAGACGTCGTCGTCCTCCAGCGTCGCGGCCATGGTCGAAGCCGGCTACGGCGACGCCTGGCGGGCCGGCGCCCTGTGGGCCGGGCTGTTCGCCCTGGCCGCGCTGATCGCCGGCGTCGTGGTCCTGGCCCGGCCCGCGTTCGGGGCACCCGGCGAGCCGCAGGCCCCCTGGATCAAGTCGGTGGCCTGGGCGGGCGTCTCGCTCGGCGTCATCGGCCTGCTGCTGGCCGTACTGAAGTACACCGACGTCCTGCTGGGCCTGCCGTCGGCCTAGGTCGTGTCCGCAAAGTCCCGTCGTCCGCCCGAAGGGCGGGCCCCGCGGCGTCTGGTTCGTGCTCTCTGCTCTCCGGGTGGAGTTCCTCTTACTGGATTTCCTTTGTGCTTCGCCCTTCGCG
>NZ_MUND01000307.1 GCF_002154375.1 Streptomyces glaucescens | reverse complement strand
ACGGCGAGCGGCTGTACGCGGGCCCGCCCACGCCGGGCCGGGACCTGCGGGTCGCCACCTCCCACCCGGACTACACGACCGACGACCAGAAGCGCGCCCTGCTCGGCCTGCGCACCGAGGGCGTCGCGCCGAGGCCGTGCGGCTCGGCCGGGCTGGAGTATCTGGCCGTCGCGCGCGGCGAGTCGGACGCGACGGCGTTCTCCTGGGAAGCCGCGTGGGATCACGCCGCGGGCCTGCTCCTCGTCGAGGAGGCGGGCGGCGCCCATCTGACCCTCACCGGCGAGCCGTTCCGTATCACCGGCGGCAACGCCCTGCCCTTCACCGCCGCCCGCGACGCGGCGACGGCCCGCCGGGTGGCGGCGCTGCTGGCCTCGGCGGGCTGACCGGCCCCGGGGCCCCCGCCGCGCGGGACTGCCGGCGCCCCGGCATATCCTGATTTCCAGTGGCCATCGGCTGACGAAGGGGTCCGACAGTGCCGTCGATGCTCGATGCGGTCGTGGTGGGTGCGGGGCCGAACGGACTGACGGCCGCCGTCGAACTGGCCCGCCGCGGTTTCTCCGTGGCCCTGTTCGAGGCGCGCGACACCGTCGGCGGGGGAGCCCGCACCGAGGAACTGACCCTGCCCGGCTTCCGGCACGACCCGTGCGCCGCCGCCCACCCCCTCGGCATCAACTCGCCCGCGTTCCGCGCCCTGCCGCTGGAGCGGTACGGCCTGCGCTGGCTGCAGCCCGAGCTGCCCATGGCCCACCCCTTCGCCGACGGCACCGCCGCCGTGCTCTCCCGCTCGGTGGCGGAGACCGCCGCGTCCTTCGGCCCGCGCGACGCGGGCCCGTACCGCAGACTGGTCGAGCCGTTCCTGCCCCGGTGGGACACCCTCGCCCGGGACTTCATGTCCCTGCCTCTCACCGCGCTGCCGCGCGACCCGGTCACCCTCGCCCGCTTCGGCCTCGCCGGCCTGCCCCCGTCGACCTGGCTGACCCGCCGCTTCCACGACGAGCGTGCCAAGACCCTCTTCGCCGGGCTCGTCGCCCATGTCATGGCCCCCCTCAGCGGGCTCGCCACCGGCGCCATCGGCCTGGTCTTCGCGCTCGCCGCGCACGCCCGCGGCTGGCCCGTGGCAGAGGGCGGCTCCCAGTCCATCTCGGACGCCCTCGCCGGGTATCTGAAGGACCTCGGCGGCACCATCCACACCGACTACGAGGTCAAACGCCTCGACGACCTGCCGCCCGCCCGCGCCTACGTCTTCGACACCTCGCCCACCGCCCTGGCCCGGATCGCCGGCTTCGGCCGTTACTACGACAACTACCGGTACGGCCCCGGAGTCTTCAAGATCGACTACGCGCTGGACGGACCGGTCCCGTGGACCGCGCCCGAGGCCCGCGCCGCCGGCACCGTGCAGATCGGCGCGGACTCCGCGGAGATCGGCACCGCCCTCCGCGCCGCCTCCCGCGAGGGCCGCGCACCCGACCGGCCGTTCATGATCACCGTGCAGCCGGGTGTGGTCGACCCCACCCGCGCCCCCGCCGGCAAACACGTCTTCTGGGCGTACGGGCACGTCCCCGCCGGCTGGACCGGCGACCTCACCGACGCCATGGAACGCCAACTGGAGCGCTTCGCCCCGGGATTCCGCGACCGTGTCCTCGCCCGCGCGACGGCGGGCCCGCCCGAACTGGCCGCCCGCAACGCGAACTACGTCGGCGGCGACATCGCCTCCGGAGCCGTCTCCGGACTCCAGACCCTGCTGCGCCCCCGGCTCTCCCTGTCCCCGTACCGGACCCCGCACCCGGCGGTCTTCATCTGCTCGTCGGCCACCCCGCCGGGCCCCGGTGTGCACGGCATGTCCGGCCACAACGCGGCGAAGGCCGTCTGGCGAAAGCTGAGACAGACCCCATGACCACGCTCACCCTCACCCAGGGCGACATCACCCGCGAATCCGCCGACGCGCTCGTCAACGCGGCCAACTCCTCCCTGCTCGGCGGCGGAGGCGTCGACGGCGCCATCCACCGCCGCGGCGGCCCGGCGATCCTGGAGGAGTGCCGCACACTCCGCGCCTCTCGGTACGGCAGGGGTCTGCCCACGGGCCAAGCGGTCGCGACCACGGCGGGCGACCTGGACGCCCGCTGGGTCATCCACACCGTCGGCCCCGTCTGGTCCGCCACGGAGGACCGCTCCGACCTGCTCGCCTCCTGCCACCGGGAGTCCCTCCGCGTGGCCGACGAACTGGGCGCCCGCACCGTCGCCTTCCCGGCGATCTCCACCGGCGTCTACCGCTGGCCGCTGGACGACGCGGCCCGCATCGCGGTGGAGACGGTACGGAACACTCCGACGGCGGTCGAGGAGATCCGGTTCGTGCTCTTCGACGACCGCGCGTACGAGGCGTTCGCCCGGCGGATCGGCTGAAGAGACCACGCCGCGGTCCGCTCGTCCCGCCGTCCGCCCAGGTGTCACCAGGTGCGGCCCGCCTCCAGCAGCAGGTCGCGGACCCGGGTCACGTCCGGGTTCTCGGGGCGGCCGGGGCGCTGGACGAGGTAGCCGGTGTTGATGGGCGGGTCCTCCGGCTCCAGCAGCGGCACCAGCGCACCGGACGACAGCTCGTCCAGGCACAGATAGCGCGGCAGCACGGTCAAACCGGCCCCCGCGACGACCGCGGCGAGCACTCCGCGCAGGTCCGGGACGGTGACGGCGGCCGGCCGGGACAGCCGGGTGCCGAAGACGTGACGCCAGTAGCGACGGGCGATCGGCACGTCCTCCGCGTACGCGACGAGCGGGACGGCGCGCAGTGCGTCTGGCCCTTCGGCGGCGACCCGGCCCGACAGCCGGCCCGCCCAGAGGGGCGCGGCGACCAGCACGAACTCCTCGTCCATCAGCGGCATGGCGGTCAGCGCCCGCCCGCGCGGCCGGTAGGTGGCGATCACGAGGTCGTGGCGCCCGGCGCGCAGTTCCTCCAGCAGCGCCTCGGTCAGGCCGAGGGTCACCCGCAGCCGCAGCCCTTCGGCGGTCAGCGGGGCGAGGGCCGGCAGTACCCGGGCGCACATCAGCTCGGCCGGACCGGCCAGGTGCACGGGCGCGGCCCGCTCGTCCGCGCCCGTGTCCTGTCCGGTGGCGGCGGCGAGCGCGTCCAGCGGCGCCGCCACCCGGGCGGCGAGGTCGTGGGCGACGGCGGTCGGGGCGACGCCCCGCGGCAGCCGCTCGAACAGCTCCCGCCCCGACTGTCGTTCCAGTGCGCGAATCTGCGTGGTCACGGTCGGCTGTGACACGCCGAGCAGCCCGGCGGCGGCGGTGAACGAGCCCGAGCGGTACACCGCCAGGAAGGTGCGCAGCAGGTTCAGATCCGCCCCCGGGTGCGCGCCGGGCGCCGGCTCGCCCGGGCCGAGGGAGCCATCGGGTTCCTTATGCCTCACGGGACGAGCCTATCGGCCGCTTATGGCGGCCGCTCGTGCGTCGAGCACGCGCAGCGCCGTCTCCCCCCAGCGCAGGTTCTCCTCCTCGAAGGAGATGCCGCGCAACAGCGTCAGATACGGGCCCACGCGCTCCGCCGCCAGGTACTCCGCCTCGTCGCGCCCCTGGAGCAGCCGTTCCCGCAGTCGCCCGTAACGGGCCAGCTTGGCGCGCCCCCAGTCCATGCGCTCCGCGATCTGGGCGCGGACGGCGTCCAGCTCGCCCACGTCGACGCAACTCACCTTGACCAGGAGAGCGTCCCGGATCGCGGTGGGTCTGCCGATCGGCTCGGCGAGAAAGCCGCGCAGGGCCGCGTACCCGGCGTCGGTCAGCGAGAACAGCCGTTTGTCCGGGCGCCGCTCCTGGCGTACCACGCGGGTGCTGACCAGGCCCTCGCGTTCCATCCGGTCCAGTTCCCGGTACAGCTGCTGGGGCGTGGCCGTCCAGAAGTTGGCCACCGAGGCGTCGAACCCCTTGGCCAGGTCGTATCCGGACGCCTCGCCCTCCAGAAGGGCCGCCATCACGGCATTGCGCAGAGCCATGCCGTCACCCTACTCTCCAACGCACCTATTCAACTTGTTGAGTATCGGCGCAGGAGAGGTGAGCTCGCATGGACATGGCTTCCACAGGTACCGCGGCATCCCCGCACGCGTTCCGGACGGCCGTCGAGGAGCGCGACACACAGGCCCTGGAGGCGCTGCTGGCGGAGAACGTCGTCTTCACCAGCCCGGTGGCCTTCAAGCCGTACGAGGGAAAGGCGATCACCGCGGCGATCCTGCGCGCGGTGATGCGGGTCTTCGAGGACTTCCGCTACGTCCGGGAGATCGCCGATCCGGGCGGCCGTGACCACGCGCTCGTCTTCACCGCCACGGTGAACGGCAAGCAGATCCAGGGCTGTGACTTCCTGCACCTCGACGGCGAGGGGCGGATCGACGACTTCACCGTCATGGTCCGTCCCCTGTCCGCCGCACACGCCCTGGCCGAGGCCATGGGCGCGCAGTTCGACCGGATCGCCGCCGAGGCGGCGGGCGGCTGATCGGCTCGGGCCGCACGCCCGGCCGGCCGGCACCAGGCGCCCGGTCCGTTCGGGCCAGGCGCCCGGCCGGCTCAGGCCAGCTTCTTCAGCAGCTCGGTGGCGAGCGGCGCGGACGACGCGGGGTTCTGCCCGGTCACCAGGTTGCGGTCGACGACCACGTTCGGCGCCCACGGCTCACCGGCGCGCACGGTCACGCCGGCCTCGGTGAGCCGCGACTGCAGCAGCCACTTCGCCTTGTCGGCCAGGCCGCCCTGGACCTCCTCGGCATCGGTGAACGCGGCCACCTCGTACCCGGCGAACGCGTTCGAGCCGTCCGCACGCGTCGCGGCCAGCATCGCGGCCGGGCCGTGGCAGACCACGCCCAGCGGCTTGCCGGAGGCGAGCGCGTCGACCAGCAGCCGGCCGGAGGTGGCGTCCACGGCCAGGTCCTCCATGGGGCCGTGGCCGCCGGGGTAGAACACGGCCGCGTACTCGCCCAGGTCGACGTCCTCCAGCCGGACCGGCCGCTCCAGCTCGGTCATCGCGGCCAGCGCCGCCGCGATCCGGTCGGCGCCCTCCTGGCCCCCGTTGACCTCGGCGGCCAGGCTGGCCTTGTCGACGGTGGGCACGACGCCGCCCGGCGTGGCGACGACGATCTCGTGCCCGGCCGCCCGGAACGCCTCGTACGGCGCGACGGCCTCCTCGGCCCAGAAGCCGGTGGGGTGCCGGGTGCCGTCGTTCAGCGTCCAGTGGTCGGCGCCGGTCATCACGAACAGGATCTTCGACATGCTGCCTCTCCCAAGGGGGTGCTTCGATGCCGTCGACGTTAGGCCTGCCCGCCAGGGTGTTTCCAATGACGAATCCAATGTCCGGCATAGGCAGGCCAATGGATTCCCAGGAATAACCCGAACGGCTCCTCAGCGGGACGCGGGCTCGTCACCCGGGGCGCCCGGCTCCTCACCGGGAGGTCGGCGCGGGCGTCGGAGAGGGCGTCGCCGTGTTGATGTTCAGGTCCGGCCGCGGTTCCAGCACGAGCACCGGCGAGCCCGGCTGCGGCGGGGGCGGGGTGAGCTGGTCCGCGGGCAGCTTCGGCGGGGAGGTCTGCTGGAAGTTCACCTGCTCGTGATTGACCAGGCCGGTCTTCTCCAGCACGGTGATGTGGTCGAGCACGGTGTCGTTGGCCTGGTCGGCGAGTTCCCGCACCAGGCTGTTGCGGGTGTTGGCGCGGATCTTGGCGACGACCGGGAAGATCTGCCCGTGCGTCACCCGCATGATGGTGACGGCCGTGGAGTCGAACTGCCGTCCGTTCTCCGCCGCCGCGGTCGCCACGAACTGCTGCTGCTGGGGACTGGCCTGATTGGGCAGGGTGATGCCCAGCTCCGGCGCGATCCGGCGGCAGGTCTCGTCCAGCCGGGAGTGACCGACGATCAGATGGGCGCCGGCCTCCTTCATCTCCGGTGTCGTGCCCCGTTCCATCGCCAGCTCGCCCAGCGGGTACTCCCACAGCCCCGCGGCCCGCACCTTGACCACGAAGTCGCGGTCGGCCTCGGTCAGCGGGCCGTAGCGGGTGTTGGCGATGATGCGGTCCGCCGTCGTGGACGTGTTCTCCACCCCGAGCATGGCGGGGTAAGCGAGCGCCGCCAGGGTCAGACCCAGCGCGCCGAACACGAAGACGCTTCCTGCCGTGTTGCGGGACATCCGCATGCTGCCTCCAGACGCGAGCGCGTTGTACGCCAGGAGGTACGCAGACGCCGGGCGGATCGATCAGCGCGCCCGGGAGAATCTTCCGCCGGACGGTGTGGGGTGCGCCACAACCGGCCGGTCGTGGGGCGGTTGTCGGCCGACTGGCCCAACAGAACCCAACAGACCACGACGGCGTCATTGCTTCGGTTGTGTTGGGGTCCTAGGGTGACCGAGGCTCAGAAGTCCCCCGGGACCCGTGAGTTGAGGGCTTCCACCCGAGGAAGGTCACGGTCATGCCGCACCCCCACGCGCCGCACGCCCACCGCCCCGAACCGCCCGCCGACCGCCCGTTCGTCAGCCGCCGCCGGCTGCTGGAAGGGGGTGCCGCCGTCCTCGGCGCGCTCGCCCTGTCCGCGTCGCCCGGTACGGCGCACGCCGCCGGCCGGCCCGTCACCGGCAGGCTCGCCGCCGCACCGGACGGCAGCCCGGAGTGGAACGGCAGCATCGACGTCTTCCGGCTGGGCACCGAACCGCCGCACACCACCCTGATGCCGTACGGCGACCTCGACCAGGCCCTGGCCGCCGACCGCACCCGGTCGCCGTACCGGCTCAGCCTCGACGGCACCTGGAAGTTCGCCCACGCCGAGCGCCCCGACGACCGTGACCCCGAGTTCCACCGCACCGACCTCGACGACCGCGACTGGGACACCCTGCCCGTCCCCTCCGCCTGGCAGCTGCACGGCTACGACCGCCCGATCTACGTCAACATCACCTACCCCTGGTGGGGCCCCAACGGCCTCGGCGAGGACGCCCAGCCGCCCGCCGCCCCCACCCGGTACAACCCGGTCGGCCAGTACCGGCGCACCTTCACCCTGCCCCGGAACTGGACGGGACGGCGGACCTTCCTCCACTTCGAGGGGGTGAAGTCCGCTCACTACGTCTGGATCAACGGCGAGCTGGCGGGCTACAGCGAGGACTCGTACACCGCCGCCGAGTACGACATCACCCGGCTTCTGAAGCCGGGCACCAACCAGATCGCCGTCGAGGTCTACCGCTACTCCGACGGGGACTGGCTGGAGGACCAGGACATGATCCGGCTGAGCGGCATCTTCCGCTCGGTCTACCTGTACTCCACCCCGCCCGTGCACCTGCGGGACTTCAAGCTGGACACCCCGCTCGGCGACGACTGCACGACGGCCGAGCTGAAGGTCACGGCGCAGGTGCGCGCGTACGGGGAGGCCGGGCGGGACCACGGTGACGACGGTGGACGGCATACCGGCGGCAGTGGACGGAATGCCGTGGACGGCCGACGGTACACGGTCGACATCATGCTGTACGACGCCGACCGCCGCCCCGTCTGGCGCCGCCCCCTCCAGCAGCCTGTCGACGTCCCGCCCGGCGGCGAGGCCACCGTCGAGGCCTCCCGGGCCGTCCCCGGGCCCCGCCTCTGGTCGGCCGAGCACCCCTACCTCTACACCGCCGTCCTCCAGCTGCGCGACCCCGCCGGAAGGGTGACCGAGACCCTCTCGCACCGGGTCGGCCTGAGGGAGTTCGCCCTCAAGGACGGCCTGATGCGGATCAACGGCAAGCCGGTCTCCTTCCGCGGCACCAACCGCCACGAGATGCATCCCGTCCACGGCTCGGCGCTCACCCGCGCGGACATGGTCGAGGACATCGAGGTCATCAAACGCCTGAACATCAACTCCGTCCGCACCTCGCACTACCCCAACAACCCGCTCTGGCTGGAACTCGCCGACGAGTACGGCCTGTACCTCGTCGACGAGACCAACCTGGAGACCCACGGCATCCGCGGCGAGTACCCGGGCGACCACCCCGAGTGGACCGAGGCGTGCCTGGCCAGGGCCCAGAACATGGTCCACCGCGACAAGAACCACGCCTCGGTCGTCATCTGGTCCCTCGGCAACGAGGCGGGCGGCGGCAGCACCTTCAACGCCATGCACGACTGGATCAAGTCGTACGACCCCAGCCGCGTCATCCAGTACGAGGGCGACGACCGTCCGGGCATCAGCGACATCCGCTCCGAGATGTACGACACCCCCCAGACCGTCGAGTCCCGCGCGAAGGACACCCGCGACACGCGGCCGTACGTGATGATCGAGTACTCGCACGGCATGGGGAACTCGAACGGCAACTTCAAGAAGTACTGGGACATCGTCCGCCGTCACGACGTGCTCCAGGGCGGCTGGATCTGGGACTTCGCCGACCAGGCCCTGAAGTGGCCCACCCCCTCCCGCAAGCTGCTGACCGAGACCGGACCGGGCGGGCTGCGCGGCGAGATCGTCAACCCAAGCGGCCGCTTCGACCGTGCCGAGGGCGTCTCGGGGGCCACCGTCTTCCCCCGCGACGAGCGCCTGGACCTGACCGGCTCCCTCACCCTGGAGGCCTGGGTCACCCCGCACGTGACGGGCCATCACCAGCCGGTCATCGCCAAGGGCGACACCCAGTACGCGCTCAAGCAGACCAACAGGACGCTGGAGTTCTTCATCCACGGCGGCGGCCAGTGGGTCACCGCGAACTGGACGCTGCCGGACGACTGGACGGGCCGCGAGCACCACATCGCCGGCGTCTTCGACGCGGACGCGGGCACGCTGACCCTCCACGTCGACGGCTCGGTACGGGCCACCCGGACCACCACCCGGCGCCCCGGCGTCAACACGGCGCCCCTCTCCCTCGCCACCGACGTCGACAACCCGACCCGCGAGTTCAGCGGCACCATCCGGCGGGCCCGCGTGTACGCCCGCGCCCTGACCGCCGCCGAACTGGCCTCCGACGGCCGCGGCCCCGGCGACGAGGGCGTGCGGTTCTGGTTCGACGCCGCCACCGCCCGGCTCACGGAGCGGCGGCCCCGCGACAAGACGTTCTATGCCTACGGCGGTGACTGGGGCGACAACCCCAACGACGGCGCCTTCTCGGGCGACGGCATCGTCCTCGCCGACCGTGGCCACACCGGCAAGGCCGCGGAGGTCAAACAGATCTACCAGGCGGTCAACGCCGCCCCCGCCACCGGCGACACCCTCACCCCCGCCGGCCGGATCACCCTCATCAACGAGTACCTGTTCACCAGCCTCCGCGAGTTCGACGGCCGCTGGTCCCTCGTCGCCGACGGCAAGGTCGTCCGGCGCGGCAGGCTCACCCGCGACCAGCTGGACGTGCCCCCGCTGAGCCGCAAGGAGATCACGGTGCCCGTGCGGCTGCCGGAGCGCCCGGCCCCCGGAGCCGAGTACTTCCTGCACCTGTCCTTCACCACCAAGGAGCGCACCCCCTGGGCCGAGCCCGGTTTCGAGGTGGCCAAGCAGCAGCTCCCCATCGCCACGGGCGGCCCGGCCGTCACCTCCGTACCGCTGGACAGCGTCCCCGCACTGCGCCACCACGACGACGAGACGGCCGTCACGGTGCGCGGCGAGGACTTCTCGCTCACCGTCGACAAGCGCAGCGGGATCATCACCTCGTACGAGGCGGCGGGGCGCCGCCTGATCACCTCCGGTCCGGTGCCGAACTTCTGGCGCGCGCCCACCGACAACGACCGCGGCAACGGCCAGCACACCCGCAACCAGACCTGGCGCGACGCCGGAGCCCGGCGCACGCTCACCGGCGTCCGCGTGAGCACGCTGAGCGACCGGGCCGTCCGCATCGAGGTCAGCGGCACACTGCCCACCAGCACGCCGTCGTCGTACACCCTCACCTACACCGTCTTCGGCAACGGCGAGATCAAGGTCGACCACACCCTGCGCCCGGGCGCGCCCGGCCTGCCGTACATCCCCGAGGTCGGCACCATCCTCTTCCTCCCACGCCGCCTGGACCGGCTGCACTACTACGGCCGGGGTCCCGAGGAGAACCAGTGGGACCGCAACAACGCGACCGACGTGGGCCTGTACTCCGGCACGGTCTCCGGGCAGTGGACGCCCTACCTGCGCCCCCAGGAGAACGGCAACAAGACCGACGTCCGATGGATCGCGCTCACCGACGACAGCGGCGCGGGCCTGCTGGTCAGCGGTGAGCCCCTGGTGGAGGTCAACGCCTCGCACTTCACGCCCGAGGACCTGTCCGCCGGGGTGCGCCACGACTACCAGCTCACCCCCCGCGACGAGGTCGTGCTGCGGGTCAACCACCGGCAGATGGGCGTGGGCGGCGACAACAGCTGGGGCGCCCACACGCACGACGAGTTCAAGCTGTTCGCCGACCGCGACCACACCTACAGCTACCGGCTGCGCCCCCTGGCCGACGTGGCGGACGCGATGGCGGCCTCACGACGGCCCACGGCCACGGAGTCACAGGGGGAGACACCCGTGGGCACGCCCTGAGCGGCGGGGAGCGTCGTAGGCGCGCTCACCACCTCGCTTCGAGCGTGCCGTGCGGACCGGAGACGACATCGGCGCCGACGGCCAGGCCGTCGAGCGTCATGCGCAGCCACGCGCGGTCGTCTCCGGCCGGGTGCTCGAGCCGCATCCGCCGTGCCCGGAACGGCGCCATGCGCAGTCCGGCCAGCCGTCCCGTCTCCGCCTCCACCGACACCAGCAGGGCCAGCCGCAGGTCGTCGCGGTACTCCTCGTGGCCGACGATGCCCTCGTAGTCGTCGATGAAGTCCCCGCAGCCGTACAGCACCAGCCGCTCCCGGTACACCTCGATCCGGCGCGGATGGTGCGAGGAGTGGCCGTGGACGACATCCACCCCGCCGTCCACCAGCGTGTGCGCGAAACGGACCTGCTCCTGGGGGACGCGGTACCCCCAGTTGGAGCCCCAGTGCACCGAGACGACCACGACGTCGCCGGGACGCCGGGCCGTCCCCACCCGGCGCAGCACGGCTTCCGCGGCCGGAGGCGACGGCGAGGGCGCGTACGCCACCCCGCCCTGCTCCGCTGTCGCCGCCCAGCCGGGCGGGATCCCGCTGGAGCCCATCCCGAGAGCGAAGACCAGCACCCGGGCGCCGGAACCGGTGTCGATCACGGCGGGCGCGTACGCCGCGTCCGCGTCCCGGCCCGCGCCCGCCACCCGCAGCCCGGCCCCGGCCAGCGCGTCCAGCGTCTCCGCGAGCCCCCGGCGGCCGAAGTCCAGCACATGGTTGTTGGCGAGGACGCACACATCGGGCCGGGCCACCGTCAGCGCGGGCAGGTTCGCCGGGTGCATCCGGTAGTGCACCGCCTTGCCGGGCGCGAACGAGCCGTCCGCCGTCACGGCCGTCTCCAGGTTCACGATCCGCGTGTCCGGCGCGGCCTCGGCGAGCACGCCCAGCGCCTCACCCCACGGCCACTCCGGGCCCACCGGGGCGGGCACCGGCCCGTTCACCGCCTCCGCCAGCGCCACATAGCCCCGGGCGTCGCGCACGTAGTCCTCCCGCAGCCCCGGATCACCGGGGTGCGCGAGGATCTGGTCGACGCCGCGCCCGAGCATCACGTCTCCGCACAGGAACAGCGTCACGACACCGCCGTCCATGTCTCCACCGTAGGCCCGCGCCGCCACGTGTGGGTCGCGTCGCGGGGGAAACCCGGGCTCCGTGAGGTACCTCTTGGGAAGGGAGGCGTGCCATGAACACGCCTGCGCGGCGTGGCGGCGGCCCCCTGCAGCCGCGGTGGGGGCCCGGCCGGGACGGGCCGTGGGACCGGGACCCGCTCGCGGAGCTGCGGCGGCTGTGGCGTGACACCGGCGGCGCACTCGGCCGGGGGACACCGGCGCGCGGCCACGATCCGGGCCCCGTCGGGTGGGGCGGGGTGGCCTGGGCGCCCGCGGTCGAGGAGGACGAGACCGACGAGGCGTACGAGATCCACGCCGCGCTGCCCGGGATCCCGCGCGAGCGGATCACCGTCGACATCGACGAGCGCGAACTGCGGATCACGGGTGACCTGGGCGACATGCGGCATTCCCGCCCGCCCTTCCGGCGCGGCCGCTTCTTCCACCGCACCTGGCTGCCCGTCGGCGCGGACCCGGACGGGGCGGAGGCGAGCCTGACCGACGGCGTCCTGCGGGTCCGCGTGCCCAAGTCCGCGGCACCGAAACGACGCCGCCTGCCGATCGGCGGCACGGACCGGGAGACGGACCCGGCGACGCACGAACGCACGGACCGGGAGACGGACCCGGTGACGGACCGGACGGGGGCGGACACATGACCACGCGCACACGGTTCCACGACCGGGCGCACGCCGGCCGTGAACTGGCCGGCCATCTGCGCATCCTGCAGGAGAAGGGCCTGCTCCCGCACCCCGTCGTCCTCGCCCTGCCCCGCGGCGGCGTCACGGTCGCCCGGGAGGTCGCCCAGGCCCTCGGCGCCCCGCTCGACGTGTTCGTGGTCCGCAAGATCGGGGCCCCGTTCCACGAGGAGTTCGCCGTGGGTGCCATCGCCGGGGACGGGCCCCCGCTCTTCGACCGGCGGTCCCTGGAGCACACCGGACTCACCGAGGACGACCTCGCCCCGGTGGTGGAGCGGGAACGGGCCGAACTGCGCCGCCGTGAGGAGCGCTACCGGCAGGGCCGCCCCGCGCCCGAACTGCGCGGCCGTACCGCCATCCTCGTCGACGACGGACTGGCCACCGGCGCCACCGCCCGCGCCGCCGTCCGCGCCGTGCGCGCCCGGGAGCCGGAGCGGATCGTGATGGCCGCGCCGGTGTGCTCCGCGGAGGCGTCCGAGCTGCTGCGTGCCGAGGCCGACGACGTGGTCTGCCTGCTGCGGCCCAGCCCCTTCCACGCGGTCGGCCTCTGGTACGAGAACTTCGACCAGCTGACCGACGACGACGTGCTGAGCGCCCTGGGGCGGTTAGGGGGCGCCCCGGCGACCAGGTACATACGCGAGGTGATGTCGCCGGGCCCGGCATCCGTCGAACCGATGACGACGGTCGCCCGGGCCGCCGCGCTGATGCGCGAGCGGGACATCGGCGACGTCCTGGTGGCGTACGACCGCGATCTCTTCGGTGTCCTCACCGACCGGGACATCACCGTGCGGGCCGTCGCCGAGGGCCGTGACCCCACGGCGACCACGGTCGGCGAGCTGTGCACCCGGCCGCCCGTGGTCACCCTCTCGCCCGAGGACACCACCGAGCACGCCGTCGAGCTGATGCGCCGGTACGCCGTGCGGCGGCTGCCCGTCGTCGAGCACGGCGGCCGCCCGGTCGGCATCGTCAGCCTCGGCGACCTCGCGGCCACCGAGGACCCGCACTCCGCCCTCGCCGACATCAGCCGTGCGGCCCCCAACCGCTGAGGGTGCCCCCGGCGGTGCGGTGGCCGGTGCCGACGGTGCGGTGGCCGGTGGCGGGGAGCGGTGCGGGACGGAACAATCCGGACTGGTAGCCACCGCTCGCACCGCACCGAAGGGACCTCGCGCATGGTTGAGCAGGACGAGCGCTTCGACGTCGTCGTACTCGGCGCCGGCCCCGGCGGGTACGTCGCCGCCATCCGCGCCGCCCAGCTGGGCAGAAGCGTCGCCGTCATCGAGGAGAAGTACTGGGGCGGCGTCTGCCTGAACGTCGGCTGCATCCCCACCAAGGCCCTGCTGCGCAACGCCGAACTCGCGCACACCGTGACTCACGGGGCGAAGACCTTCGGCATCCGGTCGGACGCGCCGATCACCTTCGACTACGGCGAGGCGTTCCGCCGCAGCCGCAAGGTCGCCGACGGCCGGGTCAAGGGCGTCCACTACCTGATGAAGAAGAACAAGATCACGGAGTTCGACGGCCGCGGCACCTTCCTCGATCCGCACACCCTGCAGGTCACCGACTACGAGGGCACCACCCGCACCATCGGCTTCGAGAACTGCGTCATCGCGACCGGCGCCACCCCCAAGCTGCTGCCCGGCACCAAGCGCAGCGCCCGCGTGGTGACCTACGAGGAGCAGATCCTCGCCGAGGACCTGCCCCGCTCGATCGTCATCGCCGGCGCCGGCGCCATCGGCATCGAGTTCGCGTACGTCCTGCACAACTACGGCGTGAAGGTCACCATCGTCGAGTTCCTGGACCGCGTCGCCCCCACCGAGGACGCCGACGTCTGTGCCGAACTCGCCAAGCAGTACCGGCGCCTCGGCATCGACGTGCTCACCTCCACCCGTGTCGACGCCATCGACGAGTCCGGCCCCCAGGTCCGGGTCACGGTCACCGCCAGGGACGGCTCCCAGCAGGTCCTGGAGACCGACAAGGTGCTCCAGGCCATCGGCTTCGGCCCGAACGTCGAGGGCTACGGCCTGGAGAACACCGGCGTCCGGCTCACCGAGCGCGGCGCCATCGACGTCGACGCCCGCTGCCGCACCTCCGTGCCGCACCTGTACGCCATCGGCGACGTCACCGCCAAGCTGATGCTGGCGCACGCCGCCGAGGCGATGGGCGTGGTCGCCGCCGAGACCATCGCCGGCGCGGAGACCATGGAGCTCGACTACGCGATGATCCCCCGCGCCACCTTCTGCCAGCCGCAGATCGCCAGCTTCGGCTACACCGAGGCCCAGGCCCGCGATCTCGGACACGACGTGAAGGTCGCCACGTTCCCCTTCACCGCCAACGGCAAGGCGCACGGCCTCGGTGACTCCACCGGCTTCGTCAAGCTGATCAGCGACGCGAAGCACGGCGAGCTGATCGGCGGTCACCTGATCGGCCCCGACGTCACCGAGCTGCTGCCCGAGCTGACCCTCGCCCAGCAGTGGGACCTCACCGTGCACGAGGTGGCCCGCAACGTGCACGCCCACCCGACGCTGAGCGAGGCGGTGAAGGAAGCGGTGCACGGCCTCGCCGGACACATGATCAACTTCTAGGTCCCCGCCCTCCTCCGGGCGCCCGCCGCCGGCCCGCGGTTACTCGGCCGCGTCGCTGATGCCCAGGCGCAGATGCTCCACGTGGTACACCGCCTGGTCGAGGAGTTCGGCGACATGGTGGTCGTGCAGCGCGTACACCACCGACCGGCCGCGGCGCTCGCCCACCACCAGGCCGAGGTTGCGCAGCAGCCGCAGCTGGTGCGAGCACGCCGACTGCTCCATGCCCACCTCGGCCGCCAACTCGGTGGCCGGCAGCGGCCCTTCGCGCAGCCGGGCGAGGATCAGCAGCCGGGAGGGGGTGGACAGGGCCTGGAGGGTGGTGGCCACCTTCGCCACGTTGTCCGCGTCGAGACGGACGCGCTCGGGGGCGCTCTGCGCGGTGCTGACGGCTCCATGACCCATGGCGCGTATCTTACCCACCTTATATGAACGGATGAATGAGTCTTCATGTGTTCCTGTATGGTGTGGCGCGTGTCCGCGACTCTCGCTCCCCGACAGACCTCTGCCCGCTCCCTGCCGGCCCCCCGCCGCCGCACCCGCGTCCTCGCGCTCCCCGAGGCCCGCTGGGCGCTCGCCGCGCTGGTCGCCTTCCTGCTGGCCCTCGCGCTCGATCTCGGCGGCGCCCCCGCCTGGGTCCACGGCATCCCGTACGCAGTCGCCTACGTCACCGGGGGCTGGGAGCCCGCCCTCGAGGGACTGCGCGCCCTGCGCGAGAAGACCCTCGACGTCGACCTGCTGATGATCGTCGCCGCCCTCGGTGCCGCCGCGATCGGCCAGGTCCTCGACGGCGCCCTGCTCATCGTCATCTTCGCCACCTCCGGCGCCCTGGAGGCCCTGGCCACCGCCCGCACCGCCGACTCCGTGCGCGGCCTGCTCGACCTCGCCCCCGCCACCGCGACCCGGGTCCGCGCCGACGGCACCGAGGAGTCCGTCCCCACCGCCGAACTCGCCGTCGGCGACACGCTGCTGATCCGGCCGGGGGAGCGGATCGGCGCCGACGGGACGGTCCTGGACGGCACCAGCGAGGCCGACCAGGCCACCATCACCGGCGAACCCCTCCCGGTCGTCAAGCGCCCCGGCGACGAGGTCTTCGCCGGCACCCTCAACGGCACCGGCGCCCTGCGCGTCCGCGTCGACCGCGACCCCGCCGACTCCGTCATCGCCCGGATCGTCACCCTGGTCGAGGAAGCCTCCCGCACCAAGGCACCCACCCAGCTCTTCATCGAGAAGATCGAACAGCGCTACGCCGTCGGCGTGGTGGCCGCCACCCTCGCCGTCTTCGCCGTCCCGCTCGCCTTCGGCGCCGACCTCACCGACGCCCTGCTGCGCGCGATGACCTTCATGATCGTCGCCTCGCCGTGCGCGGTCGTCCTCGCCACCATGCCGCCGCTGCTGTCCGCCATCGCCAACGCCGGCCGGCACGGCGTCCTCGTCAAGTCGGCCGTCGCGATGGAACGTCTCGGCGAGATCGACACCGCCGCCCTCGACAAGACCGGCACCCTGACCGAGGGCGCCCCCGAGGTCACGGCCGTACGGCCGCTG
>NZ_MUND01000306.1 GCF_002154375.1 Streptomyces glaucescens | reverse complement strand
CGGCGAGGACGGCGGCGAAGACGCCGAACCGCCCTCGCACAACGAGGCCGGGATAGCCGACCGGCAGAAACTGCCCCAGGGCAAGAACGCGCCGAAGGTGAAGCGTGTCAAGGAACTGGCCGGGCGGCGCACCGCGAACGCCCGGTTCTGGCAGCTTTCCGACGGACGCGTACAGGCGGAGGTTTCGGCCACCCCCACCGCCTACCGTTCCGGGAAGTCGTGGAAGGACATCGACCCCACGGTCGAGGAAAGCGGCCGTAAGGGATTCGAGTTCGCCAACACCAGCAACGCGACGCGGAGCTGGTTCGGCTCGGACGCAGAGCGCCTGCTGCGGGTGGAGTCCGCGGACGGGCACGCCGTGACGGTCGGTCTGCCCGGGGCCGCCAAGCTGGCGCCGGTGGCCCAGGGCGACACCGTCACCTACCGCGACGCGCTCCCCGGCGCCGATCTGTCGTACCAGGTCGGTCCGGGCCGGGTGAAGGAGAACATCGTCCTGGCCGAGGTCCCGGACGGGCCGGTGACCTTCACGTTCACGCTGGACACCGACGGTCTGACGCCGAAGGCGCACAAGGACGGCTCGATCGCCTTCTACGGTGAGTCGGCCGATCCGGTGCTGGTGATGCCCGCGGCGTTCATGACGGACGCGGCGAAGGACCGCGAGTCGCCCTACGGCACCGGCTACAGCACCAAGGTCGCCCAGAAGCTCACCAGGGACGGCTCGTCCTGGAAGCTGGCCGTGACGCCGGACACCAAGTGGCTGGCGGCCAAGGAGCGCCGGTATCCGGTCACCATCGACCCGACGATCTCCATCGCCCCGACGCCGTCCACGGCGCAGGACGTGATGATCTCGTCGGACGGTCCGACGTCGAACTACGACGACAACTGGCGCCTGTCGGTCGGCAGCACCTCCACGGGCAGCTCCCGCGCCCTGCTGCGCTTCCCCATCGGCAGCATCCCGGCCGGGACGAAGCTGGACTCGGCCGATCTGCGGCTGTACTACGACCAGACCCACACCACCGGCACCACCGAGGTGCAGCTGGAGGCGCACCGCGCCACCGGCGCCTGGTCGGAGTCCAGCGCGACCTGGAACAACGCCAGCGGTCTGACCGGTGAGCTGTCGGGCACGTCGGTGCTGGTCGACGACGGTGACCTGGGCACCACGGCCGCGAAGGGCTCCTGGCCCGTCTCGGGGAACACGGCGTACACGCAGTACGCGACCAACCAGGACTACCGCTACAACAAGGACACCGTCGCCGCCGACACCTACACCTGGCAGCCCAGCCTGCCGGAGGACGGCGAGTACCAGGTCGAGGCGCACTACGTGCCCGCCGCCGACCGTGCCACCAACGCCCCCTACACGGTCACCTACGACGGCGGCTCCAAGACGTACACCGTCGACCAGTCGGCGGGTACCGCGGGCGTGTGGAAGACCCTGGGCACGCACCGCTTCAAGGCCGGCACCGTGGGCAAGGTCGTCCTCGGTGACGGACCGGCGTCCGCCGGCACCGCGGTGATCGCGGACTCGGTGCGGTTCACCAAGGGCGGGGTGGTCACCAAGCAGCCCTCCCAGGTGAACACCTGGCACTCGTTCCCGGTGACGAGGACGGTCCAGCAGTGGATCGACGGCACCCACGACAACCACGGGTTCGTGGTCAAGGCGGGCGACGAGTCCGCCGACGGCCCCAAGGGCGGCCCCCGCTACGAGGGCAGCGAGTTCGCCTACAACGGGGAGACGGCCAACTACCCGCGCCTGGTCCTCACCTACGGCCGGCCCGGCGTCGAGCTGGACCCGCCGACGACGATCCACGACACCGGCGCGGAGCTGAAGTGGTCGGCCTACACCGACCCGTCCTCGGCCACCACCGCTGACGACATCGTCGAGTACCAGGTCCACCGCTCGGTGTTCCAGACGTTCACCCCGTCCGCCGCGACCCTGGTCGCGCCCGTGGCCTCGAACACCACCTCCTACACGGACACCTCCGCCACCCCGACCGCGGCCGACAGCTCGGACCCGTTCGGGCGGGCGTACTACTACATGGTCGCCGTCAAGACCAAGGACGGCCGGGTCACCGCGGCGCCGACCCAGCTGGTGCGGCTGCCGAAGGCGGGCCGTACCACCAAGGTCGTCGAGGCGGCGCAGGACACCACGCTGTCCTCGACGGAGTCGGCCACCCCGCACGACACGCTCACCGACGGTGTGCCGCAGAACTGGCTCGCGGTCGGCAACAACTCCCCCGCCTACGGCACCACCCGGGCGGCGCTGAAGTTCCCCGACCTCGGTCTGCCGACGTCCGCGCGGGTCCTGGACGCCACCTTGCGGCTGTGGGGCACGCAGACCACCACCGGGACCTCCGGCGCGGTGTACGAGATGCGTCCGCTGACCCGTGACTTCGACGAGGCCACGGCCACCTGGACCAAGGCCAACGCCACCACCAACTGGACCACCCCCGGTGGTGACGCCGGCGCCGCGCTCGCCGACACCGTCCCGGCGATGAGCAACGACCCCTCCCGCCGGGACTGGAACGCCACCAGCCTGGTCCAGGACTGGGTGCGCAACCCCGGCACCGGGCAGGGCGTGCTGGTGAGGATGCGGGACGAGTCGGTCCAGCAGGAGCGGACCGTCTTCCTCTCCTCCGAGGCGGGCGAGAAGCGGCTGCGCCCGCGCATGGTGGTCACCTACGTCGACGCGACCACCGCCTCCACCTACCACGCGCCGAAGACCCCGGCGCGGATGACCCCGAACTCGGAGTACTCGGTCGAGTTCACCCTCACCAACACCACCGACACCGCCTGGAAGGCCACCGACCGGGCGCTGTCCTACACCTGGGCGCTGCCCGACGGCACCGACGCCACCACGGGCGGCAACCAGGTCCGCACGGCCCTGCCCAAGGACGTTGTCCCCGGTGACACCGTCACCTTCCAGGCGCGGGTGAAGACCCCGATCAACAGCGACTCGGGCAACAAGCGCAACGACTACGTCCTGACCTGGGACCTCGTCAACACCACCACCGGCGCCTGGCTCTCCGCCGGGACCGGCGGCATCCCCGGCCTGAAGCAGAACATCGCGGTCGAGGACCCCACCTCCAACACCCTGGGCCTGGAGAAGTTCTACGCCTATACCGGCAAGAACACCGGAGCCGGGTCCACGGTGATGAACAACCTGGCCGCGGGCAACAGCGTCTGGTCCTACAACGCGTTCTCCAACCCCGGTCGCGGTCTGACGACGTTCGCCAGGTTCGCGTACAACTCCCTCGACACCTCCGACACGGTGACCGGAGCGGGCTGGTCCGCCCAGTTCGCCGGGCCCATCCGGCTCGGCGCGCCGCTGGACTTCCACCCCAACCCGCACCCGACCGAGATCCGCCTGCCGGACGGTGACGGCACCACGCACGTCTTCCGCAAGCGGGACGACGGCACCTGGAAGGCGCCCGCGGGCGTCCACTACCGCCTCACCGCCAAGCCGGGCCTGGACTGCACCCCGGACAAGGACCCGATTCCGGACGCCTGGACGCTGCTGCGTCCGGACGGCACCCGCTTCCTCTTCGGCTGCGACGGCTATCTGACGTCGGTCGTCGACAAGAACGGCAACACGCAGACGTACACGTACGAGGAGCGCAAGTCCAACAACAAGCCGACGAAGTTCCTCACCTACATCACGGACCCGGCGGGCCGTCAGTCGCTGACCGTCGACTACTACCGCAAGGGCGACGCGTCGTACGACTACATCGACGACACCGGCGCCAGGGTCACCGGCTCCAACCTGACCAACTCCAAGATCTACGACCACGTCAAGTCCATCAAGGACATTTCGGGCCGGAAGATCTCCTTCTTCTTCACCGACAAGGGCCTGCTCGGGCAGTTCACCGACGGTGACGGCTCCGCGCAGCCCAAGGTCTTCAGGTTCACCTACGACGCCACCCAGGGCAACAAGAACGTCAAGCTGGTCAAGGCCACCGACCCGCGCGGCAACGCCACTCGGCTGACGTACTACTCCCCGCAGGCCGGCGACGACCCGAAGTACCACTGGTGGACGAAGACGATCAACGACCGGCTCGGCGGTGACACCGGGTTCGCCTACGCGGCGAACACGACGAACACCAAGTTCACGGACACCACCGTCACCGACGCCGAGGCGCACGCGACGAAGTACGTCACCGACGACTTCGCCCGGCCGGTGCGGACGGTCAACGCCAAGTCGCAGAATATCGATCTGAGCTGGGACGCGGACAACAACGTCACCCTCCTGACGGAGGACAACGGCGCCAAGACCGCGTTCTGCTACGACCAGAAGACCGGCTACCCGCTGTGGAAGCTGGACGCGGAGTCCATCAAGGAGAACGGCAACACACCCCCGGACCCGGCGACCACCTGCGGCACCGGCTCGTACCCGGCGCACGCGGCGAAGTTCGAGTACGCCACCCGCGCCGACGGTTTCGCCGCGGACCTGTTCCGCAAGACGTCCCCGCTGGGCCACTCCTGGCAGTTCGGGTACGACACCTTCGGCAACCTGAAGACGGTCACCGACCCCAAGGGCGTGGCCACCGCGACCGCCGGGGACTACACCACGTCGTACGAGTACGACGGATACGGGCAGCTGACCCGGGCGACCGACGCCAACGGCAACCCGACGACCAACAGCGAGTTCGGTCCGACCGGTTACCCGGCGAAGATCACCGACGCGCTCGACAAGACCACGTCGTACGTGTACGACGAGCGCGGCCAGGTCACCGAGGTCGTCGACGCCCTGGGCAAGAAGACCACGCAGACCTACGACACCTACGGGCGTCCGCTGGTCAGCACGGTGCCCAAGGACCAGGACGCCGGCGTTCTGATCACCACTCCGGCGCCGAAGTACGACCCGAACGACAACGTCCTGGAGACCACCGCGCCGCACGGGGCGGTGTCGAAGGCGTCGTACGACGCCGCCGACCAGGTCACCTCGGCCACGGCTCCCGCCAACAACCAGTCGATGCCGCGGGTGACGACGTACACCTACGACAAGGTCGGCAACCTCAAGACGACGACCGAGCCGAAGGGCAACGTCGCCGGTGCGGTGGCGGGCTCGTACACCACGACCAACCACTACAACGAGATCTACCAGCTCACCTCCGTGGTCAACGCGGGCGGGGACCGGATCTCGTACGTCTACGACAGCGTCGGCAACGTCGTCACGGTCATCGACCCGAAGAAGAACGCGACCGCGGACCCCGGCGACTTCACCTCCAAGACGGCGTACGACTGGAACCACCGCATCACCACGGTGACCGACGCGGCGGGGAAGTCCACGAAGCGGTCTTACGACAAGGACTCGCGGGTCGTCTCCTCCACGGACGCGGAGAACAACACCTCCACCGTCACCTACGACGAGCGCGGCAAGACCATCGAGGTCAAGATCCCGCACTCGGGCACCTCGCCGATCACGTACCGGACCACGAAGTACGAGTACGACGAGGTCGGCAACACCACCAAGGTGCTGACCCCGCGGGCCACCGCGGCCGGGACGACGGAGGCGTTCACCCAGCGCACCGAGTACGACGCGCTGAACCGCCCGGTCAAGCAGTACCAGCCCTACGACCCGGCGGACGCCCGCTACAACGACCCGAACGTCTACACCGAGACGGTCTACGACGCGGTCGGCCAGGTCAAGAAGACCTCCATGCCCCCGTCCGAGGGGCAGACGGTCCGCAACGACACCACGTTCACCTACTTCGACAACGGGTGGGCGAAGTCGGCCACCGATCCCTGGGACATCGTCACCACCTACGACTACAACGACCTCGGCCAGCAGACCAAGCGCACACTGACGTCCGCCGGCGGCGACGCCGACCGCACCATGACGTGGGACTACTACCCCAACGGTGCGCTCAAGTCGAAGTCGGACGACGGTGTCCCGGTCGGCAAGCACGTCGTGCTCGTCGACAACTCCGACACCCAGAACACCGCCGCCACCGGCACCTGGACGAAGGGGGACAGCACCGGTCAGCAGGGCTACGACCACCGCACCCACGCGGCGGGCACCGGCACCGACGCCTTCACCTGGAAGCTCAACATCCCCCAGGACGGCACGTACACCGCGTACGTGAAGTACCCGAAGGTGACGGGCGCGGCCACCGCGGCGAAGTACACGCTGACCCACGGCACCACCACCGAGCCGTCGGTGGCCCGGGACCAGTCCGCGAACACCGGCACCTGGGTGTCGCTGGGCTCCTACAGCCTCAAGCAGGGCGCGGACGCGGAGCTGAAGCTGGAGCAGAGCGGCGGCGGCGTCGTAGTCGCCGACGCGGTGAAGCTGGTCCGCGACACCCGCGACGAGACCGACAACGAGAAGCACACCTTCACCTACGGCTATGACGTCAACGGCAACCTGACGTCGATCGACGACACCTCGCCGGGCGCCAAGGCGGTCACGTACTCCGTGGCCCACGACGCGCTCAACCAGGTGAAGTCGGTCACCGAGGCGCTGACCGACCAGCGGACGAAGACCACGGCGTTCACCTATGACGCCAACGGCCGACTGGAGACGGTCACGCACCCCGACCAGTTCTCCAAGTACACCTACGATCTGCGGGAACTGGTCAAGACGGTCTCCGTCGGCAAGTCGGCGACGGACACCGACCCGAAGGTGTCGTCGTACACCTACACCGACCGCGGTCTGAAGCTGAGGGAGACCAAGGCCAACGGCAACACCGTCGACTACACGTACTACCTCGACGGCGCCGTGGAGAGCACGGTGGAGAAGAAGGCGGACGGCAACACGCTGGTCGCCTCGCACACCTACGCCTACGACCCCAACGGCAACAAGGCGCGGGACACCGCGAAGAAGATGAACGCCGACAACCACGCGGCGTACCTCGAATCCACCACGGACTACACCTACGACCCGGCCGACCGGCTGGCGAAGTCGGTGAAGACCGGCAACGGCGCGGGCACCGAGACCTACGTCCATGACGACAACTCCAACGTCGTCAGCCAGTCGGTCCGGGGCACGTCGACGACGTTCGTCTACGACCGCAACCGGCTGCTGACCTCGACCACGGGCGGGGCGACCTCCCGGTTCAACTACGACCCGTTCGGGCGCCAGGAGTCGGTCCTCGCCGGTGGCGAGATCGTCTCGCGGAACGTGTACGACGGCTTCGACCACGTCGTGGAGTCCCAGCAGCGGGGCGCCGACGGCGCGATGAAGTCGACCACGTACGCCTTCGACCCGCTGGACCGCACCACCTCGAAGACGGTGGACGGCAAGACCACCGACTTCTCCTACCTGGGGCTGTCCGGTGAGGTACTGGACGAGCGGGTCGCCGGTGAGCTGACCAAGTCGTACCAGTACAGCCCGTGGGGCGAGCGGCTGTCGCAGGTCAAGCACCACGCCGACGGCAGGACCGAGGACGGCTTCTACGGCTACAACGGCCACACCGACGTCGAGACCGTCACAGACAGCGGCGGCGACACCAAGGCGACGTACGGCTACACGGCCTACGGCAAGGACGACGAGTCCGAGTTCACCGGCATCGACAAGCCCGACGCCACCGACCCGACGAAGGAGGAGTACAACCCGTACCGCTTCAACGCCAAGCGGTGGGACGCCCAGTCAGGCACCTACGACATGGGCTTCCGCGACTACGACCCGGGGCTGAACCGCTTCACCACGCGGGACATGTACAACGGTGCCCTCGCCGACATGTCCCTGGGCGCGGACCCGTACACCGGCAACCGGTACGCGTTCACCGGCGGCAACCCGGTCAGCAGCGTCGAGCTGGACGGTCACTTGGCCTTCGCGATCCCCATCGCGGCGGTCGTGGTCGTCGCGGTGGTGGCGGCGGTCGCCACCGACGAAGCGGTGTCCGAGGTGCAGGGGCGGCCCAGCTTCCTGGACAGCCTCGGTGACGCCCTCACCTCCACGGCCGAGGGCATCCGCGACGCCGTGAACCGCGCCCGGCAGGACGAGCCCGAGCCCTCTCCCACGCCCACTTCGAGGCCCGGGCCCCGGCCGACACCGGACAACAGCAGCGGAGGCAAGTGCGGGGGCGGCTGGGTCGAGCACGGTGACCTGGACGCGGCGAACGGCAACCGGGCCACGGGCGTACGGGCCTGTCTCACCGAGGGCTATCTGGCGGCGAACCCGGGGACGAAGACGAACGTCTCCGTCGTCGCGCCGCCCGGCTACAAGTGGGCGCAGCGCACCGCGGGCTGGCTCGGTGCCCACCCGGTGGAGCAGAACATCAACGCCTGTCACCTGCTCGGCAAGCAGCTGTCCGGCTCCGGCACCCAGCTGGAGAACCTTGCCACCTGCGCGCGGGGGGCGAACGCCCCGCAGGACGGCTCCCAGCAGGGCACCAACAACATGCAGAACTACGAGAACCAGGTCAGGGAGGCCGTCGCGGCGGGCCAGGACGTCTACTACACGGTGACGCCTCGCTACAGTGGCCGCCGGACGGTGCCGACGGGCTTCACGCTCAGTGCCTACGGGACGAACCCCGACGGCACGCCGGGACTCGTCATCCCGCCCGTCTTCATCACCAACACGCTGGCGGGCCGGAACCTCGGCATGTTCAACGACCCGAACACGGGTCGGCAGGTTCCCACCGGGAGCACGCCGTGACCGGATCCCGTGAAGGAGGAGCACGTGACTGAGACACCCGAGTGGCAGGCGCTCCAGCAGCTCATGCCACCCGCGATCGAACCGGACCTCACGGTCGACTGGGACCGGATGCGGAAGTCGTGGGGTACGGAGTTCCCCGCCGACTACCGGCGGTTCATGGAGGTGTACGGGCCAGGGACGGTCCAGAGCTATCTGGTCGTCCAGGACCCGGAGCCCCGGGGCGGACCCCGGCGCTCGCAGTTCGGCGGCATGCAGCACGAGACGGCCAACGCCGAGCAGGCCTGGGCCGTCGCGGCGAAGTCGCCGGAGCTGGCGGGGTCGAGCCCACGGCTGATCGCCTGGGGCGCGGACTCCAGCGCGGACATCCTGTGCTGGGACGTCTCCGGTACGGACCCCGACGCCTGGCCGGTGCTGGTGCTGGACCGGGACGAGGGTCTGTGGAGCCGTTACGACTGCGGCATGGTGGGGTTCCTCACCCGGTTGCTGCGCGCGGAGTTCGACGAGTGCCCGCTCGGCGACCTCTCGTTGTGGGGAAGGGGCTCGGCGGTCTTCCTCACGGTGAGCGAGTACCAGCGGCGGCTGGAGCAGGGGCTCGATCCGTGGACGGGCAAGCCTGATCCGTACGCCGGATCGTACGGCCGCTGACCGGGCCACCGCCCTGAAGGAGACGGGACGCTTCGAAACATGCGAAGCGTCCCGTCGGCGTTCTGCTCAGGCTCTCGTCCACTATCTCGTCAGCAGACAACCAACGCGCGATCCGCCAGGGCGGCCTCTGGGCGGGTCCTCTCAGTCTCCCCACCCACCCCGAGCCGGCCGAATTGGTCGGCCCGATGTCTGCGGTCCAGACCTGGTCCGGTCATCCGTATGCTTCCGGCGGCAGCACCCGCCCCCGGGCGGTCGCAGCCTCGAACTCCACCTCGCCCAGCGCCCCTCTTGCCCGCGATGCCGCCCGGTCCACGTCGGTGCGTTCCGGCAGCGGCAGACTGGCGTTCACCGAGGCGCGCAGCGCTTCGGCCGTGCCCAGGAGTTCGGCTGCCGCGGTCATCGCGCCAGCCAGCGCGTGTGCCCCGGCCAGCCCCTCCAGCGCCAGGGCCACCGCACGTGGGTCCGTCGTCCTGCGGGCCGCCGCCAGGCCCTCCCGGTGGAGCATGAGCGCGGCATCCGCGTCGCCGCGCTGCTCGGCGACGTAACCGAGCTGCGCGAGGATCAGCGCGGCACCGGAATCGACGCCGAGCCGGCGGTTCCACTCCAGCCACGGGCGCAGATGTTTCTCGGCGGTGTCCAAGTCGCCGCGGCGGCGGGCGCTGAGGGCGAGGCCCGTCTCGGCGAACTGCTCCGCGGGCCGGTGCGACTGCTCCACAGCCAGTCGGCGCGCCCGCTCGTGGTACTCGGTGGCGCGCGCGTCGTCCCCGGTCAGCAGCGCCACGCGGCCGAGCCGCGCCAGCCGGAAGGAGACGTCGGTCCACAGTTCGAGCTCCTGCGCGCTGCGTACACCTTCCTCGTGCACGCGGGCCGCCTGCCCGTACGAACCCGCGATCTCGGCGAGTACGCCCAGGTGTTCCGTGGCTCTGAGGTGCCCCCAGCGGTCGCCGAGTTCCGCGAACAGGGCTGCGCTCTCCCGCGCGCTGCGCCGCAGCTCGGCAAGGTCACCCCGGTATGCCGCACGGGTTGCGCGGGAGGTGTGGACCGCCGCGACACCCCAGAGGTCGCCGCTCGCGTGGAACTCGGCCAGCAGTCCGTCGAGCGGATCGTCCTGCGGTGCCCCGACGTCGAAGCCGCAGTGGGCGAAGTCCAGCAGCCACCGGGCGCGGGCGTCCGCGCCGTCGTGGCCCTCGTCGTACGAGCTGTCCCCGCCGAGCGTGCCGTCGCCCGTGAGCAGCGCGAAGGCCTCCCGTCGCGCGCGGGCGCTCTGCCGGACGGAGTCCTTCCCGCCCGCGCATCCCAGCGCCAGATCGAGCGCACGGCACGCCTCACCGAGGCGCCCGCGCAGGAACCAGTACCACGACATGGCGTTAACCAGGCGCAGGGCGAGTGCCGCGTCGCCCTCCTGCACGGCGGTGTCGACGGCGGCGGCCACATTGGCGGCCTCGCTGTCGAGCTTGCGCAGCCACCGGCGCTGGTCGCGGCCGTACAGGTGCGGCTCGGCGCGCTCGGTCAGCTCGGCGAAGCAGACCGCGTGCAGCAGCCGTATCCGCCGGGTTTCGTCCGTTGCGTCAAGACGTTCCGCGCCGTACGCCGTCACGGATTCGAGCATCCGGTAGCGGGCCTCGCCGGACGTGGAGCACGCCCCGTCGGCGACCACGAGCGAGCGGTCCACCAGGCGTCCGATCAGGTCGAGCACCGCGTCCCTCTCCACCTCCCCGACCGCGCAGACGGCTTCCGCCCCGTCGAGGGTGAACCCGCCCCGGAAGACGGACAGCCGGCGCAATACGCTCCGCTCGGGTTCGGTCAGCAGCTCCCAGCTCCAGTCGATCATCGTGCGCAGAGTCCGCTGGCGGGCGGGCGCGTCGCGACGTACCTGGTTGAGCAGGCGGAAACGGTCGTGCAGCCGGTCGGCGAGGGAGTGCACGCCCAGTGCCCGCACCCGCGTGGCGGCCAGCTCCAGGGCCAGTGGTATCCCGTCCAGGCGTCGGCAGATGAGGGCGACGGCTTCAGCGTTTCCGTCGTCCAGCTCGAAGCCGGGTGCCGCCGCCCGCGCCCGGGAGACGAACAGCCTCACGGCGTCGGCCTCGGGCAACGGCGCCACCGCGTCCAGGACCTCGCCCGCGATGGCCAGCGGTTCCTGGCTGGTCGCGATGACATGCAGACCGGGCGCGCGGCCCAGGAGCCGACCGGCCAGGGCGGCGACGGGCTCGACGACGTGCTCGCAGTTGTCCAGGACCAGCAGCATCCGCCGCGCCGCGACCGCTTCGGCGACGCGTTCGGCGACGCGCTCGGCATTCCCGCCGGGCGCTGTGCCGGCCGCTGGCTCGGGACCCGCGCCAGACGGGGCGGCGTCGTCACGTACGCCCAGCACCGCCGCGACACTCTCCGCCACCGGCGCGCTTCCGCGCGCCACGGAGGCGAGTTCGATCAGCCACACTCCGTCCGGGAAGGAATCCGCGAGCCGTGCAGCGGCCTCCAGCGCCAGGCGCGTCTTGCCGACACCGCCGGGACCTGTGAGCGTGACCAGTCGCCCTTCGCGAGCGAGCGCACAGACACGGGCGATCGCACTTTCACGCCCGATGAGTTCGGTGACGGACGCGGGCAGATTTGTACGGGGCGGTGCGGCGGGCGGCTGCCCGACGGCGTCGACTCCGGCCGGGACCGTGCGCGCGGCGGCGTCGGCATCGACCGGCGCCGTGTGCGCGGCGGGTGCGGCGGCCAGCGCGGGATCCTGTTCCAGGACCGACTGGTGGAGCGCGGTCAGCTCGGGACTGGGGTCGAGGCCCAGCTCGTCGGCCAGCCGCTGCTTGATGTCGTGGTAGGCGTCGAGTGCTTCCGTCGGCCGCCCCGCCCGGTAGAGGGCCCGCATCTGGGCGGCGCGCAGTCGCTCCCGCAGCGGGTGCAGGGCCACTGGGCCCGCCAGTTCGTCGGCCAAGGCGGCGTGCTCTCCCAACTCCAGCCGCAGCTCGGCGAGTTCCTCGATCGCCGTCAGCCGCTGCTCCTCCAGCCTGACGGCGTCCGCCGTCACGAAGCGCGCGTCACGGAAGTCGGCATACGCCTCCCCACGCCACAGACCCAGGGCTTCCGCGAGCAGCTTCACCTTCGCACGCGTCTCGCTGGTGGCACGGGCCGTGGTGGCCAGTGCGGCGAACCGGGCGGCGTCCACCGCCTCGTCGGGGACGCGCAGGGTGTAGCCCGCGGGACCGTACACCACCAGCGTGCGGGCTCCGGGTTCGGCCTTGTCCAGCGTTCCGCGGAGCTGGGACACCTTGGTCTGCAGGGCGTTGACGGGGTTGCCGGGCAAAGGGCCATCGCCCCACAGGTCGTCGATCAGCCGGTCCACGGCGACCGGCCGCCCGTGGTGCACCAGGAGACAGGCCAGCAGGGCACGCACCTTGGGCTCGGGCACGGCGACGCCGGCGCCGTCGTCCGTCGTCACCTTCAGCGGGCCCAGCACGTCGAATCGCATGCCGCCCACGCTAATGCGTCCTTCGGCGGGGCTGACGGGCGGCCGTGCGTGATCCGTCAGCGGTCCGTGCGCGGTCCGCTCCACGCTGGTCACATCAGCCCGAACGCACCACCGGAAGAGGAATCACACACCATGACCGAGACACTCCGCTCCCGTGAGGTCCACCTCGTCTCCCGCCCCGTCGGCGCCCCAGTCCCCGAGAACTTCGCCGTCGTCACCACCTCCGTGCCCGAGCCCGCCGAGGGCCAGGTCGTGGTCCGCAACACCTGGATGTCCGTCGACCCCTACATGCGGGGCCGCATGAACGACGCCCCCTCCTACATCCCGCCCTTCGCCCTGGACGCCGCGATGGAGGGCAGCGCGATCGGCGAGGTCGTCGCATCGCGTGACGCCTCCATCCCGGTCGGCGCGACCGTCTCGCACTTCCTCGGCTGGCGGGAGTACGCCGTCGTGGACGCCGCCGGAGCGACCGTGATCGACCCGGCCCTCGGCCGCCCGCAGGACTACCTGGGCGCCCTCGGCACCACCGGACTGACGGCGTACGCCGCGCTCACCCGGATCGCGCCGGTCGAGGAGGGCGATGTGGTGTTCGTGTCCGCCGCCGCAGGGGCCGTCGGCAGTGTGGCCGGGCAGCTGGCGAGGAAGCTCGGCGCGTCGCGGGTGATCGGTTCAGCGGGCGGCCCCGCCAAGACGAAGAAGCTGCTGGACGGCTTCGGCTACGACGCGGCCGTCGACTACCGCCAGCGTGCCCTCGCCGAACAGCTGGCGCAGGCCGCCCCCGACGGCATCGACGTCTACCTGGACAGCGTGGGCGGCGACCACCTCCAGGCAGCGATCGGCACGATGCGGGCCGGCGGCCGGATCGCGCTCGTCGGCGCGATCAGCGGCTACGACGCGACCGAGCCGGCCCCGGGGCCCGACAACCTCTTCCAGGCCGCGGCCAGGGAAGTCACCCTGCGCGGCATGCTCGTCAGCAGCTACTTCGACCTCTTTCCCGAGTGGATCGAAAAGGCGGCGGCCTGGCTCGCCGACGGGTCGCTGCGCACGGAGGAGACCGTTGTCGAAGGCATCGATCAGGCACCGGCCGCGTTCCTCGGCATGATGCGTGGGGCCAACACCGGCAAGATGCTGGTCCGTCTCGAAGGCGGCCGTCGATAAGCAAGCACGCCCTGGTGGTCGTCGGCCATCCCAGGTCGGACTCGCTCACCGCGCAGCTCGCGCAGCGGGCCCGCGACCGGCTGGCAGCGCACGGGTTCAGCGTCGACGTACTCGATCTGCACGCCGAGGGCTTCGATCCGCGGACCGGGCCGGCCGACGAGCCGGACTGGGAGGACCGGGAAGTAGTGCACCCCGGAGGTACGAGCCCTGGTGTTCCCGCTGTGGTGGTTGGTTGCCGGCTGTCCTCAAGGGCCACCCGGCTTCTGCACGTGCTGCCCAGGGATGTGCCCGTCGACGAGTTGCCGGGGGCGGTTAAGGCGGCGATGTCAGTCAGGAGGCGCGGCGGAAGACGGTCGCGGGTCCGATGGCGGCGGGTCCGTACTTGTCGCGGATGCGGTCCATGGCCTGTTCGGCCAGCAGCCGGCCCTCGCGGGGGTCGTCGAGGCTGATCTGCCGGGCCACCTGGGCGGCGTCGATGAGGTCCTCGCCGCGCAAGGCGATACCGGTGAGGCGGCCGCGCTGCAGGCCGGCGGCGTCCATCAGCTGGTAGGCGAGCCGGCGGAGGTCGTCGTCGTGGGCGGACGACTCGGTCAGGCGGCGGGTCTTCTCCCACGAGGTGCCGCCCTCGAACTTCAGGGTGAGGGTCAGGGCGCGGGCGGCCTGGCCACGGCGGCGCAGGCGCACGCCGAGGCGGACGACCAGGTCGAGGAGGGCGGCGCGGACGGCGGCGCCGTCCAGCGTGTGCCGGTCGAAGGAGCAGCGTGCGGTGGCGGAGGCGGGCAGGGCCTTCGGAACGACGGGGCGGGGGTCGATGCCGCGGGCGTGGTCGGTGGCGAGGCGGCCGGCTCGGCCGCCGAGGAGGCGCTGGACGGTGGTCGGTGGGACGGCGGCGAGCAGGCCGACGGTGTGGATGCCGTAGTCCCGCAAGGTCGCCGCTTGGCGGGGGCCGATGCCGTGCAGGGCGTCCACTGGGAGCTGGGCGAGCCAATCCGCGGTCTGGTCGGGGGCGATGGTGAGGACGCCTCCGGGCGGGGGGACCTGGGCGGAGGCGGTGGCGGCGACGGTGATGGACGGGCCGATGCCGACCCGGACGTCGACACCGAGACGGGAGATCGTACGGATCCGCAGCACCTCGCCGAGCCGGTGCGGGGTAGTGCCGTGATAGCGCAGGGCACCGGTCAGGTCGACCAGCGCGGCCGTGGGCGGCAGTGCCTGCACCACCGGCGAGAGGTCGGCCAGCTCCTCCAGGACCTGGCGGTAGGTACTTTCTGGCAGCCGGTCGGGGCAGCGCACGTTCATCACCACCGCGTGCCGGTGGGTCTGCGTCTCCGGGCTCATCACCGCTCACCTCCTCCACCATCCACGTTATCGAACGGAAAATCGAACACGCGAGATGAGATGGGCGACCTTGTGGCTAGAATCAAAAATGTGTTCGACGACTTGCCACCTGATCTGGAGCGTCTGCTCACCTTGCGGGTGTGGCATGCGATGTGGCTGGAGCGCATCGACCGCAAGATCGCCGCGGTCAGGCAGCGGCAAGCCGAAGCAGAGCGAGGGCGTCAGCTGCGGCCCGCGCCGCCCGACTGGGTCGCCGCCTTCGGGATCGGCGCCGGCCGCGAGCCCGCCGAGGTCCACGCCGGGGGCTGCCACATGACCGGGCCCCGCTGGCGTGCCGTCGACCGGGACGAAGCCCGCCGCCTGCTCAGCTCCGGCGTGCGCGCATGCGGCCACTGCCAGCCCGACGTCCAGCTGCACATCCTCGACTTAAGAGTGCGGGGATGATGCTCCGCTCCCATCCGACCCGCTGCTCCGAACCAGCGCAATTCTTGCTCGTCCGCCCGCGCGACCGACCGTCACTCCACCTGTTTCGCTTGTTCACACTGCTGCCGCTGAGCGTGTCCCGGCCGGGACACTTCTGCGGATCACAGGGCCGCCTGGCTGCTACGCGAACGCAAGAAGGCGGCCCCGCCCCGGACTCCTGTCCGAGGACGGGGACCGCCTTCTTGTGGTCAGTAGGCGTTCAGTCCCCCGCAGGACCAGCACGGGTCGCAGATGGTTCCGCGCCCGGTGTGGCCGGAGCCACCACACTCGGTGCATGAGCCGTCCGCACCCGGGTCGAGCGACGGGCAGGCCGCCGACTACCTGCATTCGGGATGGTGGCCCACGTTCAACCTCGCTGATGTCTTCAGCGTGGTCGGCGCGCTGGTCCGTGCGGGGCTGGCCTGGCGCGCCGACGTCCCGGAACAGGTGTCGCCCTCCGCTGACAGCAGGGCCCCGAGCGCGTTGCTGCCTCGCCCCGAGTCACGCCGGGGCGGGGCAGCAGCGTGCTCAGCCGCGCCTTGCTATTCAGGCGGCCGGCGCAGCAGGGTCTCCTGGAAGGAGACCGCGTTCTTGGGCGGCTGATTGTGGGGCAGCTTGGCCAGGGCTGCGGCCATGCCGCAGGTGTTCGTCACGCCGGAGAAGACCAGTCCGGCGCCGATGGCCCCGGACAGCCAGTGCGCGGGCGTCCAGGCGAGTCCGGCCAGGAAGCCGGCGAGGACCAGGGCGCCGGCGGCGAGGCGGACCTGGCGGTCCAGGGGCCAGGTCGAGCGGGCGCCCGCCGGGCGCTCGACCTCGTGGCCCGCACCTGCCCAGGCGGCGGTGCCGCCTTCGAGGGTGGTGGCGTCGATGCCGTGGGCGGCCAGCTGGGCGCAGCCCCTGGCGGACCGGGCTCCGGAGGCGCAGACGATGAGCAGCGGCGTGCGCTGGGCGGCCTTCTTCAGGGCGTCGGCGGCCTCTTCCAGGCGGTCCAGGGGGATGTTGTGGGCGCCGGGCAGGTGGCCGGTGGCGTACTCGCCGGGGGTGCGGACGTCGATCACGGTGAACTCGCCGAAGCGGGCGGTGGTCTGGGCGGGGGTGAGTGCGGTGGGAGTGGTCACGGAGCAGATGCCTTTCTGGGCGGTTCCCCGCCACGGTACGATACCCATGGGGGTATTTGAGGAGGTTGGTGTGCAACTCGACATGAGTGCCGAGGAGCTGAAGTCGGCGCTGAACCGGCTGCGGCGGGCGCAGGGTCAGCTCGCGGGAGTGATCAAGATGATCGAGGAGGGCCGGGACTGCGAGGACGTCGTCACGCAGTTGTCGGCGGTCTCCAAGGCGCTGGACCGTGCCGGGTTCTCGATCATCGCGACGGGCCTGCAGCAGTGCATGACCAGCGAGGATCCCGAGGTGCGGGACTCCGCGCAGATGCGCGCCCGGCTGGAGAAGCTGTTCCTTTCGCTGGCCTGAGAACTTTCGTATCCCGTGGGCCCGCTGCAAGGTGGCGGGCCGGACCTTGGCGGACAGCCGCTTGCCGTCCCAGGCACCCAGGACCGCCGTCGCGACGAACGGCATGATCAGGGCCCAGTCCAGGCTGACCTCGGTGGCCGTGCGGGCCGCGAGAGCGACCAGCGCGTTGGCGATGATGACCAGCAGGCTCGTGCCGACGGCCGCACTCATCGGCACCGCCAGCGCCGCCACCAGGGCGGGGACGGCGAGAAAACCGCCACCGACCCCGAGGAACCCGGTCACCGTGCCGAGGGCAGCTCCCGCCCCCGTTGCGCGGGGCGCCGACACCGTCCCGTTCGCAGCCGGTGTCCGGCGGCGCAGCATGCGCAGCCCGGCGAGCACCGCGAGGGCGGCGAAGGCCAGGGTCAGCACGGCGGCGGGGATGCGCGCGGACAGCAGGCCGGCCGCTGCGGCGGGCGGCAGCCCGGCCGCGGCGAACAGCAGGCCGGCCCGCCAGCGCACCGTTCCCGCCCGGGCGTGGGCCAGCAGCGCGGTGAGCGAGGTGACGATCACGATGATCAGGCTGGCGGTGGTGGCCTCGGCCGGGCTGAAGCCGAGCAGGTAGATCAGGGCGGGGACGGCCAGGATGCTGCCGCCTGCCCCGAGTGAGCCCAGGGCGAGGCCGACCAGCGCCCCGGCGAGCAGGGCAAGGACGAACGCGGTCATATGACGGTGCCGGCCGCCCCGTGCGCGTCCCTCACAGGCAGGCCCTCGGCGGCCAAGGCACGCATTCCACCGGTGACGTCGACCGCCGTGACACCGCGCTCGACGAGCAGGTGCGCGACCTGCTGGGAACGGTGCCCGGAGCGGCGGATCAGCACCAGGTCACGGCCGTCCTCATGGCCGGGCAGAGCTGCGCCCTCAGTGAGTCGTGACAGCGGCGAGAGGATGGCCCCCGGCGCGTGACCGGCCCGGAGCTCGTCCTCCTCACGGACGTCGGCGAGCAGTGCGGAGCCGTCCTCGACGGCACGGTGGGCCTGCGCCGGTGTGATGCGGCCAAGGCATTCGGACAAGAGCATGGTGCTTCCTCTGGTGCCTCTACCCCCGGGCCCGTTTGAGCGGCCGGTGGGGGCAGGTGGTGCGGTCAGTACTGGGCGGGTGTGACGAGGGCGAGACCGGCGTCGGCGGCCGCGGCGTAGCCGTCGTCGACGGCGACGACGTCACGGCCGCCGGCGTCCAGGACGGAGGCGGCGATCGCCGCGCGCATGCCGCCCGCGCAGTGCACCCACACGGTCCCGGCGGGCACCTCGCCCAGCCGCTGGTGGACCTGGTGGACCGGGATGTGCACGCTGCCCTCGATCCAGCCGTCGGACCGCTCGCCGTCCCGGCGGACATCCAGCACCACCGGCGCCTCGCCCCGTTCACGCGCGGCAGCCAGGTCGGCGAACGTCGCCCGCGGGAACGACGCGAGCGGTGCGCCAGCACCGGTCCAGTCGGCCGGGGAACCGACGGCCGCGGCGGCGGGACGATCGATGCCCACCCGGGCCAGCTCACGCTGCGCACGGGAGATGCCCTCCGCGCTCTCCGCGAGCAGGGTGACCGGCTTGCCCCAGGGCATCATCCACGCCAGGTAGGTGGCCAGCCGGCCCCCGACCTCGAAGTTGAACGAGCCGGCCACATGGCCCTCCGAGAACGCCACACGGTTGCGCAGGTCCACCACCCACTCCCCCGCCGCCAGGCTGCGGGCGATCTCCCCGGCGTCAGCGCGCTCCGGCGCGGTCAGGTCCACCGGGGCGGGGCCTGCGGCGTTGGCCGGGCCCATGTGCGCGTAGTAGGCCGGAACGTCGTCCAGGCCGGTCAGCAGCTCCTCGACGAACGTCTCCACGTCCTGGAGCAGCGCCGGGTTGGCCGCCTTCTCCGTGCCGATGGTGCTGTGGTCGCCGTCGGCCTGGCTGGCGGAGCAGAAGCTGCCGAACCCGTGCGTCGGCATCACCGCCACGTCCTCGGCCAGCTCGGCGGCGAGCCGATGCGCGGAGGCGTGCTGGGCTCGGGCCAGCTGCTCGGTGAGCCGCGGCTCCACCAGATCGGGGCGCCCCACACTGCCGATGAGCAGCGAGCCGCCGGTGAACGCGGCGACCGCCCGTCCGTCCTCCTCGAGCACGTAGGAGGTGTGGTGCGGGGTGTGACCAGGGGTGGCCACGGCCCGCAGCACCAAGCCCTCGTCGATCTCCTCGGCATCGCCATCTGCCACCGCGACCCGGGCGTACGCCACCGACGCACCGGCGGGCACCAGGTAGCGGGCTCCGGTCAGCCGGGCCAGCTCCAGACCGCCGGTGACGTAGTCGTTGTGCACGTGCGTCTCGGCGACGGCCGCAATCCTGACCCCGCGCCGGGCCGCTGCCGCGATGACCCGGTCGATGTCCCGCGGCGGATCCACGACCAGCGCCGTCCGGGCCCCGCCGGCCAGATAGCTGCGGTTGCCCAGACCTTCCGTCTCAAGGATGTCGACAAAGAACACGGCACACTCTCCCTCACAACACGATTACCCCCCGGGGTATCTCGGTCCACCGTAACAGAGATACCCTGGGGGGTATTCGAGGAGGCATGCGGCGACCGCCACGCGGGCGGGCCCGACCGCCCTGCGGAGCGGGCGGGCCCGTTCACTCAAAGAGCGCGGCTCGCACAAACGGCCCTTGCCGGAACAAGATCGAAAGCGGACTGCCGGACCCCCGCTGATCTCGAATCGGTGCTCAGAACCCGTTCGCACTCACCGCGGGGCGACTCCCCTCCTGAGACACGCACTGTCCGAAGTCTGACGCACAGCCCGGCTCGCCGTGCCGCTCACGCGGCGGCGCGGTCGCCTCCGCCAACCACACCCGCCGCTTACCTGAAGACGCCGGACCCGACTGTGCGGGCTCGCCGGTGCGCGGGTCGTACAGGGCGCGACCGCCGGGCCATCGGGAAAGCTCGGTGGTCAGGGCGACACCATCGTCGACTTCCACGGTCCGCCAGCCGTGGAGGTCCAGCAGCAGCCCGTCCAGCGGCCCGCCGACCAGTTCGGTTCGGCACAGGTCCGGTTCGGGAGCGGGCCGGGGGTTGGGGTCGTCGTGCTCCGCGCCGTAGACACGGCCCTTCAGCAGCTGCTCGTCACCGCTCATCCGACAAGACTTCCAGCCGCCACCGATCACGAGGGGCCGGAGACGACGTCTGGCCCGGCCTGCGTGGCCGGGCCCGTCGCGGGCACGTCCGTGGTGACCGTAGTTACCGGCAGCGTCCGATGCCGAACCGGCTGCGTGGCTTCACGGCCGGCGCTTCGGCGACCGCGCGTTCGGCTTCCTCCGCCTGACGGCGCGCGACGCGCTCAGCCTCCGCCCGGTCGGCGGCCTGCTGGGCACACGGCCCGCACCACCGGTCCCACTCGCCGGGCCACGAGGACTGCCTGGTCTCCTGCCAGCGCTCGTCGGTGACCTTGGTGCCGCAAGCGCGTAGAGCCGCTGCGCCTCCCGGTGAGCGGCCTCTCGCTCCGCCTGACGCCGACGGGCCTCGTGGAGCCGCACCGCGTACAGCCGCTCGCCGTCGGGGTCGTCCAGGGCCTCGGACAGGGCGATCGGGAACGTCACGGCCGGCGCCGCCGACGCGTCGAGCATGCACTGGACTCGCGGCGCAACGCCGGACGCTGGAGCAGCGGTGCGCGTGCGGCGGGGCGAGAGACGTGCACGGCAGGGACGATCGTCGGGGAATCGGGTGTGGGGACACGTGCCCAGCTGCCGGGAAGCGGGGGCCGGGTTAGACGGACACGGCCCCCGCTGACCAATGAAGCGTCAGCCCGCCCAGACCTCGGCCTCGTCGGCCGGAACGGTGGTGGCCAGGCCCAATTCCTTGCGGGCGGCGACCGACTTGTTCGGGTCGATGCCGGTGAACGCCGGGTCGTAGGCGATGTAGAACGCGTCGGCGTCAGCGGCGTCGGCGGCGTTCTGCCAGTTGCCGGCCGCCTTCGTCAGCGTCGAGCGGAGCTTGCCGACCTCGGCGCCCTCGATGCCGGCCAGGCCCTCGACGTGTGCGTCGAGGGCGGCCGCGACAGCCTTGGCCTGCGCCTTGTACCCGGCCAGGTCGTCCTCGACGGTGTCCTTCTCGGGCTGGTTCGCCCACAGGGCCTCGTAGACCGCGTTCGAACCCTTGAGGTAGGTGATTTGCTCGGGCTTGAAGGACTTCGCGGTGTTCAGCGAGCCGCTGAACTTGCCCTTCTCCGCCGTGTAGGTGCAGCTCACCGCGCGGTCACCCGTCGCCCAGCTCTCCTTGGTCGGCGTGTAGTAGAAGAGTGCGGCGCCCTTGGGGAGCGCCCAGGTGTCCGGCGCGTACTTCTGCGCCTCGACCGGGCAGCGGGTGTCCGCGATCGCCGAGATCTCGTCGTCGCCGGGATACTCCTGACCCTTGTCGATCGCGAACTCGCCGACGACCTGGCCTACGTGCGCCTCGGTGCAGGGCACGACCTCGACGGCGAACGCCGTCCCCTCGGCCTTGCCGTTCGGGTTGTAGCAGTCACCGATGTCCAGCGAGAACACCGACTGCTGGCGCGCCGCCTTCTTCGCGGTGTCCTTGGTGCTGTCGACGGCGTCGGAGACTTCCGAGCATCCCACCGCGCCGATCGCGAGCAGGGCGGCAACGGCGGACAAGCCGCGAAGGGAACGGTGCGGGGCACGGACTGTCATGACGTGTACATCCTCTTACGTGATCTCTGTGAGCTCATGCGGCTCGTACGGGTTTCTGACTCGCGACGGGCCGCAAGGGTTGTATCCGGGCTGCTCACGGCTGAAAGTCAGGTCACCTCGGGATGCACGTGGTGCCAGGGGTGCGCAGTCGACCTCCCACCGCGACCGGTGCAGCTCGCCACGGGAACCGAGGTCGTCCAGATCGACCGGCGTGATCTTGCCGTGGCCACGGACGGGCTCACCGTCGCTTACCAGGCCGCACTCTCTCTTGCCGCCCTCCTCATCCGGACTCGGCGTTGAGCAAGAGGTCCGAAGGTTTGGTCAGGCCGACCATCGACACGGCTGGTGCACTTCGCCGCGTTCGCCGCACTTCTGGGCATCAAGTTCCTGCTCTGCGGGCCGCGGAATCCGGAGGCCAAGGGCCTGGTCGAGCGGGCCAACGGCTACCTGGAGACGTCGTTCCTGCGCGGGCGGGTGTCACCCCGCCGGCCGACTGCAACATCCAGCTGGCGATCGCGCTGAGCTAGGGCAACACGCTGGAAGTGCCCGCGGAAGCGTCGGTCCCACCGCTGTCGCAGGGCGCGTGTCGCGTTCGTCGGCTCATTCGCACCGGACCTGCGCCGCGTTGATGGCGGCTTGAAGCTGGAGCCAGGTTGGATCTGTGGAGCTGGCCTCAGTCGTCGTGGCCAGATCGTCCGCTTCCCATGTGCGGGTTCCGTCGGTCAGGACAAGGTGCGTCTCCAGGTCGTCGCCGTCGTCCGGAACCTCGGCGGTGGTCTCCAGGAACGCCGCGGCCGCAGTCGTGGAAGTGTCCCTGTTCGCGGTGCAGTTCCGCGTGGAGCCGGAGAGCACGGACAAGAGCACCAGATCTCCCTCGCTGCCGGCGACCAGGAGCTCGCCGGTGGCTGTGGCGGCCAGCGCGGACAATCGGGATCCGGTCAGCACGTCGTGCTCGACCGCTTGCCGGATTTCGAGGTCCACCTCGACCAGCACTCCCGTGGGTGTGGCAATCCACAGCACGCCCGGTCGCGCCCCGAAGGCAATATTGTGACGCGACCAGGCTTGCATCTGGTCGCGCCACTCCTGCGGGTACGGATAGCCAGGGCTGGGGTCGCCGAGGGTTGTGGTCAGAACCCGGCGCAACGAAGGAAACTCGAAAACCTCCACCGAGTTGTCGTACGCGTTGCCGCGAACCGCAAGGTGACGTCCGTCCACGCTGAAGAGCGGAGTCTCGTAGCCGTCACAGTCCAGGATCAACGCCCGGCGGAGCGGCCTCATCACGGCAGGCGCGCTGCCCTGATCAACGCGCGCGAAAAGGCAGTGCGTGGCCCCTTGGTCACTGCTGAGCGTGGCGACAAGTCCGCCCCCGGGATGCTCCGCGACTCCTGTGTCCCACCGGGGTCCGACACCGATGGTGCCGGCGGCAAGGTCAAGGACGTCCGAGCTCTCCCAACCACCGCCTCCGTCACGAAACGACGGTGAACCCCACAGGGTCTGCCCGTCCGGACTGAAAGCCAGACTGCGGTAGAAGGCGAAGGCCGGAGCACCTTCCGGCTCGGAGACCCCAGCTGGAGTCCATTGCCGCAGTCCGTCTTCCCCCGCCACCACAAGCAGCGGCTGGTCCGGATGCCACGCAACAGCAGGCGTCCGTTCTGCCCGCTCCCACCCACGGGCATCTCCATAGGCGTTCGACGTGAAGCCCACGGAGCCAAGTTCGCGTAGCTCCCCCGTGCCGCAGTCCCAGATGTGGACTGCCGGACGCTCGGAGTCCGAGCAAGCCACCAGCGGAAGCCGCGGATGGCATCTCAGCCGTTCAAAAGAGCGTTCGCCGCCAACCAGCCCACGTGCCACTACTTCAAGATCAGTCACCCCAGCACCGTAGTTGTCGCCGGCCTGCGCGGCGAGGCCCTCACCGGCATGCGCTCCCTCGCGTCGGTCATGCACAGAAGAAATGTGAGCATCGGCCCCGCCAACTCAATGGCTCACTCGCCAACTGAAGCTCTCAGCCTCAGCCGGGCACTCGACCGCCCAGATAGTACGCGCCACCGACCCGGACCGTGGAGTGTCGTAGGACAGCGTCTCTGCGTGGTTCTCCTCGCCCTGGTGCAGCTCCATTTGACCCCGGCAACGGCCCGCGCCAGGGTCGGAATAAGCCCCTCCGTGGCCATTTGTGGCTAGTTCGGGCCTCATGCCACCACCCCAGGTGGCCGCTACATTCACCCCGACCGGACTCAAACGACCAGGGGGACACAGGCAACGATGCGCTCCATAGGACCCGTCAGTCGCATCGGCAGATCACTCATGGTGGTGACCGCTATGGCGGCCGCCTCGGCGGTTTCCGCCATGAGCCTTGCCGCCGCACCGGCTGCCGCAGCACCCACCGACACGACGGCGCCGCAGCCCGGCGACACCTGTACGGCGGCCGACCTCGGCACACGCCACCCGTACATCAAGACCACCGAAGTGTCCCCGACGATCACCCACTTCAAGGGCTGGTACGTCACCGAGGGCACAACCGGCAACCAGACCGTCAGCACCAGCATGCAGACGACCATCTCGGTCTCCGTCGGCCTCAACGGCAATGTCGAGAGCAGTTTCGCCGTCGAGACCCTCGGCAAGGTCGGCGCGAGCCTGGGCCTGAACGTAAAGGTCGACTACTCCTCCACCAGCAGCGTGTCGAATTCGGTCACGTGGAACTTCAGCCAGCCCGGCTACTACGGCGTCTACAAGGGCACCAAGAAGGTCACCGGTACGTACGGAAGCCTCAACTGCAACCGCGTCCAACAGGGCGACGGCAGTTGGGCGCTGGAGTGGATCGAGGGGTCCGGCAGCGGCAGCTTCACCACCTACACCACCCTCGAGGAAGGCGCGGTGCGCTGCCAGGACAGCGTGCCCGCAGGCAGCATCACGGCCAAGGCACAAGACCTCCTCGACTGCGGCTCGGCCGTCGCGAAGGCCGAGCACCCGGCGGGTGCGGTGGCGCCGACGGCGAAGCAGAAGCGGGACCGCCTCGTGCAGCGTCCGGCTCTCACCAGCGGCACGTCCGCCGAACAGCCCAAGGCCACCGAGCCCAGCGCGCGGGCGGCTCTCGACTGCACGGCCGGCGCCTACAAGATCGCCGTACCCGGCAAGCCCCTGTCCTGGGGCGCGCCGCTCCTGGCGGACGACGGTGTCCGGCTGCGGCCCTCGACGATCTTCAGCGCCCACCTGGACCACTGGCGCCTGTGCAACGTGACGGAGCACAACGGGGTCCTCGAGGCGTCCCTGTGGAACTGGGGCAACGGCGGGTGCGCGACCATCGCCGAGCAGAACGCGGCCACCGAACGGGCGGTCCTGATGACGGCCCCCTGCACGGAGGACGACCTGCAGCGGTTCTACGTCTACCGCGACGTACCCGGCAGCTCGAAGGTCGGTGTGCAGAACAAGCACACCGGCTCCATGATGGGCCACGACCGGTACGCCGACGGGGAGTTCATACGCCAGTACTCCAGCGGCAGGCAGGACGGCACGGGCACGTACACCCTGATCGGAGTCTGACGACCCCCACCCGTGAGCGGTCCCGCACGTGAACCCCCGACCTCCCGGTTTCGTGCGGGGCCCTTCGCGTCCCTACAGCCGAGTCCAGCTGCGGGGACCAGTGGAGCAACCGACACCTCGTTGCCCGACAACGCACTCGCCGATGAACGCCGGGCCGGGCCCACCGGCCCTGGAACGGGTCCCAGCCCCGCTCGATCAGCAGGACGTGGCCGACGGCGAGCAGGACGAACAGGTCGAACAGGAGGAGGGCGGGTGCGACCGTCTCAGTACTTCGCCGAGGCCGCGGCGTCCGCCACGTGCCGTGGCCGACCGGGTCCCGTGGGGAACGGCCGGACGCGGCGTACCCTCGATGGCGGCCATTACTTCGCCGCCTCGCTCATGTCGGCGCGAACTTCTCGGGCTCGATCTGCCGCAGGAACGACTGGTCTGGAGACGTGCCGCCCTTCGCCGAGTGCGCGCGGGGGCGGCAGGCAGCCGATCGTCACCGTCGGGGCGTCCACCACTTGGACCGGGTGGACGCGCGTCTGAGCCGCCGACACCTACGCCCCCCATCCTCTGCCCGTCCTCTCCGCGGCAGCCGAGCGGCACGGCCGCGCACGCGGCCGGGGCCCACAGCGGGGCCCCGGCCTTCCGTCTCACCGCCGCCCGGGCTCTCCTCGCCCCCGGGCACGCGCGTGACGGGTGACGCTCAGGCGGACGGTGTGCCGGGCACCGCCTCCTCGTCCACCGGATCGCGCAAGGGCGGAATGAGCAGGGAGAGGATCAGGGCGGCCAGCGTGACCAGGGCACCGAGCCAGAAGACCCAGGAATAGCCGGTGTCCAGGTAGAAGGCGGTGCCCTCGACGACGGTGCTGTCCGACGCGAGGACGGCGTAGGCGCCGGCGGTGAGGATGGCCCCGAACAGGCTGACCAGCATGTTGAGCATGCCGCTGCCCAGTCCTTGCTCGTCGCGTGAGACGACGCCGACGACGAGGGCCGGCGCTCCCGCGACGACGACGCCGGCGCCGATGTTGGCGACGCAGGACGTGAGGATGAGCTGGAGTTCGGTGCCGTGGAAGAAGCCGACGAGGGTGTAGCCGACGGCCATCGCCGCCAGCCCGGCGCACCAGATCCGGCGGGCGTCGTAGTGGCGCAGGCAGCGGCTGACGAGCAGGCCGGTGCCGAACATGACCAGGTTCCAGCTCACGCTGACGACGGCGTTGTGGTGGGCCGTCCAGCCCAGGCCTGCGGAGATGCCCGGCATGTGCGGGTAGAGGGCGAGCAGGATGGCGAGGCCGGGCATCGTGAAGGCGACGGTCTGGGCGAGCCCTCCCGCGGTGAGCGCCAGGGCGACCGGGCGGCGGCGCAGGACGCGCAGGTCCAGGATGGGGTGCGGGCTGGAGCGCTCCACGAACAGGAACGCGACCAGCGCGACGGCGCCCGCTCCCAGCCAGCCCAGGGTGCGCGCGTCGGACCAGCCCCAGCTCTGTCCCTGGCCGACGGCGTAGACGACGGCCGTCAGTCCGCCGCCGAGGACGAGGCCGCCCAGCCAGTCGAAGCCGGCGTCGAAGGCGTGCCGCGGTGTCTCGGGGACCAGCAGCGCGACCAGGGCGAAGGCGACGGCGGTGGCGGCGGCGAGGAACCACAGGGCGCCGCGGTATCCCCAGTTGTCGACCAGCCAGCCCGCCAGGAACGGAGAGACGAGAGCCACCAGGCCCACGCTGCTGCCCATGATCCCGCTGGCCTGTTTGACCAGGCGGGGTGGGAAGGTGTCCCGCACCGCCGCGAACGACAGGGCGCCGAAGGGCCCGTAGCACCCGGCGATCGCGCGGCCCGCGAGGACCAGCCAGAAGCTCCCGGCCAGGGCGGCGAGCAACTCGCCGAGGGTTCCCAGGGCCGTCATGGCGAGCATGACGCGCTTCTTGCCGTAGAGGTCGCCCAGCTTGATCGCGAAAGGTGTGAGCAGGGTGGACACGAGGGTCAGGGTCAGGCCGAACCACACCACCTGGGTGGTGTGGAAGGCCTGCGCGACACCCGCTGTCGCGTTGGCCCCGAGGATGCCGCCCGCGGCCAGCAGTTGGGTCGGCCAGGCGAGAGCGATCAGCAGCAGGACGAGGCGGGGTGTCCACCGGCCGTCCGCGTCGGCCGGTGCTGCGCGGTCGACCGAGGGGCTTGGCGACGTCGGCGTCATGCCAGCCCTCCTTTCACGAGGTGCCATGGGGAGTCGGAGCGCGAGGGGGGTGGGACGGGGAGGAGGCGCGGCATGGGCACGTCGTTCGGGGGACGTGGCAGCGCGGCAAGCCGTCAGCGCGTGACGTCGATGATGACCCCAATACCTAGTACTCGCTAGGTATCGAGCTTGTGGCGCACATCACACAGCGCGACCACGGGCGGACGGTGATCCACAGGCCCCGCACACCCACCGGTAGGGTTCTGCCATGGCGACACCCAGGGGGCCACGGGGCCAGTACATGGCAGGCCGGGCACGGCGCACCCAGATCCTGGAGGCCGCGCTGCTGCGCTTCGGCCAGGACGGATACCGGAAGACCTCCCTCGCCCGGATCGCCCGCGACGCCGAGATCACCGATGCCGGACTGCTGCACCACTTCCGCGACAAGCAGCAGCTGCTGCTCGCGG
>NZ_MUND01000305.1 GCF_002154375.1 Streptomyces glaucescens | reverse complement strand
GAACACCCCCCACCAGCACCCCACGAGCACCCCACCGAACACCTTCAGTCTTCGGAGGCACGTCATGCCCGTGCACAGATCCGGAACGACCCGGCGCCGGCGCCGTCTGACCGTCACCGGCATCCTGCTCGCCGCCTTCTCGCTCCTGCTCGCCGTCCCCTCGTCCGCCGCCGACGTGCCCGCCCGCGGCACCGCCCACATGGGCATGGGCGTACCGGCCCACGACGGTGTGCACGGCACGCCGACGCCCGGCGACGCCACCCAGACCGAAGGCGTGGACGTCAGCAGCCACCAGGGCAACGTCGCCTGGACGACCCTGTGGAACAGCGGCGTGAAGTGGGCCTATGTGAAGGCCACGGAAGGCACGTACTACAAGAACCCGTACTTCGCGCAGCAGTACACCGGCTCGTACGGCGTGGGCATGATCCGTGGCGCCTACCACTTCGCCACCCCCGACACCACCAGCGGCGCCACCCAGGCCAACTACTTCGTCGACAACGGAGGCGGCTGGTCCCGCGACGGCCGGACCCTCCCCGGCGCCCTCGACATCGAGTGGAACCCCTACGGCGCCGCCTGCTACGGCAAGACGCAGTCGGCGATGGTCACCTGGATCCGCGACTTCCTGAACACGTACAAGGCCCGCACCGGCCGCGACGCGGTCATCTACACCGCCACCAGCTGGTGGAAGCAGTGCACCGGCAACTACGGGGGCTTCGCCCAGTACAACCCGCTGTGGATCGCGCGCTACGCCTCCACGGTGGGCGAGCTGCCGGCCGGGTGGAGCTACTACACGATGTGGCAGTACACCTCCACCGGCCCGACCGTGGGCGACCACAACCGGTTCAACGGCGCGCTCGACCGGGTGCAGGCCCTGGCGTACGGCTGACACATAGGGGAAGGCCCGGACCTCCCTCACGGGGGCCGGGCCTTCCTCGTCCGGTGGCGTCCGTCACGCCGCCACCGGGACCTTGGGGCCGGCGGTGCTGGTCGCCGGGGCCAGGGCCAGTTCCAGGACCTGGCGGACGTCGGTGACGGCGTGGACGTCCAGCTTGTCCAGCACCTCGGCCGGGACGTCGTCCAGGTCGGGCTCGTTGCGCTTGGGGATGATCACCGTGGTGACGCCCGCCCGGTGGGCGGCGAGCAGCTTCTGCTTCACACCGCCGATCGGCAGCACCCGGCCGGTCAGCGAGACCTCGCCGGTCATCGCCACGTCCGTGCGGACCAGGCGGCCCGAGAGGAGGGACGCCAGTGCCGTCGTCATCGTGATGCCCGCGCTCGGCCCGTCCTTCGGGACCGCGCCCGCCGGGAAGTGGATGTGCACGCCCCGGTCCTTCAGGTCGGCGACCGGGAGCTCCAGCTCGGCGCCGTGCGAGCGGAGGAAGGACAGGGCGATCTGCGCGCTCTCCTTCATCACGTCGCCCAGCTGGCCGGTCAGCGTCAGGCCCGCCGCACCCGTCTCCGGGTCGGCCAGCGACGCCTCCACGTAGAGCACGTCACCGCCCGCGCCGGTCACCGCGAGGCCGGTCGCCACGCCCGGCACGGACGTCCGGCGCTCGGCCGGGTCCTGGGCCGACTCCGGCACGTGGTGCGGGCGCCCGATCAGCTCGCGCAGATCGGCGTCGGTGAGGGTGAACGGCAGTTCCCGTTCGCCCAGTTCGTGCTGGGCGGCGACCTTGCGCAGCAGCCGGGCGATGGACCGCTCCAGGGTGCGCACGCCCGCCTCGCGGGTGTACTCGCCGGCGAGCTTGCGCAGCGCGCTCTCGTCGACGGTCACCTCGTCCGCGCCGAGCCCGGCGCGCTCCAGCTGGCGCGGCACCAGGTGGTCACGGGCGATGACGACCTTCTCGTCCTCGGTGTAGCCGTCCAGCCGGACCAGCTCCATACGGTCCAGCAGGGCCTCCGGGATGGCTTCCAGGACGTTGGCCGTGGCGAGGAAGACGACGTCCGACAGATCGAGTTCGACCTCCAGGTAGTGGTCGCGGAAGGTGTGGTTCTGGGCCGGGTCGAGGACTTCGAGGAGCGCCGCGGCCGGGTCGCCGCGGAAGTCGGAGCCCACCTTGTCGATCTCGTCCAGCAGGACGACCGGGTTCATGGAACCGGCCTCCTTGATGGCGCGCACGATCCGGCCGGGCAGCGCGCCGACGTACGTACGGCGGTGGCCGCGGATCTCCGCCTCGTCGCGGACGCCGCCGAGGGCGACCCGGACGAACTTGCGGCCCATGGCGTGCGCGACGGACTCGCCGAGGCTGGTCTTGCCGACGCCGGGCGGGCCGACCAGGGCCAGCACGGCACCGCCGCGCCGTCCGCCGACGACACCGAGGCCGCGGTCGTTGCGCCGCTTGCGCACCGCCAGATACTCGGTGATGCGCTCCTTCACGTCCTCCAGACCGGCGTGCTCGGCGTCCAGGACCGCCTTGGCGCCCTGGATGTCGTACGCGTCCTCGGTCCGCTCGTTCCACGGCAGTTCCAGGACGGTGTCCAGCCAGGTGCGGATCCATGAGCCCTCGGGGGACTGGTCGGAGGCCCGCTCCAGCTTGTCGACCTCCTTCAGGGCGGCCTCGCGGACCTTCTCGGGCAGGTCGGCGGCCTCGACGCGGGCCCGGTAGTCGTCCGACTCCTCGCCCTCCTGCTCGCCGTTCAGCTCGCGCAGCTCCTTGCGGACGGCCTCCAGCTGACGGCGCAGCAGGAACTCGCGCTGCTGCTTGTCGACGCCCTCCTGGACGTCCTTGGCGATGGTCTCGGCGACCTCCTGCTCGGCGAGGTGGTCGCGCAGCTGCTGGGTGGCGAGCTTCAGACGGGCGACCGGGTCGGCGGTCTCCAGCAGCTCGACCTTCTGCTCGGTGGTGAGGAACGGGGAGTAACCGGAGTTGTCGGCGAGCGCGGAGACGTCGTCGATGGCCTGCACCCGGTCGACCACCTGCCAGGCGCCGCGCTTCTTCAGCCAGGCGGTGGCGAGGGCCTTGTACTCCTTGACCAGTTCGGTGACGTGCCCCGGCAGCGGCTCGGGCACGCTCTCGTCGAGGCGCGTCCCCTCGACCCACAGGGCGGCGCCCGGCCCGGTGGTCCCGGCGCCGATCTTCACCCGTCCGCGTCCGCGGATCAGGGCGCCCGGGTCGCCGTCGGCCAGCCGGCCGACCTGCTCGACGGTGCCGAGGACACCGGTGCTCGCGTAGGTGCCGTCGATGCGGGGGACCAGGAGCACCTTGGGCTTGCCCGGCTCCGACCGCGCGGCCGCCTGCGCGGCCTCCACCGCGGCCCGTACGTCCGTGTCGTTGAGGTCGAGCGGAACCACCATCCCGGGCAGCACGACCTCGTCATCGAGCGGCAGCACAGGCAGGGTGAGCGGTGTGAACGCCGTGGACTCAGCAGCCATGATCTCCCCTTCGGCAGTCAAGTTGAGTTATGCCGACTCAATGCGCGACGGGGCCCGAATGTTCCCAGGGCGTTGTTCGCTGTGAGCGATCACTGGCGGCGGGCGGTGTTCTCGCTGATGAGAGGGGGTGCGCCGGGAGCGGGGATCAGTCGGCCGGCGGCAGCTCCACCCGCACCACCGTGGCGTCGTCGTGCGTCTTGCTCCGGCCCAGGTACGCGCGGCTCTCCCGGTCGGCGCTCTCCAGGGCGCGGACGCGGTCGACCAGCCACTGGGCGCCGTTCTTGCGGACGGCGGTGTGCAGATCGGTCCAGTCGCCTTCGCGGAACCGCTCCGTCCAGCGGGCGGCGCCGTCGCTGAGGGCGGTCAGGGAGCGCACGTCCGCACGCGGCACCGCCCCGGTCACGGCGCGGGCGGCCACGGCGGGGTCGGCGGCCGCGGTGAAGAAGCCGCCCTCCCGGTTTCGGTAGCCGGCGTCGATCACGGCGTCGGAGACCAGTGCCTTACGCGGCAGGCGGGAGAGACGGTCGTCCAGGACGGGGGTGACCGCGCCGTCGGGGGACTCCAGGAGCAGGGCGGAGTCGGAGAGCACCAGATAGTCCACGGTCTCCTCGGTCCAGCGGGCCAGGACGACGGTTGCCTGAGGCGTCCGAGGGTGAGAAAGGTCACAGGTTGAGGCGTGGGCCTCGGAGGTACGTGCGATCGCGTGGGCCAGTGCGCCGGACAGCGGAACATCCGGGAGTGAAACGGTCAGTTCGGTCAGCGCCCCGCCCAGACGTGCGGTGTACCAGGGGACGGAATGCAGACAGCCGGTGTCGCCCCTCGGCGGAGTCACTCCGTCCAGGACGACCAGACAACCGCCCTGTCCGGAAGCGGGAAGCCCGACACTTGCGAAGTCCTCGTTGGGGCGCGTGGGATCACCGGGCACCGAGACAAGTTCCGTACGCATCCGGTCAGTCTGCACGAGCCCTTCACAAGGTCCGCGAAAGGCTGGCATCGGTCGCCGATCCGCCGAACTCCCGCAGGTCAGCAGCCGGGTTTGGGGGGGAATGGCGCACTCCGGCAAGGCGTGGCGGCGAATCCTGCCAAAGCCTGCCCCGGACGTCCAACCGGCGCGCCGCGCAAGGCGGTCGCACACGCCAGAGGAACTTGCCCGCCAACTCCGGTCCGATGTTCACTCCTTCGGGTGGCGGGTCAGGCGATGCACGCCCCCTGCCCACCGGCACTGGGAGGGTCGGGAACTGTACCGGGAGTACGCGCCAGTTGACGGAGCGTCACCCGGGTCCACGGGTACACGAGTCAGGAATGCGAGCACCGGTGCAGAAGAAGCGGCCTCGGCGCACAGGCAGGCAGACGGCCCCCGAGGGGGCAGCGGAGCACACTCCCGTCGGGAAGGGCCGCCCCACCCACGTACGCAACCGGCTGATCGTGGCCGTCGCCGTGGTGGCAGCCGCGATCGCCGGCGCGGGCGCCCCGTCCGTACTCGCCGCGACCGCGCAGGCGAGCGACACACAGGATCTGGTCACGCTCGCCGAGCGGACCCAGGACGCGCTGGCCCTCGCCCACGCGCTCGCCGACGAGCGCGACGAGGTGACGTCGTACGTCGCGGCCGGCCGCCCCAAGTCCAAGGCGCCCTCCGAGCAGCGCAGCGCGCGCGTCGACCGGCAGGTCGAGGAGATGCGCGGCGACACCGACACCCCGGGCGAGCTGCTGAGGGACCTGGACGCCATCGCGGCCGTCCGCAGAGCGGCGCTCACCGGGAAGAGCACCGCTCTCGAAGCCCACCAGGCGTACTCCGACGCCATCGCGGAACTCCACCGCCTCGCCGAGGACCTGGCCGAGCAGCTGCCGCCCCGCGCGGGCTCCGGCGCGTACGCCCTCGCCGAACTCGACTCCGCCGTCCAGCAGGCCGCCGCCACCCGCGGACTCCTGCTCGCCGCGCTCAGCGTGCCGCGCGGCACCGAGACGGTGATCGACCCCATCACCGGCCTGCCCACCACGGTCACGACCTCCTCCGAGGCCGACAGCAAGCAGCGCGCCGCGCTCTCCGCCGCCGCCCAGCAGGCCCGGCTGCGCTCCGACGCCGCCCTGGAGGACTTCCGCGAGACCGCCACCAAGGCCGCCCGCGCCTCCTACGACTCCACGGTCACCGGCCACGAGGTCAACTCCGCCGAGGAGTACCTGGCGAGCCTCACCGACCAGCCGACCCTCTCCGACGGCGAACTCGGCACCGACGCCGGGAAGCTGAACGCCGCGCTCTCCGCCCGCGTCGACGCCATGCGCGGTGTCGAGGCCGCGCTGTACGACCGCCGCACCACCGACCTGGAGCGGCTGCGCGACGACGACGTCACCGAGCTGGAGATCCGCATCGCGATCCTCGGCGCGCTGCTGCTGCTCGCCGTCGGTGTCGCCACCGCCATGGCGCGCTCCCTCACCCGCCCGCTCGCCGTGCTGCGCATCGGCTCCGCCCGGCTCGCCGAGGCCGCCGACCCGGCCGCCGAGGAACCGGTCAGGTTCACCGGCCGCAACGACGAGTTCGCCCGGGTGGTGCGCTCCGTCAACGCCCTGCACGCCCAGGCCGTGGCCCTGCACGAGCGGGTCGCCACCCTGGAGGCCGACCGCAAGCACCTGGTCGGACAGCGGCAGAAGATGGCGGACGCCCGCGAGGAACTGCGCGCGGAACTGGAGGAGTCGGCGGCCCAGCTGGAGCGGGTGCGCACCAGCATCGGCAGCACCTTCGTCAACCTGGCCCTGCGCACGCTCGGCCTGGTCGAACGCCAGCTCGCCGTCATCGAGCAGCTGGAGGAGCGCGAGCAGGACCCCGACCGGCTCGCCACCCTGTTCAAGCTCGACCACTTCGCCACCGTGATGCGCCGGCACAGCGAGAACCTGCTCGTCCTCGCCGGCACCGAGCACGTCCAGCAGAACCCCGGCCCGGTCCCGCTGGTCGACGTCGTCCGCGCCGCGGTCAGCGAGATCGAGCGGTACGAGCGGGTCCGTATCTCCGCGCTGCCGCCGCACGCGCACATCGCCGGGTTCGCCGCCGACGACCTCTCCCACCTGCTGGCCGAACTGATGGAGAACGCCACCTCGTTCTCCCCGCCCGACGTGCCCGTCGAGGTCTCCGGCTGGCTGCTGGAGAACGGCGAGGTCATGCTCTCCGTCCAGGACGGCGGCATCGGCATGACCGAGGAGCGGATGACCCGGCTCAACGCCCGGCTCGCCGACCTCGACCCCGACGCCGCGTACGACCACGAGGGCGAGGACGGGCTCGGACTCGGGCTGTACGTCGTCGCCCGGCTCGCCCACCGGCTCGGCGTCCGCGTCCAGCTGCGCGAGCAGAAGCAGGGCGGCGTCGCGGCGGTCGTCGTACTGCCGCAGCCGCTGCTCGCCGACGCCGCGTCGGCCGCCGTGCCCAGCGCCGCCCCGTCCCCGGACGGCACCCACACCTTCTCCCTGCCCGGCGCCGACGCCGAGGCCAACTCCAACGTGCTGCCCGGTCGCGCCAAGAACGACGACCCGCTGGTGGCGCTCGCGGAGAAGACCGTCGCCGAGCACGCCCAAGCCGAAGAGGCAGTGGCCGAGCAGGCCGAAGCCGAGCATGCAGCGGCGGAGCAGGCCGAAGCCGAGCAGGCCGGACGGGAGCGGGACGCCGCAACGAGCGCCGAGGCGGCCGAGGACGACTCCGCGTCCGGGACCGTCTCCGGGACCGAGCCGGCCGGACGTCCGCAGGAGCCGGCCGAGGCCGTGGTCCCGGAGTCCCCCTCCGAGACCACCATGGAGCTGCTGATCCCGGAGCCCCCGCGCGCGGAACGCACCGAAGCCGCCGACCACGCCGAAGGCACCGGCCACGCGGAACCCGCCCCGGCGGCCGACCGGCCCGCCGCGCCGGAGCCCGCGCCCGCGCGGCCCGACCCCGTACTGCCGGAGCCGGCGGCCCCCGCCGACCCGTACGCCATCGGCCCCGACACGCACGACCGCGCCCCCGACGAGGGCGAGGAACGGCTCACCGACAAGGGGCTGCCCAAGCGCACACCGAAGATCACCGCGCCGTCGACGACGCCCCGGCCGCGTGCCGGCGGTGTCGACGCGGACGCGCTGCGCCGCCGGCTGGGCGGCTTCCGCCGGGGGGCGGAGGCCGGTCGCCGCGATGTCGAGGCGGAGATCGCCGAGCACACGGCCCAGACCCCGGCACCCGGGGCACCCGCACCGCACCACCGCACGACCGCAGGACAGGCACACGCCGAAGAAGCCACGGGGGGCACAGTCGAGGAGGCAAGCAGTTGACCGCGCCCAGTACCTTCGGACTGAGCAGTGAGGCCCGCAATCTGCACTGGCTGCTGACCAACCTCGTCGAGGAGGTGCCCGGCATCCTCTCGGTGGCCGTGGTCTCCTCGGACGGTCTGCTGCTGCTCTCCTCGGACCCGGGCAGGAACGAGGCCGCCCGCCGGTCCCCGGCCGACGCCCCCACCGGTCCGCGCGGCTCCGCCGCCGACCTGGCCACCATCGTCTCCGGCATCGGCAGCCTCACCATCGGCGCCGCCCGGCTGCTGGATTTCGGCGGGGTGAAGCACACCATGATCGCGATGGACGAGGGCAGCCTGTTCGTCATGTCGATCAGCGACGGCTCGCTGCTCGGGGTGCACGGCTCCGCCGACTGCGACATGAGCGTGGTGGCCTACCACATGGCGCTCTTCGTCGGCCGCGCCGGCCATGTGCTGACCCCCGAACTGCGCAGCGAGCTGAGGAAATCCCTGGAGTCCGAGTCGACGGGGAGTGCCCGATGAGTGCCACACCGAAGTCACAGCTCCCGGTCCGCGGCGGCGACCGCAAGCCCGCCCGCGTCCGCCCCTACTCGCTCACCGGCGGCCGTACCCGCTTCGGGCACGTCCTGCTGGTCGAGACGTTCGTGGCCAGCACGGCCGCGCTGGACGCCGCCGAGGGGCGGAGGGAACTCACGAACGGTTCCCTCACCACCCGGGTGATGCCGGAGATGATGGCCATCGTCGAACTGTGCCGCCGGATGCGCACGGTGGCCGAGATCGCCGCGCTGCTGAAGATGCCGCTCGGCGTGGTCCGTGTGCTCCTGAGCGACCTCGCGGACCAGGGAAAGATCCGCGTGTACGGAACCGGTACCGGGCACGGCACGGGCCGCCCGAACCGCGCGCTGCTGGAAAGGGTGCTGAGTGGACTCCGTCGTCTCTGATGCCGCTCGTGGCGTCTCCCCGCTCGTCGACGTGGCCGAGCCCGACGAGGACCTGAAGTCCTGGCAGACGGACCGCACCCGGGCGCCCATCGCCACGAAGATCGTGGTGGCGGGCGGCTTCGGCGTCGGCAAGACCACGCTGGTCACCGCCGTCTCGGAGATCACCCCGCTGCAGACCGAGGCCCTGATGACCGAGGCCAGCGAGGAGACCGACGACCTCACCGCCACGCCCGGCAAGCTGACCACCACCGTGGCCATGGACTTCGGCCGCCTCACGCTCGACGACGACCTGGTGCTCTACCTGTTCGGCACGCCGGGCCAGCAGCGGTTCTGGTTCATGTGGGACGACCTGGTGCGCGGCGCGATCGGCGCGGTCGTGCTGGCCGACACCCGCCGCCTGAAGGACTGCTTCCCGGCGCTCGACTACTTCGAGAGCTGCGGGCTGCCGTACGTCGTCGCGGTCAACCACTTCGACGGCAGCGAGCTGTTCGATCCGGAGGACGTCCGCGAGGCCCTCACGATCCCGCCGCACATACCTGTCATGATCATGGATGCGCGACGCCGGATCTCGGTGATCGAGACCCTCCTGGCCCTCGTCGGCCACGCGCTCGACGAAACCCCCGAGTAGTCCCGACTAGGAGACAGCAACCGCATGCGGAAGATACTCGTCGTCGGAGCCGGCCAGTCCGGCCTCCAGCTCGCCCTCGGCCTCCAGTCGCACGGCTACGAGGTCACCCTGATGTCCAATCGGACCGCGGACGAGATCCGCTCCGGCCGGGTCATGTCGACGCAGTGCATGTTCCACACGGCACTGCAGCACGAGCGCGACCTCCAGCTGAACTTCTGGGAGTCCCAGGCCCCGAAGATCGAGGGACTCGGCGTCTCGGTGGCCGCCCCCGGCTCGCACGACCCGGGGCCGACACAGCGCGCGATCGACTGGGTGGGCAGGCTCGACGGGTTCGCGCAGTCGGTCGACCAGCGGGTGAAGATGGCCGGCTGGATGGAGACGTTCGCGCAGCGCGGCGGCCAGCTCGTCATCCACGGCGCGGCCGTCGGCGACCTCGACTACTTCTCCCGCGCCTACGACCTGGTGCTGGTCGCGGCCGGCAAGGGCGAGCTGGTGCAGATGTTCGCCCGCGACCCCGAGCGCTCCCCGTACACGGAGCCGCAGCGCGCCCTCGCCGTCGCCTACGTCCACGGCCTGGGCCCGCGCCCGGAGCACCCCGAGTTCGACGCGGTCCGCTGCAACCTGGTGCCCGGCGTCGGCGAACTGTTCGTCATGCCGACGTTCACCACCTCCGGCCGCGCCGACATCCTCTTCTGGGAGGGCATACCCGGCGGCCCGCTGGACGCGTTCAAGGGCGTCAAGGACCCGGCGGAACACCTCTCCCTGACCCTGGAACTCATGGAGAAGTTCACGCCCTGGGAGTACGCGCGGGCCACCAAGGTCGAACTGACCGACGCCGGCGGCACCCTCGCCGGGCGCTACGCCCCCACCGTGCGCAACCCCATCGGCCGGCTGCCCTCCGGCGGCCTGGTCCTCGGCGTGGCCGACGTGGTCGTCGCCAACGACCCGATCACCGGACAGGGCTCCAACTCGGCCGCCAAGTGCGCGGCCGCCTACCTCTCGGCCATCCTCGAACACGGAGACAAGCCGTTCGACGAGGAGTGGATGCGGGCCACCTTCGACCGCTACTGGGCCACGGCCCGGCACGTCACCAAGTGGACCAACACGATGCTCGCCCCGCCGCCGGAGCACGTCCTCAACCTCATCGGCGCCGCGGGCCAGCTCCAGCCGGTGGCGGACCGTTTCGCCAACGGCTTCAACGACCCGTCGGACTTCGAGAACTTCTTCTACGAGCCGCAGAAGACCGAGGGCTACCTGATGGAGGTCTCGGGCGCGGCGGGAGCGTAGTCCTCACGTGCCCCGTCCGGGCGGGCGTCGGGGCGCACCGCGCCCAGCACCGGGTTGTTCGCCAGCGGGGAGATCTCGATCTCCTCGCCGGTGCGCGGGGCGTGGACGACCTTGCCGTCGCCCGCGTACATCGCGACGTGGGTGGCCTCCGGGAAGTAGATCACCAGATCGCCAGGGCGCAGGTCCCTCAGCGGGATGCGGGGGAGTTCGGCCCACTGCTCCTGGCTGGTGCGGGGGATGGGGGTGCCCGCGTGGCCCCAGGCCTCGGAGGTCAGACCCGAGCAGTCGTAGGTCTCCGGGCCCTCCGCACCCCACTCGTACGGCTTGCCCAGCTGCCGCATGGCGTAGCCCAGGGCCCGGCCGCCCTCGTCGGACGGCTCGGGGTCCTCGGCGGCGAGCGCGCCCGAGGCCACCAGGTCCCGCTGCGCCTTCTCGATCCCCTTGTCCTCGAACTCGGCGAGCGCGGTCAGCTGCTCGGCGGTGAGGGAGGCCAGCAGTTCCTCGATGTCGCCGAGCCGCTCCCGCACGTCGTCCCGCTCCTCGCGCTGCCGCTCGGCGACGGCGAGTTGGGCGTCGAGCGCCGTGCGCGCCCGGCGGGCCAGTCCGTCCGCCTTGCGTTCGGTGCCGGTGAGGCGGCCCACCGTCTCGGCACGCTCGCGCGCCACCTGGCCGATCACATGCCCCTGGTCGAGGGCGCGCTGCGGATCACGGGCCAGGAGCAGGCGTACGTACGGCGAGAGCGCGGTGCTCGTGCTCTGGTACTGCTGCCGCGCGAGGCGGCCGGCCGCGCCCCGGCTGTCGTGCAGGGAGAGCCGGGCGCGGGCCAGCGCGCGGTCGAGCCGGGCGACCTCGGCGCGCCGCTCCTTCAGCTCCTCCGCGGTGGCGTTGTACGTCTCCGTCGCCCGCTCGGCCTCCCGGTACAGCCGCTGAAGGTCCGTCAGCAACTGGGAGAGCGTGCGGTCGCGGGGCGGCCCGGGCTCGGGAACGGCGGTCGCCGCCGGGCCGGGCGTGAGGGTGGCGCAGACCGTCACGGCCGCCGTACAGGCCAGCCGCAGAAACCTTCCTGACACGTCATCACCTCCGGTGCGGGGCGGAGTCTCCGCGCCGCACCGCGAGCATCCGGCGCCTGCGCGCGGGCCGCTCGCCGGGCGTGCTCGGGATGGCGTAACGCGTCACCCTTCGGCGTCGTCCCGGTTGCCGCCCGGCGTGGCGCCGGGACCGGCGGGCCGCGCCGGCTTCGACCACGGCCACCTCGGCCGGCCGCCGCCGGGCTCGCCCCCGGGGTCGTGGACGTACTTCCAGCGCTGGGTCAGCCGCCCCTGCCCGCGCGACACCCGGCGGTAGACCAGCACGGTCGGCGGTCCGCCCGCCGGGTCCGGGACGGGGATGCGGTACGTCTTGGGCGGGTGCCCGGTGATCCCCAGCAGCACGGGCAGCGTCCGGCCGTCCATCGGCCCGCCCTCGAAGGGGGTGTCTTCGCTCTTCACGGCACCAGTGTCAGCCATCCGCCGCGGCGAGGGCCGCCACCACGGCCGCGGCCTGGGCGTCCCGCGCGGCGGTCACCGACAGCACCGCCAGGAACTGGTCCACCAGCCAGTCCCGCAGCTCCCCGGCGGGCGGCTGCTTCTCCTCGTCCAGCCACATCAGGGAGGCCGCCTCCACGGCGGTGATCCACATCCGGACGGTCATCCGCAGCCGGGGGCCGGGGTCGTCGACCCCCAGGTGCCGGTAGATGTGCTCGGCCGCCGCCCGCCGTACGCCGTCCACGATGGCCGTCGTCCGGGAGGTCTCCACCACGCTGCCGCCCTGGAGCAGCGCGCTGAAGCCCGCGTCGTGCTCGTCGACGAAGGCGAGGTAGCGGTCCAGGGCCCGGGCCAGGCGGGGCAGCAGCGGGCCCTCGCGCGGCTCGTCGAAGCAGCCCCGCAGCGCCTCGGCGGCGGAGTGCAGGGCGGCCTCGTACAGCTGCTGCTTGCCGCCGGGGAAGTAGCGGTACACCAGCGGCCGGGAGACGCCGGCCGCCTCCGCCACGTCGTCCAGCGAGACGTCCTCGGGGGCCCGGTGCGCGAACAGGGAGAGCGCGGCGTCGAGCAGCTGACTGCGCCGTTCCTCGACGCTGAGCCGGCGGTAGGTGCGGGCGGGGGCCTGAGGGGTCATGACCGGCAGCGTAATGGCGTGCGCCGCCCTGGCCGGTGTGCGGGGGAACCCGGGTGGCCAGGGTGTCTCGGCGGGCGCGTGGTGTGCGCGGCCGGTCGCGCGGTTCCCCGCGCCCCTTCCGGGGCGCACCGGCCCTCAGGCCAGCAGCCCGGACGACTTCCACAGCCGCCGGCCGACGCCGCGCAGCACGCCGATGTCGTCGAGGAAGTCGGTCAGCCGCTTGGCGCCGGTCTGCATGATCTCCTTGCGGTGCCCGCTGGCCTTCACCTGCGCCATGGCCTCGCGCTTGTCCAGGCCCACGTTGGTGTACACCTCGGGGTTCACGAAGGCGACGGAGAAGACGCGGGCGAACTCGCCGGAGGTGACGCGGGTGAATTCCTGCGACCACTTCGGCGCGGTCACCATCTGGCGCCGCAGTTCCTCGCGGGCGTAGCGCACGTGGCGTGCCTCCTCCACGACGTGGATGCGCGTGACGCCGCGGATCAGCGGCTGCACGCGCTCGTCGGGGAAGGTCAGCCGCTGCATCCAGTCCAGGATCTCCTCGCCGAGCAGGGTCGCGGTGAAGGAGCCCGGCGTGGTGGAGATGGTCTTGAACAGCCGGCCGAGGTGCTGGTGGGTGCGGCTGACCGGGTACCAGGGGGTGTCACCCCGGGAGATCAGCCGGGCGAACATCTTCGAGTGCCGGCACTCGTCCTCGATCTCGGTGAGCGCGTACCGCACGTGCGCGCTCGTCGCCGCCTTGTCGTAGATGTGCCGCACGAGCAGCTGCATCAGGATGATCTCGAACCAGATGCCCAGCGAGGCGAGCGCCGCCGACTCGTGCCGGGACAGCGCGATCCGCTGCTCCTCGCTCATCCGCTTCCACAGCGGGGTGTCGTAGAGCGACACCAGCTCCGGCGGCCAGAACCACTTGCCCTCCTCGAAGGGGGCGTCCCAGTCGAGTTCCTTGTCCGGGTCGAAGGAGTGCTTGGCGGAAGAGTCGAGCAGCCGCTCGGCCACCTGCTCCCGGTCCTTGAGCAGGCCGAGCGCGTCGCGCAGCCCCTCGACCGCGTCGGCTTCCGTCAGGGTCGTCATGGCAGTCCCATCTCGTCGTACGGAGCGCTGTTCCGGTTACCCGTGGGTCACTGCTTATGAGACTGCTTGTCAGCAAGCTCGTCAATAGTTCGTGCGCGACTTGTTGACCGCGCGTCTACTACGCGGGAGCCTGCGGAACATGCCGACCTTCGACGTGTACACCACCACACCGGACGACCCCGGCTGGACGGTCCCCGCGACCGGCGCGGCACGCTTCGACTGGGAGTACGACGCCGGACGGGAGCGCCTGCTCGCCCTCTACCAGAAGGGCAAGGACAAACAGTGGGACGGCACCAAGCGCATCGACTGGGACCTGGAGGTCGACCCGTACGACCCCCTCGGCACCCCCGACGAGGCCTTGGCCCTGTACGGCACCAGGCACTGGGCGAAGCTCACCGCCAAGGACCGCGCGGACCTGCGCCGGCACTACGCCTCCTGGCAGTTCAGCCAGTTCCTGCACGGCGAGCAGGGCGCCATGATCTGCGCCGCGCGGATCGTCGAGTCCGTGCCCGACCTCGACGCCAAGTTCTACTCCGCCACCCAGACCATGGACGAGGCCCGGCACGCCGAGATCTACGGCCGCTTCCTGCACGAGAAGATCGGGCTCCTGTACCCGATCAACGACAACCTCCAGTCCCTCCTCGGCGACACCCTGCGCGACAGCCGCTGGGACATGCCCTACCTCGGGATGCAGGTGCTGATCGAAGGCCTGGCCCTGGCCGCCTTCGGCATGATCCGCGACACCACCGACAAACCGCTGCCCCAGCAGATCCTCGCCTACGTCATGCAGGACGAGGCCCGGCACGTGGCCTTCGGCCGCATGGCCCTGCGCGACTACTACAAGCAGCTCACCGACGCCGAACTGCGCGAACGCGAGGAGTTCGTCATCGAGGGCTGCTACCTCATGCGCGACCGCCTGCGCGGGGTCGAGGTCCTGGAGAACTTCGGCATCCCGAAGGCCGAGGCGGAGGAGTACAGCGAGCAGTCCGAGTTCCTCGCCCTCTTCCGTAAGCTCCTCTTCAGCCGCATCGTCCCCTGCGTCAAGGACATCGGCCTGTGGGGCAGACGCCTCCAGCAGGCTTACGTCGACCTCGGCGTCCTGGAACTCGGCGACTCCAGCCTGGACCTGCTGATGTCACAGGACGAGGAGATCGCCGAGAAACTGGACGCCCAGCGCTTCGCGGCGGAGGAACGGGCGCGGGCGGCGGAGGTGCGGCGCACGATCGAGGAGGGCGGCGCCCCGGACTGACCTCAGCGGGCCGTCCTGAGCACCGCCTCCATCACCGCCCTGGCGATGGGTGCCGCCACCCCGCCCCCGGTGATGTCCCCCCGGT